>JBIQKQ010000114.1:0-5628 GCA_044506365.1 Hyphomicrobiales bacterium
AGCCGTGGCTTCGCCCGGCTTGCCGACAGGCGCATTCGGACGGACAGGGGCCGGCGGCGTTCCAATGCTGCCGGGAGGCACGGGGCGCTGCGCCTGTGCGACCATGATATCGCCGGCTTTCGCAAGCGGCGCAGGCTTTGGCAGCGGCACCGTTTGCGCCGACGCGGACAGGGTCAGCGCCGCAGCCGCAAGGCCGCTCACCGCGATGGCACATAAGCTCGGCAGCGTCCGCATCATATTTTCCACTCCTGCCCGGCCTTTAGGCCCTGGCGATGGCGTTTTGGCGGCCCCTGCCCGAGTTAATCGGCATGAGGTCGATTCTCAAGCGGCTGCCGGCGGTCTTACCTCCCCCTGAAAGGGGGAGGTACCTGTCGAAGCGTAAGCTGAGGCAGTCGGGTGGGGTTCGATCCTTCGCAACTCATGCAATATCTGACCCCTCCCCATCCCTCCCCCTTTCAGGAGAGGGAGCGCACCGTGCATGCCGTGGTCAGATGCGATTGCCCTGCCCTTGCAAGGCGGAAAGCGCACTGAGTGTGTCGCTTCAAAACGCGCCATCTCACCCGAACCGGCTGGCCCCTTCCTCGATCAGAATTTCCCGCTTGCCGGCGTGGTTGGGCTGTCCGACCACACCTTCCTGTTCCATCCGTTCCATCAGCGAGGCTGCCCGGTTATAGCCGATCTGGAGCCGCCGCTGAATGTAGCTGGTTGAGGCTTTGCGGTCGCGCAGCACCACCTCGACCGCCTGCTGGTAGAGGTCCTTTTCCGCGCCCATGCCGGTATTGTCGAACACCGCGCCGTCCTCGTCTTCGGCTTCGTCGCGCGTGACCTCTTCGAGATATTGCGGCACGCCCTGCGTCTTCAGGTGACGCACAACCTTCTCGACCTCGTCGTCGGCGACGAACGGTCCGTGGACGCGACTGATGCGGCCGCCGCCGGCCATGTAGAGCATGTCGCCCTGACCGAGCAGCTGCTCGGCGCCCTGTTCGCCGAGAATGGTGCGGCTGTCGATCTTCGATGTCACCTGGAACGAGATGCGGGTCGGGAAATTCGCCTTGATCGTGCCGGTGATGACGTCGACCGACGGACGCTGGGTCGCGAGCACGACATGGATGCCGGCGGCGCGCGCCATCTGCGCAAGACGCTGGATCGCGCCTTCGATGTCTTTTCCCGCCACCATCATCAGGTCGGCCATCTCGTCGACGACGACCACGAGATAGGGCAATTCCTCGAATGCGAGATCCTCGGTTTCGTAAATTGCTTCGCCGGTTTCCTTGTCGTAGCCGGTATGCACGGTGCGGGTGAGCGTTTCGCCCTTGGCCTTGGCTTCGTTGACGCGCGTGTTGTAGCCGTCGATGTTGCGCACGCCGAGCTTCGACATTTTCTTGTAGCGCTCTTCCATCTCGCGCACCGCCCATTTGAGAGCGACCACCGCCTTCTTCGGATCGGTGACGACCGGCGTGAGGAGATGCGGGATGCCGTCATAGACCGACAGTTCGAGCATCTTCGGATCGATCATGATGAGCCGGCATTGATCCGGTCGCAGCTTGTAAAGCAGCGACAGCAGCATGGTGTTGATCGCCACCGACTTGCCCGAACCGGTGGTTCCGGCGATCAGAAGATGCGGCATGCGCGCCAGATCGACCACCACGGGCTCGCCGCCGATGGTCTTGCCGAGACAGAGCGGCAGCTTGGCCGGCGTGTTGTTGTATTCGGGGGAGGCCAGCATCTCCCGGAAATACACCTTCTCGCGAAATTCGTTCGGCAGTTCGATGCCGATGGCGTTGCGGCCGGGAACGACGGCGACACGCGCCGACACCGCGCTCATCGAACGCGCGATGTCGTCGGCGAGCCCGATCACGCGCGACGACTTGATGCCGGGCGCCGGCTCGAGTTCGTACAGCGTCACCACCGGGCCCGGGCGCGCATTGATGATCTCGCCCTTGACGCCGAAATCCTCCAGCACGCTTTCCAGCGCCTCCGCGTGTTCCTCGATCTCCTCGGTGCTGAGGGTCGCCTTGTCGCCGGGTTTGGGCGCGGCGAGCAGGTTCAGCGCCGGCAGAACGAAGGCTCCGGAGCGGCGCGCCTTCGGCTGCGGCTGGGCGCGCGCCCTGCGCGGCCGGGGTGCGGGCTCTTCCGGCTCCTGCTCCTCTTCCTCCTCTTCGTCGTCTTCCTCCTCGTAATCTTGCTCGTCCTGCAGTTCGGCCTGCTGCAGGCGCGGTTCCGCGCGCGCGGCGGGCCGCGTCGCGGGCCGTGCCATCAACTCGTCGTCACCCGACAGACGGCGGCGGATGAACAGCGCGACGCGCGCCTTGGCGCTGAGCAGGAGATGCACGATCCAGCCGAGTGAAACCGAAGTGCGCTCTTCGTCTTCCTCGAACTCCTCGGCTTCGCGGTGAATGTCCTGCACGAGATCGCCGCTTTGACGCAGGCCGAAGCCAAGCACGACGGCAATGGCGGCAAGCGCCGCCGCGCCGATCACGCTCGCAAGCACAATCCGGCTGGTTCCCGACAACACGCCGCCCAACAGCCAGAGCGGCGCCTTGAGAAGGGCATCACCGGTCACGCCGCCCATTCCGGCGGGCAGCGGCCAGCCGGCGGTACGCGGCAGGCAGGACGCGAAAGCGGCGCCCAGGACGAGTGCGGCAAGCCAGAACAGTGCGCGCGTTCCGGGGCGGCCGGGTGCGCGGTGCGTCAGCAGCAGCCACCCCCACATTGCGAGCGGCAGCACCAGCAGTACCGACGCCAGCCCGAACAGCTGGATCGACAGATCGGCGAAGATCGCGCCGGAGCGGCCGAGCCAATTGCGCACCGGCGCATCGGTCGCGTGGCTGAGGCTCGGGTCCTGCACCGACCAGGTGGCGAGGGCGACCGTCAGCAGCAGTGCGACGAGCAGTAGCGCCAGGCCAAAAAGCTCGCCAACCCGCTTGCGGATTGCGTTGCGCAAATCGTCGGAGAGAAACTCGAAGCGGTCGAGCCCGCGTTGACTGATGGCCGGCATGCGCATCACCCGAGCACGGCCACGAGGCGGTGCAGCGCCTCGGCGGTGGCCGCGTTGTCATGCACCATGGCGACGCGGATATAGTCGCGGCCGGGATTGCCGCCGTCGTTCGCGGTGAAGGAGGCATATTCGCCGGGCAGCACGCGCAGGCCGGCTTCGCGCCACAGGCGCTCCGTCGCCGTCACGCTGCCGCCCTGAGCCGACACGTCGAGCCACAGGAAGAAGCCGCCGCCCGGACGCCTGTAGCCGTAGCGATCGCCGATGATCTGGTCGGCCAGGTCGAATTTCTGTTCATAGAGCTTGCGGTTCTCAATCACGTGCTCTTCGTCATCGAGCGCTGCTGCGGCCACCGCCTGCGCCGGCATCGGCACCTGCGGAGCGGCGTTGTTACGATATTCGAGAAATCGCGCAAGGAACGTTCGGTCGCCGGCGACGAATCCGACGCGCAAACCGGGCAGGTTCGAGCGCTTTGACAGCGAGTTGAATGTAACGGTGCTGGCGTAATCCGGTCCCGCAACTTCCAGAATCCCGACCGGCTTTTCGCGGAAATAGATTTCCGAATAGCACTCGTCGGAAAAAATCATGAAACCGTGCTTGCGGGCGAGCGCGACAAGGCGCGAGAGGTAGTCGCGACTGGCCACCGAGCCTTGCGGATTGGCGGGGGAGGCGAGGTAAAAGGCAACCGTTCGCGCGAGCAGCGTTTCATCGAGCGCATCGAGATCGGGAAGAAAGCCGCTTGCCGCCGTCGCGGGCATGTACACGGTCTCGCAATGCGAGGCCGCGGCGCCGGCCGAATAAGCCCCGTAGCAGGGATTGGGCACAAGAATCGCGGGTCTTGCGACGGACGGCGCGGCATAGCCGGCGGCGGCCAGCGCGGCCAGAAACAGGCCCTCGCGGGTGCCGTTCAGCACCAGGATTTCGGTTTCGGGATCGAGCGGGCGGGGCAGGGCGTAGCGGCGGCTCAGCCAGCGGCCGACCGAGTTGCGGAACAGGTCGGTGCCCTTGTTGGCCGGATAACGGCCGAGATCGGCAAGATGCTGCGCAAAAACCGGCCCGGCAAAGGCCGGAAACGGGTGCTGCGGCTCGCCCACGGCGCAGTTGATGGCCGGTTTGCCGGGTTCGATCGGCGCCAGCAGGTCGTTCAGCCGCGCGAAAGCCGAGCGGTTCTGCGCACGCGTTTGCGCCGTCCGCGCCGACGAGGGAGGCTGTTCGCGTTCGGCGGCATTCATGAACATCACGCGCATTTCGGCCGGATTACTCGATATTGCGCGAGCCTAGGCCGCGCTGGTTAAGGTCCGATTAACCATCGACCGCAGCCGGTCCTGACACCCGAATGCGGCAACCTGCAGGGGACGTGGACGAATTTCTTTAACGATAAGGAACCGCGCTGCGTCGCTGCGGTTGGACCTCACACGTCTTTGCAAAAACGCAAGAACCGCAAAATGCGGAGTACCCGCGGAGGTTATCCCTTATGAGCGAAACCCATGAGCACGGCTATCAGCGTGAAGGGGGCGACGGGTTCCGGTCCGGTTCGCGCTCAAACGGAAGCGGCTCGGATGGTCAGGGCGAACGTGCATTCGGCGGCACCCGCGAGAAGCTGAAGGGTTTCGCCAACGCCCAGAAGGATGCCGGTCTCGATCAGGTCCAGTCTCTGGCGGAGGCGGCGCACAAGGCGGCCGAGTCGCTTGACGGTTCGAATTCGGGAATGGCCGGCCTGCTGCACGAAGCCGCTGACGGGCTCGACCGGATGTCCCGGTCGTTCCGGAGCAAGGATGTCCGCGACATCTACGGCACGATCCACGATTTCGCGCGCCGCCAGCCGCTGACCTTCATGGCTGGCAGCTTTGCCGCCGGCCTCGTGTTGGCGCGCTTCCTCAAGACCTCCGGTGAAAAGCAGTCCGGTACGCCGGAACAGCCCTATCACCCTTCGCCCAACCTGTAAGGAGCCGCTGATGGACGAGATGACACAAGGCGCGGGTCTGCGGCGGCGGGCGTTGCCCGACCTGTTCGCGGATGTCGTCGCCGACGGTTCGGCGCTGTTCCGCAGCGAGGTGCGCCTCGCGCGTGCGGAAGTCAGCGACAAGATGGGTCAGGTCACCCGCGGCGTGACCATGCTGGTGATCGGCGCTGTGCTGCTCATTCCCGCGCTGGTCGTGCTGATGACTGCGCTGGTCAGCGCGCTGGCGGATCAGGGCATGGATCCCACGCTCGCAGCCGCGATCGTCGGCGGCGCGGCGCTGGTGATTGGCCTCATCCTTCTCTTTGCCGGCATCCGCAGTTTCAAGGCGGACAAACTCGTTCCGCACGCCACGATCCGCCAATTGCGGAACGACGCCTCCCTCGCCAAACAACAGGTGCGGACATGAAAAGCGAAGAGACGACGCAAGCCGGACGCGATGCCGAAGACGCGCGCGCCAATCTTGAAGCCTCGCTGGATCGTCTGCGCTCACGTCTCAGTCCCGGCGGCATGCTCGACGAGGGGCTGAGCCTCGTTCGCGACGGCGGCGTTGCGCAATTTACCCGCAATCTCGGACAGCAGGCGAAGAACAACCCGCTGCCGGTGGCGCTTGTCGGCGCAGGTCTGGCGTGGCTGATGCTGGCGCGGCGCGATCGCGGCTCCGATGGTTACG
>JBIQKQ010000114.1:5728-11075 GCA_044506365.1 Hyphomicrobiales bacterium
CTGGCTTTGCAGACAGTGCAAGCGACGCGGCCTCGGGCTTTGCAAATAGTGCAAGCGATGCAGCCTCGCGCTTTGCAGACAGTGCGAGCGGTGCCGCCTCGCGCATGGCCGACGGCATGAACGCGATGCGAGATCGTGCCGGTCAGGCCTATGAGTCGGCGGCCGGCACCGCCGCCGATGCCTCCAATCGCATGTATCAGGCCGCCGACGCCACCCGCCATAAGGCCGCGCGGTTTCAGCGGGCGGCCGGCGATCGGCTCACAAGCCTGATGCGCGAGCAGCCGCTGTTGCTCGGCGCACTCGGACTTGCGCTCGGAGCGGCGATTGGCTGCATGATGCCGAGGACGGAAGCCGAGGACCGTCTGATGGGACGCGCGAGCGATGATCTGAAAGATCGCGCGCTGGATACCCTGCGCGAACAGAGCGACAAGGCCATGCAGGTCGCCGAACGCGTCTATGACAGCGCGATGCAGGAAGGCGAACAGGCTGTCGCCGATGCCGGCTGGACCGACCCAGCGAGAGCCAAATCCGAGTCTGAAGAGTCACGCAAGCCGGGCATTGCCGACATCCCGAGCTGATCAACAAAAGAAGCTCCGGTCTTGCGACCGGAGCTTCCATTCGGCGAGGGGCGGTGCCGGGTAACGCCCCGCCGCGCGAATCGTGATTACTCCTGAATGGATTCTCCATGCAGGGTGATGTCGAGCCCTTCTTCTTCCTGAGCCGGTGTGACACGCAACCCGATCGCCACATTGATGACGAACAGGATGATGGCGCTGACGATAGCCGTGTAGACGATCGTGACGGCGACGCCGTAGACTTGCAATCCGATGCTCGCATCCTTGCCGGCTTCGTTGATCGCCGCGTCGGCGAGGACGCCGGTCAGGATCGCGCCGATGATGCCGCCCACGCCATGGACGCCAAAGACGTCGAGCGAGTCATCGTAGCCAAGCGCCTTTTTGATGTGAACCGCAGCGATGTAGCAGCCGATCCCGGCCACGACGCCGATGATCAGCGCGCCGGTCGGATTGACAAAGCCTGCCGCCGGGGTGATCGCCACGAGACCACCGATCGCCCCGGAGATGATGCCGAGGAGGCTCGGTTTTTTCACGACCGACCATTCGCAGAACATCCAGGCCAGCGCGGCCGCGGCTGTCGCAACCTGCGTGTTGAGCATTGCGACGCCGGTGAGGCCGCCGGCGACGAGCGCCGAGCCGGCGTTGAAGCCGAACCAGCCGACCCACAGCAGAGAGGCGCCGATCAGCGAGTAGGTGAGGTTATACGGCGCCAGATTGGCGGTGCCGTAACCCTTGCGCCTGCCGAGGATGATACAGGCAACAAGGCCTGCGATACCGGCATTGATATGGACGACGGTGCCGCCTGCGAAGTCGAGCACGCCCGCGGTGGCGAGGAAGCCGCCGCCCCAGACCCAGTGTGCGATCGGCACATAGACCAAGAGCGACCACAGGGCCATGAACCAGAGCATCGCCGAGAACTTCATGCGTTCCGCAAAGGCGCCCGTGATGAGTGCGGGCGTGATGATTGCGAAGGTCATCTGGAACGTGATGAAGACCCATTCCGGGATCGTGCCGGACAGCGAGTCATTGGTGACGCCGGCGAACATGGCCTTGGACAGGCCGCCGATATAGGCATTCGTGCCCGCGGGACCTTCAGAGAGCGCGAGCGAATAGCCGCAGATCATCCAAAGGATGCTGATCAGGCAGCAGATCGCAAAGCTCTGCATCAGCGTGGCGAGGATGTTCTTCTTGCGCACCATGCCGGCGTAAAACAGGGCGAGGCCGGGGACCGTCATCATCAGGACGATCACGGTCGAGGTCAGCATCCAGGCGGTGTCGCCGGTATCGAGCTTGGGTGTGGGCTTGTCCTGCGCGAACGCTGACGACATCGCGAGCACGGCCGCGGCAGAAAGCGCGGTGGTCACTCCCGCCCGTGTTGGAAACTTGAACGACATAATAGAACTCCTGTCCGAATCGTTCGCTTAGAGGGCGGAGACGTCTGTCTCGCCGGTGCGGATGCGCACGGCGGCTTCCAGGTCGAGGACGAAGATTTTGCCGTCGCCGATCTGGCCGGTCTTGGCGGCGCCGGCGATGGCTTCGATGACCTTCTCGACCTGACCCGAGTCGACCGCGACCTCGATCTTGATTTTGGGCAGGAAGCTCACGGCGTATTCGGTGCCGCGATAGATTTCGGTGTGCCCCTTCTGTCGGCCGTAGCCCTTGACCTCCGTGACGGTCATGCCGTGCACCCCGATCGCGGTCAGGGCGTCGCGGACCTCGTCGAGCTTGAATGGCTTGATGACGGCCATGACGATTTTCATGTGGTTCGATCCCCGTTGGCCCGACGCGGCGTACGCCGTTCCGGGCTGTCTCACTCGGGATCCGGCCTGCACGGCTGTGCCGCCCCCGCCGGCTCCCGGGGGATCGGAATCAAACCCCGTGCCACTTCGCGCCGGCGGCTCTAAGAGACTGACTTGGAAGGGAAATCAGGTGTGTCGCGACAGGTGGAGGCCGCGCCGTTTGCGGCACCGCACAAACCAGCGCCACGGCTGCCTAGCAAACAGTCAGGCGCCGGTGGGTTCTGCCGGCGGACATTTAAAGCCCCGCGAAAGCCGGGCTTATGCGGGACAATCTGGAAAGAACCGTCGCGCGCCGCCGCCGCGATCAACCGAAATAGAAACGGTCGGTCGGCAGGCCATGCTTTTGCGCCAGCCGGTATTCGAGCATCAGCAGGCGATCCTGACCCCAGAATTGTTCGCGTTCGTAGACATAGGTGGGCGCGCCGAACACACCGATGCTGATCGCCTCCTCGGTATTGCGCTCGTATTCGGCCTTCACCGCCTCGTCCTCGGTTGCCGCAAGCAATGCCCTTCCGTCGAAACCATTCTCGTCGGCGATGGCAATCAGCGTTGCGTGATCGGCGATGTTGCGATCCTCGACCCACACCGCGCGCAGCACGGCATTGGTCAGCCGGCTCCAGTCGAGACCGCGCTGCATCGCTGCGATCACGAGATAACAGGCGCGGCGGTCGGCAACCGGATGAAAGGCCGGTTCGAGATTGCACGGACGCTTGAGGATTTCGCTCCAGCGTTTCAATTCGAGATGCCGATAGACCTGCCGCTGCTTTGCGCGTTGTTTCAGCGGCAGCCCGCCTGATACCGACCACACCTTCAGCAGGTCCATTGGCTTGTGCCGGATGGTCAGGTTGAACCGCTGCGCCAGCGCTTCAAACCTCTGGTGACCGAGATAGGTCCAAGGTGACGACATCGCGTCGTAATAGTCGATGAATGTGTCCGGCATGTGCTGTCGAAGCTCGCAATGGAAGGCGCGGCAAGGGGGCCGCCGCGCCCTTTTTCAAACGATGATCAGTTCGTGCTGATCTTGATATTTGCGGCCTTCACGATAGGCCACCACTTTTCGATCTCCGCCTTCTGATGCGCGGCCAATGCTTCCGGCGTCTGCTGTTCGGGCGGTGCGATCACTTGCCCCAGTGCTTCCAGCTTCGCGCGCACGGCGGGATCGGCGAGCGCGTCCTTCACCGCGGCATTCAGCTTCGCGACGACATCCTTTGGCGTGCCCTTCGGCGCCCACAATCCATACCAGATCGACACATGCAGCTTCGGCAGCCCGGCTTCATCGACCGTCGGAATATCGGGCGCGGACGGCAGGCGCTTGTCAGACGTCACCGCATAAGCGCGGATCTTGCCGTCCTTCACATGCGGCAATGCGTTCGCGACATGGTCGAACATGAAATCGATATTGCCGGCGAGCAGATCCTGCAGCGCAGGCGCGGCGCCCCGATACGGGATATAATTGAGCTTCACGCCGGCGAGGTTTTCGAAATATACGCCGGCGACATGCGCCGCGCTGCCGGCGCCGATGCTGCCGACCGCGGCCTTGTCCTGATTCGCCTTCGTCCATGCGACGAATTCCTTCAGGTTCTTCGCCGGCACATCGTTCTTCGAGACCAGCACCATCGGATAGCTGGTGAGCAGCGCCACCGGCTCGAAATCGGTCAGGAGATCGAACGGCAGCGGATAGACCGCGCCGTTGATCACATGCGTGCTCCAGTGGCCGAAGCTCAGCGTGTAGCCGTCGCCCGGCGCCTTGGCGACCCGGCCGACTCCGATCGTACCGGCGGCGCCGGTCACGTTTTCGACCAGCACCGGTTGCCCGAGGCTCTGATGCATCCGCTCGCCCAGCGTGCGGATCAGTGCGTCGGTCGGGCCGCCGGCCGAGAACGGCACGACGACCGTGACCGCGCGGTTTGGAAAATCCCGGGCCGGCGAACCGGCGGTTCCAGCGAGGAACAAGGCGGCTGCGAGCGCAGCGCCAGAGAGCAGACGTGGCATGGGAATTCCTTTCCGGCGCTGCCGTTCGCAGCGCTCACCCTCGCCATATAGAATATTGTTCCAAAGATGCACAATAGGTGCCGAAAAAAGAGTATATTATTCTTCCTTCCCGCCTCTCCCCGAATAAATGTTGCCGTGGACCGCTGTGGCGCAGTCCTATGTTCTGCCACCGCATGCGCGAGCGGCGCGCGCGCCGTGCGCTTATTGCAGCGCCTCGCCGTGCTGGGTGATGTCGAGGCCCGCGAGTTCCTGCTGCTGGGAAACGCGCAGCGGAACAAGGAAGCCGATCACCTTGAGCAGCACGAAGGTGACGGCGCCGCACCAGATCAGCGTGACCGCGATCCCGTAAAGCTGCGTGAGCACCAGCCCGGGATTGCCTTCGAGCAGGCCCGCGGTGCCGGCGGCTTCGGGCGTCGCCGAGACGGTGGCGACAGCGAACACGCCGACCAGCAGCGTGCCGGTCAGGCCGCCGACGCCATGCACGCCGAACACGTCCAGCGAATCGTCATAGCCAAGTTTCAGCTTCAGCCAGGTGCAGGCCCAGAAGCACACGGCGCCCGCGATCACGCCGATGATCAGGCCGTGCATCGGCATCACGAAGCCGGAGGCCGGCGTAATGGTGCCGAGCCCGGCGATTGCGCCGGAGATCATGCCGAGCACCGACGGCTTGCCGCGGGTCCACCATTCCAGGACCACCCAGGCGATCGCGCCGGCGCAGGCGGCGAGATGCGTCACCACGATCGCCATCGCCGCGCGTGATCCGGCCGACAGCGCGGAGCCGCCGTTGAAGCCGAACCAGCCGACCCACAGCATGCCGGTGCCGATCACCGCGAGCCCGAGATTGAACGGCGCAAGATTCTCCGAGCCATAGCCACGGCGCGCGCCGAGCACGAGCGCCGCGACAAGTCCGGCGACGCCGCAATTCAGATGCACCACGAGGCCGCCGGCGAAATCGAGCACGCCCGCCGCGCCGAGGAAGCC
>JBIQKQ010000003.1:0-3918 GCA_044506365.1 Hyphomicrobiales bacterium
GGGCCGGCGCCGACGTGGTGCTGACGCTGCTGGCGCGCGATGAGGGCGGCAACGAGGGACGGTCCGAGCCCTTCGAGATGCGGTTGCCGGAGCGCCTGTTCACCAAGCCGATGGCGCGCGCGTTGATCGAGCAGCGCCGTGTTCTTGCGCTCGATGCGGAAACGAGGCCGCGCGTCCTGACCGCGCTCGATGCGCTCGCCATGGCGCCGGAAGTGTTCCAGATCGAAGCATCGGTCTATCTCGGTCTGCGTTCGATCTACTGGCAATTGGCGCGCGCCAAGTCCGACGATTCGCTGCGCGAGGTGGTTGCCCGCCTGTGGGACATGGCGACCTGGATCGAGGACGGCAACATTTCCGACGCCGAGGCCGCGCTCCGTGCCGCTCAGGAGGCGTTGCGTCAGGCGCTGGAACGCGGCGCGAGCGAGGAGGAGATCAAGAAGCTCACCGACGATCTGCGCGCCGCACTCGACAAGTTCCTTCAGGCGCTGGCCGAAGAGATGCGAAAGAACCCGCAGCAGACGGCGCGCCCGATGGATCCGAATGCGCGCAACCTGCGCTCGCAGGACCTCAAGAATATGATCGACCGGCTCGAGCAGCTTGCGCGCTCCGGCGCCAAGGATGCCGCGCAGCGGCTGCTGCAGGAATTGCAGCAGATGCTCGAAAATCTCCAGATGGCCCGTCCCGGCCAGCAGGGCGATCAGGATGCCGACGACATGATGTCGGCGCTGGACGAACTCGGCAACATGATCCGCGAGCAGCAGCAATTGCGTGACCGCACCTTCCGGCAAGGCCAGGATCAGCGCCGCGAACGCCAGCGCGGTCAGCAGGGCCAGCAAGGTCAGCAGAACCAGCAGGGCATGGGCGAACTGCGGCAGAACCAGCAGGCGCTGCGTGAGCAGTTGCAGAAGCTGCTCCAACAATTGCGCGAGCGCGGCCTGGGCCAGCAGGGCGAGCAGGGCCAGGACGGCATGGACCAGCTCGGCAAGGCCGGCGAAGCGATGGGCGAGGCCGAGGGTGAGCTTGGCGACGGCAATGCCGACGGCGCCGTCGGCTCGCAGGGCCGCGCCCTCGAAGCGCTACGCCGCGGCGCGCAGGGAATGGCGCAGGCGATGCAGCAGCCCGGCATGGGGCAGGGCCCCGGACAGCCCGGCCGCAATGCGCCGGGACGTGCGCAACAGGAGACCGATCCGCTCGGCCGGCCGCTGCGGCAGGGCCGCGATTACAGTGACGACCAGACCGTGAGAGTACCAGGCGAGATCGATGTGCAACGGGCCCGCCGCATCCTCGATGAATTGCGCCGACGCTTCGCCGACCCGGCCCGCCCGCAGATCGAGCTGGATTACATCGAGCGACTGCTGAAGGATTTTTGACGGTTTCCTCCTGCCGGTTCGAAGCTGCACCGGCAGGAGGATGGCACCTTGTGCCTGCTCAGTTGGTTCGGCGGCAGGCTTCCTCATCCTGAGAAGCGGAAAGCGCCGTCTCGAAGGATGGCCCTCAATGCATCTGCGGCACCACCAGCGCGTCCCGGACCGCTCCGCAAATCGTTGCGAGCGTGAACGGCTTTGCGATCACGTCACGGATCAGCAGTTCGAGGCCGGAGGCGCGTTCGCGCTGGTCGGCATAGCCGGTCATCAACAGGATCGGCAATGCCGGATAATCACGGCTCGCCGCGAGCGCCAGCGCGATGCCATCCATGATCGGCATCTTGATGTCGGTGAGCAGGAGATCGTAGCGCCCCTCGTCGCGTAGCAGTGCGTCCAGCGCCGCCGCTCCGTCGCAATTGGCGACCACGTCGTGCCCATTCTGCTTGAGCGCGCGCTCGACCAGTTCGCGCAATGAATCCTCGTCCTCAGCGAGCAGTATTCGGGCCATGATTCCCTCACAAGAAACCGGCTTGGGCGTCGCGCCGGTTGAAGAAGCGGACGGATACGCCGCTCGCTTCGGCGGGCGGCGACGCGAGCCTCGATCGGAATGGCAGGGTTTCACCTGGCGGCAGCAAGTTTCGCGGCGGCAGCGCGGTCCATGCGTATATTTCCTTGCCGTCTTCGTTGGTGACCGAAAATCGTAGTCGCGGCACTTCGGTATGCCGCCCCGTGGTGCCTACGATATCCCCCGCGACAACCAGCATCGGAACCCCGTCCTCGGTCTCGCGAAGGATTGTAATGTTTTCAAAAGCCAGTCCGCGCAAGTTCACCGGCAATCCGATTGCTGCATAGAGCGACGCGGTCTGCGGCAGGAAACGGACCACCTGCTGGCGTGCGGCAAGGAGGCAGATCAGCGCGAGGGCGAGCGCGCAGATCGCGGCCGGCAGGGCGTGCCGGGACAGCGGCTGCCGGCGGCGAACTGGCGGACGCTTGCCGGCACGGCTGGTAGCGAAACTCTCGATATTCTTTGGGGCATCATGCCCGATGCTGTCTGCCGCGGGCTCGCCCGACGCCACGAGTGGGGACGCATCGTCGTAGGGCACGGCACCGGACAGTGGGTTGGCGGCGAGAGGGTCATCAGGCGCCAGAAACGAGACGTCCTCGCTCGCGAGCGTTTGCCCGCCGGCGACAGCCACCACGTCGTTCAGCGGCGGACGGATCTGGACGGGGTCGACAGGATCGGCTGGCGCGGCAGCCTGGCGCGGTTGTTCAAACCACAGATTGTGACAGGTTAGACAGCGGACCGAGCGCCCGGTTTCGCCGAGGCTTTCCGGGGTCACCTGATAGGAAGTCGCGCAATTGGGGCAGACGATGAGCATCGTTGATTCGGCAGCCACTTGTTCGGCTGCGACGCTAGCAGCGGTTCGTTAACGGATTGGAAACCATGCCGGACCAGCTTGGCAGGCTCCTCGTTGCCGGCGGCCGGTGGGAAAAGCGCAGGATTGGCTTGGCGCGCCCCGGAAAGACCAGAAAGGTCGTGGATTGGGCGGGGGCAAACCGGAGCGCGGGCGTGGTCCGATTCGAGAATGTCGGCTTGCGATACGGGATGGGGCAGGAAATCCTGCGCGACCTGACGTTCCGCATCGAGCCGAATTCATTTCAGTTCCTGACCGGACCTTCGGGGGCCGGCAAGACCTCGCTTTTGAAGCTGCTGTTCCTGTCGCTGAAGCCGACCCGCGGCCTGATCACGCTGTTCGGCCGCGATACCTCGACACTCAGCAGCGACAATCTCGCCGCGCTTCGCAGGCGGATCGGCATCGTCTTCCAGGATTTCCGGCTGCTCGACCATATGACGACCTACGAGAATGTGGCGCTGCCGTTTCGCATCATGGGACGCGACGAGCGCAGTTATCGCAACGAGGTGGTCGAACTTCTGCAATGGGTCGGGCTCGGCGACCGCATGTGGGCGCTGCCGCCGGTGCTGTCGGGCGGCGAAAAGCAGCGCGCCGCGATCGCGCGCGCGGTGGTTGCGCGCCCGCACCTGCTGCTGGCGGACGAGCCGACAGGCAATGTCGATCCGGGGCTCGGCAAGCGGCTGCTGCATCTGTTTCAGGAACTGAACAAGTCCGGCACCTCGATTGTGATCGCCACCCACGATATCGCGCTGATGGACCAGTTTGACGCGCGCCGCCTCGTGCTGCATGGCGGCCGCCTGCACCTCTACGATTGAGACGGTATGGCCCCGGCGCGCAAGACGACACGACCGACGGCGCAGGCGGCGCGGCAGTCCGCCGAGGCGCCGGCGGCGCCATTGCCGAAAATGGAATCGCCGATCGTGCCGCACCAGTCGATCGGTGGGCGCGCGCTGGTCGCGGTGGTGGCGATCATGACGTTTCTTGCCGCCCTGACCACCGGAGCGGTCATGCTGGTGCGCATGAACGCTGCCGACTGGCAGGCGGAGGTGCTGCGCGAGGTGACGATCCAGATCAGGCCGGTCGACGGACAGGTGACCGCTGCGGCCGTGACACAGGCGGCCGCGATCGCCCGCGGGTTT
>JBIQKQ010000003.1:3928-61463 GCA_044506365.1 Hyphomicrobiales bacterium
TTTGCAGGGGTCTCCGAGGTCCGCCCCCTTTCGCAGGAGGAATCCGGGCGGCTGCTGGAGCCCTGGCTCGGCAGCGGTCTGTCGCTCGATGAACTGCCGGTGCCGCGCGTCATCGTGGTCAAGCTTGCCCCCGGCGCCGCAGTCGACATTGCGGGCCTGCGCGAGGCGCTCGCGGCGAAGGTGCCGGGCGCCTCGGTCGACGATCACCGCGGCTGGATAGACCGGATGCGCGCCATTGCCGATTTCGTCATGATCGGGGGTATCATCGTGCTCGGCCTGGTGATCGCAGCGACGATCCTGAGCGTCAATTTCGCCACCCGCGGAGCGATGGCGGCGAACCGTCCCGTGATCGAGGTGCTGCATTTCATCGGTGCGCAGGACCGCTTCATTGCCGGGCAGTTCCAGCGGCATTTCCTGTGGCTCGGCCTGAAGGGCGGGGCGATCGGGGGGGCCGCCGCCATTGTGCTGTTCGCGCTGATCCGGCCGGTCGAGGCCCTGATCCGCGGCAATGCCGGCGCCGAACAATTCGCCGCGCTGTTCGGATCGATCACGCTCGGCTTTAACGGTTATCTGGTGATTCTCGCGCAGATCGTGGTGATCGCGGCGGTCGCATCCGAAGCCTCGCGGCGCACCGTGAACCAGACCATCGCCGCCATCTGAGCCCGGAAACATTGCGGAGCCCCATTGGGCGCTATTCTGGTATTGGGGTTGGGAGCGATGCCGTCAGCTGAATCACATTCGCCATTGCGCGCAGAACGCAGGTCCGGTGCCGGCCGCCTGATCCGCGCGGCCCGCTGGCTGGCCGGATGCGCGCTGGTGGCCATTCTGGCATTCGGGTTGGGCTTCCTTTGGTTCGTGTATCGCCTTCCAACCGCCGAAGCCGCCTTCACCCAAAAGGCGGACGGCATCGTGGTGCTGACCGGCGGGGCGTCGCGGATCGAGGATGCGATCGATCTCCTCGCGCGGGGTAAGGGCCAGCGGCTGCTGATCTCGGGCGTCAACCGCATGACCGGCGAACGTGAAATTGCCAGGCTCCGCCCCGAGCATGAGACGATCATCGCCTGCTGCGTCGACCTCGACCGAACCGCCGTGAACACCATCACCAATGCGACTGAGACCCGGCGCTGGGTGACGGACCGCGGCTTCAGATCGCTGATCGTCGTTACGTCGAACTATCACATGCCGCGCGCGATGGCGGAATTGTCGCATCAGCTTCCGGACACCACGTTGATCGAGTTCCCGGTGATCAGCGATCAGCTGAAAGCCGGCTGGGCGCATGGCCCGACCCTGCGGCTGCTGTTCACTGAATATGTGAAATACGTCGCCGCGGTCACCCGTATCAATGTGCCGGTGATCGATCAGATTTTCGCGTGATCAAGTTCGGGCCGCTGTCGTGATCGTCCTCCGCTCTGTTGCGTTCAATATCGTCTTCTATCTCGTGCTGTTCGTCTATCTGATCGCGGCGATGCCGACGCTCCTGATGCCGCGCGGCGCGCTGCTGGCGATGGTGAAGAACTGGAGCCGCGTGAACCTCTGGCTGCTGAGGATCATCTGCAACATCGACTGCGAGTTTCGCGGGCTCGACAACATCCCGCAGGGCGCCGCGCTGATCGCCTCCAAGCACCAGTCGATGTGGGAGACCTTCGCCCTGATCACGGTGCTGAAGGACCCGGCCTATATCCTCAAGCGCGAGCTTCTCTGGATCCCGTTCTTCGGCTGGTGCGCGGCGAAGGCGCGCATGATCCCGGTCGATCGCGGCGCACGCTCGCAGGCGCTGGCGGCGATGACCGCGCGTGCGCGCGAGGAAACCGCGAATGGCCGCGAGATCATCATCTTTCCGGAAGGCACGCGGCGCGCGCCCGGCGCCGAGCCGAAATACAAGTACGGCGTCGCGTTTCTTTACACGGAGCTTGGGGTACCCTGCGTGCCAGTCGCGCTGAATTCGGGGCTGTTCTGGCCGCGCCGCTCGTTCATGCGATACCCGGGTGTGGTACGCGTCGAGTTTCTCCCGCCGATCGCGCCCGGTCTCGACCGCCAGACCTTCCATGACCGGCTGCAGGACGCGATCGAGACCAAGACGGCGGAACTGGTGGCGATGGGCTCTTTTCCCTCCGCCCGCGAAGCGGTGGCGCGGGTCGATGAGCATGGTGCCGGTGATACGAGCCGGGGTGGAGGGTAGCTGCGATTATCAGGCGAAATTGCCCCCCGCGCCCGACCCCTCCGTACCGCTTCCCGAGGGGAGGGGAGACGTGTGCCCCGCGCCCCTCAGCCGCTCCGCCAGCGCGTGAAGCTCCGCATCGCGGCAGCCGAGCCGTTCGAGTTCGGCGACCGTCGACAGCACATAGTCCGGATTGGCGCCGGAGCGGCCGTGCCCCTGGCGGATCAGGTGCAGCCGCTGGTCGAGCGAGAGCTTGCCGGCATATTGCGGATGCCCGCGATCGACCACATAAGTCAACGCATCGATCCGACGCTCCGGCTTGGCGAGCAGTGTTACATTGCGCAGCACCTCGAGATAGACCGCGGTTGCCTGCTCGCGCTCGCGCAGATAGGCGATGGTGGCGGGGCGGTCAGCGGCCGGGACCCGAAATGCAATGCCGCGGCAGGCGCCGCCGCGATCCAGCCCGAGCACCAGCCCCGGTTTCTCGGGGGTGCCGCGATGTACAAAAGAGTAGACGCAGAGCGAGCGGTGCAGCCCGGTGATCCGCGCCGGATGTTTCTCGACAAAGGAAAAGCCCGGCCGCCACAGCAGCGAGCCATAGCCGAAAACCCATAAATCTTCGGGGATTTGGTCGATCGTTAGGTTCATTGCACAGGCGAGATAGCAACTAGCACGAGCGGCACAAACATCGAAACGCCGTATTCGCCGACCCTTTGTGAGCCTATAAAAGACCTGCAGGACGATGCGCAATGGATCGCTACCCGGACAGCCACCCGGCCCAGCAGCGCCGCCGATCCATCGGCTGGCTCATCCCTGTACTTGTGGTCGTGATCGTGGTGGCCGGGTGGTGCGCGTTCTGGTTCTACGCGGCCGACCGGGCCCGCGACACGATTGCGGGCTGGATCGAGCGCGAGGCGCGCGGCGGACGAATTTACACCTGCGGTTCCCAGTCGCTCGGCGGATTTCCGTTCCGGATCGAGATCCACTGCACCCAGGTGACGGCCACATTCGAGAAGATGCGGCCGCCGGTCGCGCTCGCAACCGGCAGCGTCCTTGCCGCAGTGCAGGTCTATCAGCCGACGCTGGTTCTGGCGGAGATCGATGGGCCGGTGACCATCGCCGAACCCGGCCATGCGCCGAAGATGACCGCGAATTGGTCGCTGGCGCAGGTGAGCCTACGCGGCACGCCACGCAATCCGCAGCGCGTCTCATTCGCCGCCACAAAGCTCACGCTGGACGGTGCCGGCTCCGAAAAGCCGGATCGCCTGCTGACCGCTGACAAGGGCCAGTTGCATGGCCGGCTCGCCTCCGGGACAGTTCGTGAAAACCCTGTGATCGACGTGGCGGCTTCCCTCAAGGGGGCGACAGCACCGTCCTGGCACCCGCTCGCGGCCAAGCCGTTCGACTTTAACGGCGATACGCGGCTTGTGGGCTTGCGCAACTTCCAGCCCAAGTCCTGGGGCGAGCGGTTGAAGGAAATCCAGCAGGCGGACGGCCGCATCGAGGTGCGCAACGCGCGCCTCAAGCAGGGCGATCTGCTTGCGGTGGCATCCGGAAATCTGAAGCTGACCAAGCAGGGCTATCTCGACGGAGAACTGACCGTGACGGCGACCGGCCTGGAGGCGATCCTGCCGGCGCTGGGGCTTGAAGCACTGTCGCGGCAGGGTGGAAGCCGCAGCCAGAGGCTTGGTGCCGCGCTAAGTCTGCTCGACCAGATGGCGCCCGGCGCGATCTCGAGCGCGGTGTCGCTGCTCGGCGAACAGGTCGATCTGGAAGGCAGACGCGCCACAAAGATGCCGCTGCGCTTCAAGAACGGCTTCGCGACGCTCGGGCCGGTGAAGCTCGGACAGACGCCGCCGGTGTTCTAGCTGCAGGTCCGCGCAACATATTTTCCCGTTCATTGCCGCGACAGCGTGAATCCAGAAAAGCTGGGTCCCCGCTTTGGCGAGGATGAACCGCATTAAATCAACCTGACGTCATCGGCAGGTTTAATCATCATCCGAGGCATAGGGCCGGGCGATCGGCGCGATCGGCAACGGACCGTGCGCACGGCCGAAATCGGGCGCCGCTGAATCCTGACCGAGCGTAACGATGCCGCGGCGGATCGCCCGCGTTCGCGTGAAATGTTCGAACAGTGCCTCGCCATCGCCGCGGCGGATCGCCCGCGTCAGCTTCGACAGATCCTCGTTGAAGGTACCGAGCATTTCGAGCACGGCATCCTTGTTGTGCAGGAACACGTCGCGCCACATGGTCGGATCGGACGCGGCGATCCGGGTGAAATCGCGAAAGCCGCCGGCGGAGAATTTCAGCACCTCGGATTCGGTCACGTCGCCCAGCTCGTTGGCCGTGCCGACGATGGTGTAGGCGATCAGATGCGGCAGATGACTGGTGATCGCGAGCACGAGATCGTGGTGCTCCGGCGTCATCACCGCGACATTGGCGCCGATCTTTTCCCAGAATGCCTGCAGCGTCTCGGTCGCGGCCGGAGCGGTGCCCTGGACCGGCGTCAGGATGCACCAGCGGTTGACGAACAATTCGGCAAAGCCGGCATCCGGGCCGGAATTCTCGGTGCCGGCGACCGGGTGCGCCGGAATGAAATGCACCCCCTCGGGCACGAACGGAGCCATGTCGCGGGCGACCGAGGCCTTCACCGAGCCGACATCGGACAGGATCGCGCCGAGTTTGAGGTTTGATGCGATATCCCGTGCGACCGCAGCGCAGGCGCCGACCGGGACCGCCACCACGACAAGGTCGGCGTCCTTCACCGCTTCCGCGCTGGTCTCGGTGACCTTATCGGCGAAGCTTGATCCGATCTCGCGCACGCGCTTTCGCACATCCGCGGATCGGTCGGTGACGACAACGCTCGCCGCCGCACCCGTCGCCTTGGCCGCACGCGCCACCGATCCGCCGATCAGTCCGGCGCCGATGACGCAAAGGCGGGAGATGAGGGGGTCAGTTGCCACGATATTTGCCCCGCACTCGGCGCGCTCCCTCTCCCCTTGCGGGGGAGGACCGGGGAGGGAGGTCATCGAGAATGCCAGTGTTGGAACGCACCCCCCTTCCGCCCGCCTTCGCTATCGCGTCGGCGTTCGACCTCTCCCGCAAGGGGGGAGGTGAAAAAGGAGAGCGACGCGACACCTTCACTTCCCCATGAACTCGGCCAGCGTCTTCACGGTGAGCCGGTTCGCCTCCTCGCTGCCGACCGTCATGCGCAGGGCATTCGGCAGTTTGTACGCCTTGACCGCGCGCATGATCACGCCGCGCGAGGTGAGAAGCTTGTCCGCCTCGGCCGCGGTCTTGCCGGGTGTTTCCGGAAAATGCAGCAAAATGAAATTGCCGACGCTCGGCGTGACCTTGATGCCGAGCTTTTCGACCTCGGTGGTCAGCCACGGCAGCCATTTTTCGTTGTGCGCGCGCGCCTTGTCGAGATGCGCGCTGTCATTGATGGAGGCGATGCCGGCGGCAATCGCCGGCGCGCTCACGTTGAACGGGCCGCGGATACGGTTGAGCGCGTCGATGATGTGAGCGGGGCCGTAGATCCAGCCAAGGCGCAGAGCGGCGAGGCCGTGAATCTTAGAGAAGGTGCGCAGCATCACGACATTTTCGGAGGTCGCGACCAGTTCGATGCCGGCCTCGTAATCGTTGCGCTTCACATACTCCGCATAGGCCGCATCGAGCACCAGCAGCACATGCGGCGGCAACCCGGCATGCAGCCGCTTCACTTCATCGAACGGAATGTAGGTGCCGGTCGGATTGTTCGGATTGGCGAGAAAGACCATCTTGGTCTTCGGCGTGACCGCGTTCAGGATCGCATCGACATCGGCGGTGAAATTCTTCTCTGCCGCCACGACGGGTTTCGCGCCGGCGCCAAGTGTCGCGATCGGATACATCAGAAAGCCGTGCGTGGTGTGGATCGCCTCGTCGCCGTCGGCGAGATAGCCGCGCGCCAGGAGATTGATCAGGTCGTCCGAGCCCGCGCCGCAGATGATGCGCTCGGGATCGAGCCCCATGGCGCGGCCGATGGCCTCGCGCAGCTCGGTGGCGGCGCCGTCCGGATAATCCTGCAAGGCGTCGGCGACGGATTTATACGCGGCGATTGCCTTCGGACTGGCGCCCAGTGGGCTCTCGTTGGAGGACAGCTTGTGGATCTTGTCGACGCCGGGCGCCGAGGATTTGCCGGGCACGTAGGCGGCGATGTCGAGAACGCCGGGGCGCGGCTGCGGACGCGTAGCGACAGTCATTTCAGAGAACCTCAACAATTGAACGGGCGAAGCTAGCGCGCGGCGGCGACCGGCTGCGCTTCTAACAGCGTATAGCGGGTCGCATGGCTGCCGACGAGGGCCGTCGACCGTATTGTGGCTTCCGCCTTGACCAGCGCATCGGTGATCGTGGCCAGGGTCTGGCCCTTCGGCACCGAGATCAGCAGCGCCGCGCCATCGAAGGCGCCGTCCGGCTCGGCGATCACCTCTGCCAGCGGCGCGATGGTGCGGGCGGCGGCCGCGCCCCAGCCGGACACCCGCACACTGTACACCTCCACCTCGGCCATCACCGCATCGGCGGCCGGATGCGACACGGCAAAGACCGGCAGCGATGCGGGATGATCCGGCCGCTCGACGAACGGCAGCCGGGCGATGATTTTCGGCGCGGTTGCATCTTCGAGCGACTGCCACCAGGCTCCTGCGCCGGTCACCGACACGGCCGGAACCAGCGCGAGGTCGCCTTTGGATGCGGCCACCGCGGCGATCGCTGGGCCGGCGCCCATATGCGGCACGAAGGGAACCGTGAAACCGAAATGGAAGCGGGCCGAGTCCCGCATCGCCGCTTCGCCGACGGTGAGGTCCGCGTGGATCGAATAGGGGGCCTGCACATGGGTGAAGGTGGCGATAATGACGCGCCAGATGCTTTCGACGGTGTCGAGCGGCAGGATGCCCCGATGGCGCTCTACCAGCTTGCGCATCATCGACACTTCGCGGGCGGGCCGGAAGGCGGATCCGGATTCCTGTGTGCCCTTCACCTTGATCAGGTTCTCGATGATCTCGCTGCGCTCGATCAGCAGCGCATGCATGGCCTCGTCGATCCGGTCGATCTCGGCGCGCAGGGCGGCCAAGGATAAGCCGGTCTTGGATGCCTGTTCGGACATGGCTTCCTCGCTATCGGTTGGCTGGCATGATTAGGTGGGCAGCCGGCCGAAATCAAAGAAAACATTGACATAATGGCGGTTCGGCCTACCTAGAGCGACCGGCCTCAGGGCCGTCCGGTCCGCCGCTGCGAGGGCGGTCCGCGTCTGGTGTGCCGGGTTGCAGCGTCATGGCCGAGGCCGATCTCAAATCCATCCAGAAGGCACGCGCCAAGGAAGCGGAGAGCCCGCGCGAATCGCTGGTGGTGCGGTTCGGCGCGGAGCACCCGCTGAAGCTCGATTCCGGGATCGCGCTCTCGCCGTTCCAGATCGCCTACAAGACCTACGGCCAGCTCAACGCCCACCGCAGCAACGCGGTGCTCATCTGCCACGCGCTGACCGGCGACCAGCACGTCGCCAGCGTCCATCCGGTCACCGGGAAGAACGGCTGGTGGGAGACGATGGTCGGGCCCGGCAAGCCGATCGACACCGAGCGGTATTTCGTCATCTGCTCCAATGTCGTTGCCGGCTGCATGGGTTCGTCGGGCCCGTCCTCGACCGACCCGGCAACTGGCAAGCCCTACGGACTCGAATTTCCGGTCATCACCATCCGAGACATGGTGCGCGCCCAGGCGATGCTGATCGACCATCTCGGCATCGACACGCTGTTTGCGGTCGCGGGGGGCTCGATGGGCGGCATGCAGGTGCTCCAATGGGCGCAGAGCTTTCCCGAGCGCGTGTTTAGCGCGCTGCCGATCGCCTGCGCGACGCGGCATTCGGCGCAGAACATCGCGTTCCACGAGGTCGGTCGGCAGGCGGTGATGGCCGACCCGGAATGGCGGCACGGCCGCTATCTGGTCGAAGGCACCAACCCGCATCGCGGCCTCGCGGTGGCGCGCATGGGGGCGCATATCACCTATATGTCGGATGCCGCCCTGCACCGGAAATTCGGCCGGCGCTTCCAGGATCGCAGCAATCCGACCTTCTCCTTCGACGCCGACTTCGAGGTGGAGAGCTATCTGCGCTATCAAGGCTCCTCCTTCGTGGAGCGCTTCGATGCGAATTCCTATCTCTATCTTACGCGCGCGATGGATTATTTCGACCTCGCCGCCGAGCATGATGGCGTGCTTGCCAACGCGTTCAGGAATTCTCCGACCCGCTTCTGCGTCGTGTCCTTCACCAGCGACTGGCTGTTTCCGACATCGGAGTCACGCGCGATCGTGCACGCGCTGAACGCGGCCGGCGCGCGCGTCTCGTTCGCCGAGATTGTCACCGACAAGGGCCATGACGCGTTCCTGCTCGACGAGCCGGAACTGTTCGCGATCATCCGGGGCTTCCTCGACGGCGCTGCGCGCGCCCGCGGGCTTGTGGTACCCTCATGAACATGCAGACCCGCCCGCAGCGTGATCTCGCAACGGCGCATGCCGTGCGCAATGGCTCGAGCGCGCGCGTCGACCTCTTGGTGGTCGCGCAGATGGTGAAACCCAACGCGAAGGTCCTGGACGTCGGCTGCGGTGACGGTGAGCTCCTGAAAATCCTGACCGAGACCAAGAATGTCGATGGCCGCGGCATCGAGATCTCGCGCGAGGGCGTCAATCTATGCGTCGCCAAGGGTCTCGCCGTCATCCAGGGTGACGCCGACACCGATCTCGTCGATTACCCGGACGACGCCTTCGATTATGTGATCCTGTCGCAGACCCTGCAGGCGACCTGGCGGCCGCGCGTCGTGCTGGAACATATGCTGCGGATCGGCGAGCGCGCGATCGTGTCATTTCCGAATTTCGGTCACTGGAAGATACGGCTGAAGCTTCTGTTCCAGGGCCGCATGCCGCGCACGGCGCACCTGCCCGACACCTGGTACGATACTCAGAACATTCATTTCTGCACGATCCGCGATTTCCGCGATCTCTGTAATGAGATCGGCGTGAAGATGGAGGCGGCGGTCGCACTGAACCACTGGGGCGGCAAGCTTCGCATCAATGTGCCGTGGTGGTTCTGGAATCTGTTCGGCGAGCAGGCCGTGTTCCTGCTCAGCCGCAAAAAATAGCGTCTGGGCCGCTCCGTCTTGCGTCATGGCCCCGACAAGCGCGGGCATGACAAGGGAAGCATCATTTCGGCCAGCCCCGCTTCGCCAAGGCGATCAGCTCGGGACGGTACTCGAAGTGGAAGCTGTCGTAATGATACCACTTGCCGCCCCAGATGAAGCCGTGACGTTCGAATACCTCGACGATCTCGAGCGGGATGCGGTTCTTCCAGGCGAAGATGCCGTCCTTGGCTTTCGCCCATTGCCAATAGTCGCCGAACTTCGCGTTGAGATCGATTGCGGCGCCATAGGCATGCACCGACAGCCGTTTGGTTCCTGCGATCACCCGACAGTTATAGGTGCCTGACGACGGCACGAGATATCGCGTCATGTCCTGCGGCAGCTTTTCGAGATCGCGGGAGACCTTGGCAAGCTGATCGGCGACCCCGTTGACGGTCGTGACCATCACCGTGCCGCCGCCGCGGCCGGGCAGCCAGGCGACCGCCTTCATTCGTCCTTTGACCTCGCCCTTGCGGCAGTCGCCGTACATCTTCACGAACAGCGCCTGATTTCGAATTCGGCCGGGATCCTCGTTGCGTGCGGGCGGCTTCACCCCTGCAATGCCGAGCGGATAAGGGATCGCGAACTGATCCTCGATGTCCGGATCGTCGAGCAGGCGGTCGAAGCTTTTTTCGCGAACGCCGTCGTCGATCGGCAGCCGGGTGCCGTCCCGGAACACCAGATCGTTCTTTTCATAGCCGGCGAGATGGTCAGGATAGGCCGCGACCAGAGCATCCAGCGCCGGATCGGCCGTGGCGGGTCCGAGGCCGGCGAGTATCACGAGCGCGGCGACGATCCCGCGCATCAGCGCTCCATCGACTGGATGAGCCTGACATTGGCATCTTCGATCGCATTGGTCTGGACGTGCCAGGCGGTCGGTCGATACCAGGGGAAGCGTGAAAAGTGGGTCGCGAGCGCCGGGTCGCGGAAGAAGCGACCGCGCCGTGCAAAGATTTCATTGCGGGCGATGCGCAGCTGCGCCGGCGAGAGCGGCTGCAGTTCGGCAACGCTGAGCAGACGCTGATGCGAGTCCGGAAAGATGAAGCCTTCTCCGGCGGCGCGCGCGGGCGCAAGCGCCGCGACCGCTGCCGGCGCGGCGGGAAGGGGTTGGGCGGTGATTTGCTGTTGCGGACGCGCGGCGGCGACCGGCTGGGGTGCACCGTCTTGCGGGCCGCTCGCCAGATAAACCTCGCCCATCAGCGATGAGTTATCCCAGGGCAATTGCTTGTTGCCGGTGGCGGCCATCACGTCGGCGCGCACGCGGGTCAGCATCGCACGCACCTCCAGGTCCGGGGTGCGCAGATGTTTCACCAGACCCTGCGTGAATGGACTGTTGGCCCCGGTGCCGTCCAGCGCGACCTTTCCGGGCGCGGTCGCGAACGCGATCAGCGTGCCGGTGCCGAGCGTGGAATAGGCGGCAAGTCCGGTGCCGACCGCTGTCGAGCGCGATCGCGCGGCGATGCTGCGGGTCAGCGGATTATCGCGGCAGGCGTCGAGGATCACGATGGTCGCGCGCGTCGGGTCTTCAAGGCTGCCGAGAATTTTGTCGAGTTCGATCGTCTCGAAACCAAGATCGCTCGGGCTCTCGACCTTCGCATCCACCGGCACCAAATAATTGCGGCCATCCACTTGCAGGCCATGGCCCGCATAGAACAGGACCGCCACTTTCGCCTGTCCGGCCTTGCGCAGGAAATCGCGGAGCATGCGCTCCATCGCCGAGCGATCGAGGTCGCGGCCCAGCGCGACATCGAAGCCGATATCCCGCAGCGCGCCGGCCACCGCCTGGGCGTCGTTGACCGGGTTCGCGAGTACCCCGGCATTTGCGTAGCTGCCGTTGCCGATGACAAGGGCGACCCGCTCCACTGCCCGCGCGGGGGTCGCGAAAATCATCAGAATGACGGAGAGGTACAACGCAAGGCGGAGCACGGTCGCAATCTCAAACGATGCGGGAAATGACAGCATGACGTTAGCATCGGGCGAAGGTGGCGCAAAGTCGGCGGCCGGTGGGCTGGCCGTGGCGCGCTTTGCGCCCGTATTCCGTCAAGCTGATGCCTTGATCGGCCGCTGAAATCACAGGGTCGTGAGCGCTTGAGTCACGCGTAGCGCAGGCGCGAGGGGAAGAGACCACGGCCGCCCATTGGGCGGCCGTGGCATTCTTATGGAGCCCCAGCCGCGCGGCCGGCCGCCATCTGCGTCGCCCGGGTGAGCGAATCGATACCCCGGGCCATCGGATCCTAACGATGGATCAGCGTGCCGGCGCCGTGGTCGGTGAACAATTCCAGAAGCACCGCGTGCTTCTCCTTGCCGTCGAGGATGACCACGCCCTCGACGCCCTGTTCAAGCGCGGTGATGCAGGTCTCCACCTTCGGGATCATGCCGCCCGAGATGGTGCCGTCGGCGATCAGCGCGCGCACGTCGTTCACCGACATGTCCGGAATGAGCTTCTTGTTCTTGTCGAGCACGCCCGGCACATCGGTGAGGAGCAGGAGCCGCTTGGCCTTGAGCGCGCCGGCGATATAGCCGGCAAACGTGTCTGCGTTGACATTGAAGGTCTCGCCGTTCGGGCCCGCGGCGATCGGCGCCAGAACCGGGATCAGTTCGCGGCCGATAATCTGGTCGAGTACGGTGGTGTCGACCTTGTCCGGCTCGCCGACGAAGCCGAGATCGACCCCGTCCGCGCTGCCGCTCGCGGTCCCGGCGGACTTGCGTGCGACCACCATGTTCCCGTCCTTGCCGCACAGTCCCACGGCCTTGCCGCCGGCGTGATTGATATGGCTCACGATCTGCTTGTTGATCGAGCCGGCCAGCACCATTTCCACGATCTCGACGGTGGCCGCATCAGTGACGCGCAGCCCGCCGGAAAATTGCGACTTGATTCCGAGCCGGCTCAGCATCGCCGCGATCTGCGGGCCGCCGCCATGCACCACCACCGGATTGATCGCGGTCTGCTCCAGCAGCACGATGTCGCGCGCGAAAGCGCGGGCGGTATCTTCCTCGCCCATGGCGTGGCCGCCGTATTTGATCACGACGATTTCCTCGTCGTAGCGCTGCATGTGCGGCAGCGCTTCGGAGAGGATGCGGGCCTGGTCATAGGGGGAAACGGACATTGCGGGACGTCCTTGCGGCGGATTTTTTCGCGGCGGTTTTAGCGGGCTGACGGCGGATGCGGAAGGGCTAGCGCGTCGCCAGAAAGGCAGCGAGCGCCATCAGTCCCCAACCGGCGATCATCACCATGCCGCCGGCCGGCGCGGCCATCGGAAACAGCCGGTGCCCGGCATAGGCGCGGAGCGCCAGATCACCTGCGAACAGGGCGACGCCGACGAGCAGCGCGGCTGCCGCAACGATTCCGGTCGGGCGGCTGATCAGCCCGGTCGCAATCCCGGCACAGGCGGCGATCACCGCGGGCGCGTGGAACAGCAGCATGTGACCGGCGCTCTCGAGTCCGCTGCCCGGCTTCGCATGCGCGCCAGCGGCCGTGAACACGATGCCGGCGCAGCCGAACAGGGCGGCGATGCCAATCAGGACGTGCAGCATGATGTGGCCCTCCTAACGCGTGCCGAATTGAGGCTGAATCAGCGATATGCCGCTGCGAGGCGCGTCAGCGGCAAAGTCATTCCACTTGTCTCGCAGAGCAGGCAAGCTTCGCTTGCCTCGCATCGACGTTGTTTCAGCCGGCGTAGGCCCATGCCGCTCTATCTGCGTTCCGAGACAAGGCGGGCGATGGCCGCACGCAATTCGGTTATGCCGGTGCCCTCGCGCGATGAGGTCGCGAGAATATCAGGAAACGCGGCAGCGCTTTTCCCGATTTCCGCCGACAGGTTGGCGATACGCGCGGCAAGGTCCTTGGCAGAGAGCTGATCGCATTTCGTCAGCACGATCTGGTGTGAGACGGCCGCTGTGCGCAGCAGGTCGAGTGCAGGCTTGTCTGCCTCCTTGACGCCGTGGCGCGCATCAATCAGCACATAGACACGGGCGAGGTTCGCTCTGCCCTGCAGATAGGCATGGATCAGTTCGGTCCAGGCTTTGACCTTCGCCTTCGGCGCTTCTGCATAGCCGTAGCCCGGCATGTCGGCGAGCCGCAGATTGTCGGGCCCTTGGAAGAAAATGATCTCTTGCGTGCGGCCGGGAGTGTGCGAGGTGCGGGCCAGGGCCTTGCGGCCTGTCAGAGCGTTGATCAGCGAGGACTTCCCGGCATTGGAGCGCCCCGCAAAGGCGATCTCCAGGCCCTTCATCGGCGGCAGGGTCTTGACCGACGCGGCGGCCCACATGAACTGCCAGTCGCCCGCGAACAGCTTGCGTCCGGCCTCAATCTCGCTGCGGCTGAAAGGAGTGGTCATGCGGGCGGCAATCCTCTCCGTCGTCAGGCCCGCGCTCATCGCGGCATCCCCGTCTTGCTTTCGAGCAAAACGTGGACGATCGGACCATGGGCGAGCCGAGCGACGCCGTCCTTCGGTCGGCTGAGGCCGGCTCCGACAGTCACGTTACCGGCTTCGCCGAGCCGCCGTCACGACGATGGCGACTGCGGTTTCTTCATGCCGAAGGTTTCGCGAAGGTTGTCCCACAATTCGATCTTCGCGCCGTGCTTCTTCATGATGTACGACTGCTGCAGCACCGACAGCGTGTTGTTCCAGGCCCAGTAGATCACGAGACCGGCCGGGAAGCTCGCCAGCATGATGGTGAAGATCAGCGGCATCCAGTCGAAGATCATCTTCTGGGTTGGATCCGGTGGCGACGGGTTCAGCTTCATCTGGAACCACATCGTGATGCCCATGATGATCGGCCAGATTCCGATCATGAGATAGACACCGATCACAGGCACGTCGGCCGGGTTCCACGGAATGAGGCCGAACAGGTTGAAGATCGTGGTCGGGTCGGGCGCTGCAAGGTCCTTGATCCAGCCGAAGAACGGCGCGTGCCGCATCTCGATGGTGATGAACAGCACCTTGTAGAGCGCGAAGAAGACCGGAATCTGAATCAGAATCGGCAGGCAGCCGGCGAGCGGATTGATCCGCTCCTGCTTGTACAGCTCCATCAAGGCCTGCTGCTGCTTGACCTTGTCGTCGGCATAGCGCTCGCGGATCTGCAGCATCTGCGGCTGCACCGCCTTCATCTTCGCCATCGAGGCGTAGGATTTGTTGGCCAGCGGGAAGAAGATGATCTTGATGATGACCGTGACGGCCAGGATCGCCAACCCGAAATTGCCGAGCAGCCGGAAGAAGTAATCCAGCATCCAGAACATCGGCTTGGTGATGAAGTAGAACCATCCCCAGTCGATCAGGAGTTCGAAGCGATTGAGGTGGAGGGTTTTGTCGTAATTGTCGATCAGGCCGACTTCTTTGGCGCCAGCAAACAGCCGGGCCTTCGCGGTTCCGGTGCCGCCGGCCGCGATCGTGACCGGATCGAGCAGGTAATCGGTCTGATAAATTTTGCGGTTGTTGAGGTCGCGGGCGGAAAAGGTCGCGTTCAGCTTCGCATTGGTTTCCGGCAGCAGCGTCGCCGCCCAGTACTTGTCGGTGATGCCGAGCCACGCATTGACGACGCCCGGGAAGCTGAGCTGCTTTTCTTTTTCGATCGTGCTGTAGGAGACCTCCTGCGGGCCCTTGTCGCCCATCACGCCGATCAGGCCTTCGTGCAGGATGTAATAGCCGAGGATTTCCGGCTTGCCGTGGCGCGAGATCAGGGCATACGGGTAGAGCGTCACCGGTTCGGCGCCGCGATTAACGACCGAATCTTCGATGGTGAACAGATAATTCTCGTCGACGCTGATGACGCGGCGGAATTCGAGGCCCTCGCCATTGTCCCAGCTAAGGGTGATCGGATTGCCGACCCCGAGCGCTCCCGAGCCCTGCTGGGTCCAGAGCGTATTGTCGTCCGGCAGCTTGGCCTTGCCGCCGGCGGCATTGGTCCAGCCGAATTGCGCGTAGAATGGATGGGGGCTGCCGGATGGCGCGAGCAGGACGATCGCCGGCGATTTCGGATCGACGGTCTCGCGATATCTGATCAGCGCGACGTCGTCGATGCGTCCGCCGCGTAGCGAGATCGAGCCATGGATGGTCGGCGTGTCGATCTTGACCCGCGGCGAGGCGGCGAGAAGGGCCTCGCGGGTGAGCGTCTGACCGGGCACGGTCGGCTGCCCCGGCACCGCGGGCGCGGTGCCGGCGCCCGGCTGCGGGGTTGTCCCCGGTGCGGCGCCCGGCTGCGATGCGGTCCCCGGCGTGGCCTGCGGTTGCGTGTGCTGCTGTTGCTGCTTGAGCCTCGCCTCTTCGCGCTGCCGCTCCAGCTGCGGCCCGCCGATGAAATATTGCCAGCCGAGGATCACGAGCAGGGACAGCCCGATCGCAAGAAACATGTTCTTCTGGTCGTTGATCATGCGTCTTTGCTCGAGGTGACGTTAGACTGCTGCTTCGGGTTCGGCTTGTGGCGCATCGTGTGGATGCGCGCGAGGGCGCGGTCGTAATCGACTGCCAAATCGGAAAAGGCGGCGGTTAGGGCCGCCCGCCGCCCGACCAGCACATAATCATGTCCGGGGCGCAACGCACCCCCTGAATTGAGGCGAACGAGCTCGCGCAGTCTTCGCCGCACCCGGTTCCGCTCCAGCGCATTGCCGACCTTGCGTGACACCGTGAAGCCCACGCGCGCCGCGCCTTTGTCGCTCCGGGAACGTGTCTGAAGCACAAAGTTCGTGGATGTCACCCTGGGCCCGCCCGCCGCGGCCAGAAAGTCCGCTCGTTTCCTCAGGCGCTCCATGCGGGCCGGCCTTCCGGGCCGCCCCGGATCAGGCGCTCAGGCGCTTGCGACCGCGCGCCCGCCGGGCCGAAATGATCTTGCGGCCGCCCTTCGTTTCCATGCGTGCGCGGAAGCCGTGCCGGCGCTTGCGCACGAGCTTGCTCGGTTGATAGGTCCGTTTCACGGGGGAAGTCTCCGCTGGTCGCGGCGCAATGCCGGATGCTTCGGGTGGTGCGCACCGGCTTTGGGCTGCTACACTTCGGAGCGAAAACTGTCTCTCGCCGCGAAAGGCCGCCGGTGCCGGAATTCCGGGGGCTTATACGGGACAGCGCGCCTTCTCGTCAATGCGACTGCTGCGCCGCGCGGCTTCGACGTGGAGTTCGCTAAATGCAAGTTTCTCTCGGAGTATGAAGGCCTTAGGGCGGCGGCGAGGCCCATGGCCGCCGATGCGGCGGAATCTGCGCCGATTTGACCGCTGGCCTTGCGCGCCAGAAGCCTTGTTCGGCCCGCCATGGATGGCAGCCGCGCCGGGCGGCGCGCGCAAGAGGCTTGGGGGCGCGACCGGGTCCGGCCGCCGCGTTAACCCATAAACGAGACGGCGGCCCGCCACGTTTGCGCCCGGTTTGACGAGTTCATGGTGCCGCCGCATCATGGGCCTATACGAGGCTCGCGCTTTTTCCGTCGAGTCCGTACAGGCAGCATTGATGACTGATCTGGACGACAAGGGGCCGGTCCGCGTGCCGCGGTTCGGACTTTCCGGCAAGCTCCTGGTGCTGACGATCCTGTTCATCATGATCGTGCAGGTGCTGATCTATCTCCCGTCGGTCTCCATTTTCCGGCTGAACTGGCTCAATGACCGGCTTGCCGCCGCGCGCACCGCGGCGCTGGTCCTCTATGCCGCGCCAAGCGGCATGGTGCCAGACGATCTCGCCCGCGACATCCTGTCGAGCATCGGTGCGCAGGCTGTGGTGATGAAAACCGGCCAGACGCGGCGCCTGCTGGCGATGACCGAAATGCCGGCCGGGATTCACCGCGAGGTCGACCTGCGTGAGGTCGGCTGGCTCGATGCAGTTTCCGGCGCCTATCACGGCTTGTTCGATCCAAAGGAGTCGATCCTGCGGGTGATCGGGACGGCTCCGCGCGACGGCGAGTTTCTCGAAATCCTGATTCGCAACGAGCCGCTGCAACAGGCGATGCTGCGCTTCTCGCGCAACGTTCTGGTGGCCTCGCTGATCATCTCGGCCTCGACGCTGGCGCTGGTCTATCTCGCGCTGCATTTCATGTTCGTGCGGCCGATGCGGCGGATCACCCGCAACATCATGGCGTTCCGCGCCGATCCGGAAAATCCCTCGCGCACCATCCGGGTGTCCAAGCGCAACGATGAAATCGGCGTGACCGAACGCGAACTCGCCTCGATGCAGAGCAACCTCACCTCGATGCTGCATCAGCGCTCGCGCCTTGCCGCGCTGGGCCTCGCGGTGTCGAAGATCAATCATGATCTGCGCAACATGCTGGCATCGGCGCAACTCGTCTCGGACCAGTTGTCGAGCGTACGCGATCCGCGGGTGCAGCGGTTTGCGCCGAAGCTGCTGCGCACGCTGGAGCGCGCGATCGAATTCTGCCAGTCGACCCTGTCCTATGGCCGCGCGCAGGAGGCGCCGCCGGACCGTCGGATGATTCCGCTCGAGCCGCTGGTCGAGGAAGTGCGCGAGACCCTCGGGCTGAGTGCGGAAAGCAATATCGGCTGGATCGTGTCGATCGACCGCGGGCTCGAGATGGACGCCGACCACGACCACATGTTCCGGGTGCTGCTAAACCTGACCCGCAACGCCATGCAGGCGCTGGAGTCGCGCGCGCCCAACAACCCGCTGCGCGACCAGATCCGCGTGACCGGCCGGCGCGAGGGCGGGGTGGTGGTGATCGAAGTGTCCGACACCGGTCCGGGTTTTCCGCCGCGGGCCCGCGAGCATCTGTTCCAGGCCTTTTCAGGATCGGCGAGACCGGGCGGGACAGGGCTCGGGCTTGCCATTGCGGCCGAACTGGTCCGCGCGCATGGCGGCGACATCCGGCTGGTGGAGGGCACCATCGGGGCGACCTTCCACCTCACGATACCCGACCAGGCGGTCGATCTCGACGCCTGGCGCGATGAGCGCGCCAGCGCCTGAGTCTTCCCGGAGGGCCGCATTCGGAAGGCCGGATCGGAGCGATTCGAGGCGAAAGGCCTTGCCATCGGGAAAGGGGAACGATAGCTATCCGCCGTCACTCGACCTTCCGGGTGGCCGAGGCCGAATGCGCCTGTCCGGATGACAATCCGGGGCCGTTCGGATCATTCCGAGGCCGTCCTCGCGTGACAACGCGCCCGTAGCTCAGCTGGATAGAGCACCAGACTACGAATCTGGGGGTCAGAGGTTCGAATCCTTTCGGGCGCGCCATTTTTCCCCATCGATCGTCATTCCCGCCACTGCGCTGCGCGACGTCGCAACTCATTGATTGCGGTTTCGATGTCGCGACTGGCGGTCGCGCAACATGGTATTGCACGGGTAATGGCGCCCGCAGAATGGAACCATTCCAGATCGGGCCATTCTGTAGACATCATCCACTGATCCGTCCGAAGCACATTGGTCTTCTGACGAGGGCGCGGTTCCTATGCGCATGCGCAGAGCGTTTCGGGGGGGACGGCAGGCCGGATATCTTGCGCTTGGCGGGCTGATGCTGGCGCTCGGCATCATCGGTGCGTTTTTGCCGGTGATGCCGACAACGATCTTCCTGATCATCGCGGCCTGGTGTTTCGGACGTGCATCGCCGCGGCTGGAGGCTTGGATGCTCGATCATCCGCAATTTGGCCCGCCGTTGCGCCAATGGCGCGAGCAGGGTGCCGTGGGACTGCGGGCGAAGCTGGCGGCCGTCTTTGGCATGGCCTCGGGTTATGCGCTGTTCTGGTTTGGCTCCGAACCGACGCCGCTGATCGCGGTCGCTGTTGCGCTCTTCATGCTGTCCGCAGCGATTTATGTGGTGAGCCGCCCCGAGCCGATGCACCGAAAGCCGCCTGGCGATGAGCCGTCTGCGCATCGCTTGATGTCGGACGATCGCGCCGGCCGCTCCTGAGCGCCGCCACTCGCCAAAGGTGCCGATACGCATCGGCGCATGCAGCGGCCGCCTCCAAGCCGCCGCGTCCGCCAGGATGCCGCCGGGGTTGGACAAGGCAGGAACCCTGCTTTCGTGTGATGTATCGCGTGGCACCGTCTGGCAATGCCGGGCAATTATGTGTAATCAGGCCGCGATACGTGGCTCACGCCTTCCGATCTCTTGGGCCGTCTTCCTTTCCCAAGGCGCCGGTAGCTCAGCTGGATAGAGCACCAGACTTCGAATCTGGGGGTCAGAGGTTCGAATCCTCTCCGGCGCGCCAACCCCAATCGACCGATTTCATCGAGGATTATGCGCGCATTTTCATTGATGGCGTGAGGGCGCCAAGACCAAGTCGCTGAAGAAGCGATAGCAAAGGAACGATCAAAGGAACGATCAAAGGTTGCAGGTAAACAATGACCGACGAGACTTACAAGGACGTTTATCGGCGCGCCAATCAGTATCGCAAGACGCCCTTTCTGGAGCGCCCTTATTTCGGCTCGCCGGGCGCGCCGGCCCAGGCCGAAACCAATGTCAGCAACATATGGGGCCACATCAACGGCGGCTTTTTAATCGGCTATGAGTATACGCGCTGGTGGAAAGAATCGCTTGCATTGCGCCAGACCGCGATCCTGGGCGACTGGAGCTGGTTGAACAAGGTCCGGGTCACGGGTCCGGATGCGGCCCGATTCCTCAACTTCGCGACCGTGAAGGATATCAGCCGGCAGCAAGTCGGTCAGATCATGTACACGCCGATGACCAATGAGGACGGCAAGGTCGCGATCGAGGGCCTCACTTGGAAATTTGGCGACAACGATTTCATCTTCACGCAGTCTGGCGCCCAGAGCTGGCTGCCGCAGATCCTGCAGCTTACCGGGTTCGACGTTACGCTCGAGGATGTCACACCCGACTATACCTGTTTCGCATTACAGGGACCTCGCGCGACGGATATTCTGGAAGCGGCGACCGGAGAAGACTTCAAGACTATGAAATTCTCACGCTGGCGCAAGACCCGCGTGGTAGGCGAAGACGTGATCGTCGGACGGCAGGGGGTCACCGGCGAGGTGGGCTACGAATTCCTGATGCGGACCGACACCGGCAAGGCTCATGACCTGTGGCGCGAGCTGCGACGGATCGGCCAGGATTTCGGTCTGCGTGAACTCGGCTTCAAGACTCAGCTTATCGGTCATACCGAGACCGGCATCGCCACGGTGATTCGCGACTTCCTGCCTGCGCGCATGAAAGGCGAATCGATCCGCAAGTTTGCCAAGCTGTGGGCCAGCGCCGAAGAGGTCGACGCGCTCGAGGGCGATCTCAGCGAGCATTTCTGCTCGCCGGCAGAACTCGGCTGGGCCTATACGATCAACCTCGACAATCATGATTTCTACGGCCGCGATGCGCTGCGCCGGGAGAAAGACGCGGGTGGGCCGCCGCGCAAGCTCATGGGGCTCATGTGGAACAGCGACGACATGGCCGCGCTGTATGCAGACCTGTTCCGCGACGGACCGTCTGCGCCGCCGCCCGATCTGCCGACCGGACAATTCCGGATGTTCTATCTCAAGGTGCTGCACGGCAGGGAGCATGTCGGCTGGGCCACCGGCGTGACCTACAGCCCGACCCTCAAGCGCATGATCTCGCTGGCGCGCCTGCGCAATGACATGACTGTGCCTGACACCGTGCTTTCCGTGGTGTGGGCCTTTTCCGATGAACCAAGTCGACTCACCCGCGCGCAAGTGAAAGAATTGCCGTTCATTTGCCAGCGCCGTCGCGACAATCTTGCCGAAAGCACGGGCTCCAGTCACTGACTGGAGATGCGTCCGCGTCGGGTCAGACGCCAGGAAAGCCGGCGAGCCGCGAAAAGGAAACCAACAGGCCCGGTTTGTATTGGGTAGTCGGGTGGCCGAATCGGGAAAACTGTTCGCGCCCGTTCTATGGTATTGTTCAGATCATGAATCTGTTCGCGCTGCTGTGTCCGGCAGGGCAATGAATTGAACGCTTCACTGACACGCGCCAATGAGAGAGCAATGAATCCGGCAAACATGCAACTCGAAGGTCTCTACGTCGCCGTAGCCGCCTTGATTTCAGTGCTCCGCGAGAAGGGAACATTATCGGCACAGGAGATCGAAGGCGCGCTCCGTGCTGCCGAAGATAAACTCGCCACCGATCCGGCGCGCCCGACGAAGCTTCCAGACGCCAATCTGGACGCGATCTGCTTCCCGCTCCGATTCCTCCGGCAGGCAAACAAAGCCGCATCCGAAGGGCGAGAATTGTCTTTTTCGGAAATCGCCACCTTGGTCGGTCAGACCAAGCCCGACTTGCGCTGACTGAAGAATTTCGTCGCTGTCGCAGAGACATTCCGTCGAGTATGGGCGCGGGGGCAGGCCGCAAGTGGCGTTGCCTCCCGCGGCCGTTTCAATGCGAGGGCACTTGCCTCCGCTCAGGTGATCCGCGCATCGCGCTTCCCCGACAAAACGAACGCTCGCTATTTCGGGGAGTTCGTTCCTCCCGGATTCGGCACGTCCGTTCTTCCAGGCTCTTTGTTGGTGGCTATGATGCCGGAGAGAACCAGAAAGCCAAGGCATGCGGCAAGAATCGCGAGTACCCACTTGTAACGCATGTTGCCTCGTGTCTGGATCCGTGCGCGGCGACGAGGACCAAAGCCCCAGTGCATCGCAAAGTTGCGTCCGCGAGAAAAAATGATTCAACGGCCTCCTTGCGCCGCGCCAAACGGGCGAGCGATATCGTGAAACCTGCTCTCGAAGCCAACGCATTTTCATGCCGGCTCGCATAAAAAAAGCCCCGCATGGAAGCGGGGCTTTCGGAGATCGGACAGGCAAGGGGGGCATTGACCCGTCCGCCCTGCCTGCGGAGATAAGTCGACGCGGCGTAAGGTCAACGACATGGACGAAATGTAATGGAGCTGCCGGAAACGCGGCAAACCGCGCAAGCTTCGGCGTGACCTCCGGCAAAGTAATGGGAGAACCCCGGCCTGCGTTAGCGCCGCTGCCTTCGCATTGTGCGCGTGGTGCCGATCCGGCTTCCCGTCGCCTCCTGTCACGCCTCTGTTTGCGGGCTCTGCTTGCCGATCGGATGAGTCCCCAATCCTTGGCTCGCTGAATCCTTGTCGTTCTCGTGGGGAAGCGCGACGGCGAAGAAGGACCGCAGTTCACTCACCACGGAGTCGACCAGCCGCCAATGGCGACCGGAACATACCGGAATTCAGCCGATTGAAAGCGCGGGACTCTGCAGGCAGGAATAGTCTGGAGCATCGCCATGCTAAATGCGATCCTGAGCCGCCTCATACATCCGGACCATCTGGTGCAAGACTGCCTCACCTCAGTGGCCTTGGCCTTGCTCGTGTGGCTTTCGCTATTCTGACCATTGCCGCCGCTGCGATTTGAGGATCTCGTTTCTGCGCACCCGGCTGGCGGACGCCGGTCGCGCCTTCCTGCATGATGATGAAGAACTCCGGCCGTGGAGCGCCGGTGAGGCGGGATCTGGAACCATCGGCCATTTTCACCGCTTACCGAAACGGATTGTTGGAACCTGATTGCGCGGTCGGTCGCGGTGCAGTGCGATTTTGCGCCAGCGATGCATTCCAGGATGAGGGTGGCTTCTTGCGCATTCTGATTGTTGGAGCGACTGGCCTGATAGGGTCAACGCTGGCCGCAAGGCTCGCGGCCGAAGGCTACGAGATCGCCGGGGTGGCGCGAAGGCCGACACCGACATTCCACCCGATGACGTGGGCAAGCATCGACGTGGCGCAAGCTACAGACCCGGGGGCTTGGGCGCCGTGCCTGAACGATGTGGATGCGGTTGTGAACTGCGCGGGCACGCTGCAGGACACTCCGTCGGACTCGACGGAAGGCGTTCACGTGTTGGGGATCGCAGCCCTGTACGAGGCATGTTCCCGCGCCGGCGTCCGCCGCGTCATCCACTTTTCCGCGATCGGGGCCGAGCGCAGCGCAACGGCATTCTCCTCCTCCAAGCTTCGCGGCGAGCAGGAATTGCAGGCGCGCGATCTGCAATGGACCGTGCTCAGGCCGTCGGTGGTCATCGGCCGCAGCGCCTATGGAGGCAGTGCTCTGATCCGCGGCCTTGCCGCCTTGCCAGTCCTTCCGGTCATGCCCGACACAGCCGAAATCCAGCCCATCCATCTTGACGATGTCGTCGAAACGGTCGTGAAGCTGTTGAGGCCGGACGCGCCCTCGTGTCAGGTGCTGGAGCTGGTTGGACCGAACCGATACGGGTTCGATGACCTCGTCGGCATGTTTCGTCGGTGGCTGCGCCGGCCGGCGGCCTATTCCCTCCGGCTTCCGCAATGGGCAGCCGGCGCGCTGTATCGCGCAGGCGACGCCGCCGCGGCGCTCGGATGGAAGCCGCCAATTCGCACGACGGCGCAAAGTGAAATGCGATTCGGTGCGACTGGCGATGCCTCGGCGTGGCAACGGGCAATGAGCATTGCGGCTCGGCCGATCGAGCAGGAACTCGCGCGCGAGCCCGCGTCCGTGCAGGAACGCTGGTTCGCCCGCATGTATCTTCTGAAACCGCTCATTTTCGGCGTGTTCGGCGCGTTCTGGATTGTCACCGGCCTGATTTCGCTGGGCCCCGGCTGGGAGATCGGCGCCGGCTATGTTCGCGAGGGCGGCCTCGGCCCGACGATGGCGGCGGCTGCGACGGTTGCCGGTGCGCTGGCGGACATCGTCATCGGCGCGGCCATATTGTATCGTCCAACGGCTCGATATGGTCTTTATGCTGCGTTCTTAATCTCGATTGCTTACGCCGTTATCGGCACGATCCTCGTACCTCGGCTATGGATCGATCCGCTCGGCCCCATGCTGAAGATCTGGCCGATTATTGTGCTCAATTTAGCGGCGCTCGCCATTCTGGACGACCGCTGATGTATTTTTTCATTCTCAAATATCTGCACGTGATCGGTGCAGCGGTGTTGCTGGGGACCGGGGCAGGAATCGCGTTCTTCATGCTGGTCGCTCACTTGCGAGGCGACCCGCACGAAATCGCAGGCGTTGCCCGCACCGTCGTGCTGGCCGATTTCCTGTTCACCGCCACGGCCGTGATCCTTCAGCCGATCACCGGCGTGCTGCTCGCATGGGAAGCCGGCTATTCGCTGTTAGACGGGTGGATCGTCGTATCCCTCGTGCTCTACGGGATCACCGGCGCGTTCTGGCTGCCGGTGGTGTGGATGCAGATGCAAATGCGCGATCTCGTGTCCGAGGCTGTCGCTTCGCAAGCGCCTATGCCGAGGCGCTATCACCGCTTGTTCTGGACCTGGTTCGCGTGCGGATTTCCGGCCTTTGCGGCCGTACTGGCTATTTTCTGGCTGATGATTGTACGCCCGCCGATCGCGCTGCTTTAGATCATCAACTTGGCGTGCGCGAGCGTATGGCTACGCCAACAGTCACACGGAGCTTTGACCGTTCAACGCGCCCGCGCTATCTTCCCGCATCGCGCCGTCTTCTTGCACAATGCTTGCCTGCAAAGATTGTTGCGCCTGTCGCGGTCGGCCGCGACGGGACGTGCGGGGGAATGCGATCCCGAGCTTGTTGGCCCGTTCAACGACAGCGTTCTTTGTCCGCTTCAGCCTGATGGCTATTCGGAACGCGCTCACCGTGGCGGCGAACGTCCGCAGTTCGTTGTCTTCGACTTCGGTCCAGGGGCGCTTCAATCTGGTCAGCCGCTCATCACGCATACGCATGGCTCCTCACAAAGCACATACCTAGCGGCCGTAAGTTTCGGCGGCGATCACCTATGTTAATTTCCGTGCGGCAATTTTGCGACGAGCGGAACGGCGGTGTGCGCGAGCGGTTTCAGACAAAACAAAATCTCGCCATCTATGGAGATGCTAATGGCGGCGAACAGGACAACCGATCTCAATGTCATTCGCGAGTGGGCGCAATCTAGAGGCGCCGTGCCGGCCAACGTGCAAGGGACCGAGCGGGGCAAGGATGAAGCCGGTATCCTGCGTCTCGACTTCGATCCCAAGGATCGGTCCCTCGAGGAACTGGATTGGGATACATTCTTTGACAAGTTCGAGGAGAGCAGGCTCGCTTTCCTGTATCAGGACAGGACGGCGGACGGAAAGCTCAGCCGGTTTCACAAATTTGTCCGGCGGGAATAGGCAGGCGCCGCCAAGCGCGAGTGTTTCTGCGCGGTAATCGAGGAGACACATCCGCCGGCGTCTTGATCGAAGCGGGGTTGCGTCAACAGAACGATGCGTTTGGCTCAACCGAAACAACGTCCTTCACGGTCGGTGCCCGCCACGCGCGGACAATGATCCATGACCCGTTAAATCGCACCGTCTAGTGGCCGGTGCTGCGATTCGAAACCGGAAGCAATGCCAGGTCGGGGCGCGACCGCCTGCGACTTTTTGATCCCTGGAACTCGGCCTCTTCGGGGGCGAACACCTGCAGCAAGAAATAGCCGATTGTGGACTTCAAGCCTTCGCTGAGCGGAACTTTGGGCTGCCAGCCTAGGATATCCCGGGCGCGGTCGATCACCGGTTGCCGTCGCTTCGGATCGTCTTTGGGCAGCGGGTGATACCGGATCTGCGATGTCGAACCGGTCTGCTCGATGATCATCTTCGCGATGGCTGCGATCGGCACTTCGTGCGGGTTGCCGAGATTGCAGGGGCCTGTCACGTTCGGCGGGCTCTCCATGAGCCTTATGAGGCCGCCCAGCAAGTCGTCGACGTAGCAGAACGATCGCGTCTGCGTTCCGTCGCCATAGATCGTGATCGGATCGTTCCGGATCGCCTGCACCACGAAATTCGACACTACTCGGCCGTCATTCTCGAGCATCCGCGGGCCATAGGTGTTGAAGATCCGAGCAACCTTCACCTGTACGCCATGAAGCCTGTGGTAGTCGAAAAACAGCGCCTCCGCAGCGCGCTTTCCCTCGTCGTAACAAGCACGTGGGCCGATCGGGTTTACGTGACCGCAATAGCTCTCCGGCTGGGGATGGACCTCCGGGTCACCATAGACCTCGCTGGTCGATGCCTGGAGGATGGGAGCGGACGTCAGCCGCGCAAGTTCGAGAAGATTGTAGGCGCCCAGCACGCATGTCCGCATCGTGCCGACCGGATCGCGCTGATAGTGCCGGGGAGAGGCCGGACATGCCAGATTGTAGATGCGTGAAATCGGGCCCGACACCGGCAGCTTCTCGCTCACATCGCCTTCGATGAACGAAAACCGTGGATGATTCATCAGAGGCCGGATATTCGAGACGCGCCCGGTATAGAGATTGTCGACGCAGATGACCTGATGGCCCTGCTGAATCAGGCGATCACACAGATGCGAACCAATGAATCCCGCACCCCCGGCCACCAGGACGACCGAACTCTCCGGCTTGATCAGCGAGGTGCGGGCCGGATGGGCCGAGCGTCCGTTGAGAGATTCAAGCATGGCGAGCTCCTAAATGTTCGTGTGCTCCCCCGATGGCGCTGAGTTCCGGTTTGGCGGCTCCGCGCTTCGTCTCGCAGGCATCCGCGACATAGTCTTCCAACTGACGCGCTCGCGCCGCCGGCGTGTGCTCTTTTTGGAAACGGTTGCGCGCGGCGGCCGCAATGCTCAGGCGGCGGTCCTCAGTCAGGTCGGACAGGATGGACACCACGTCTGCGCCGGTCGACACCAGCAGGATTTCCTCATCCGGCTTGAAGAATGTTTCGATGCCGTCCCAACGGTCGCTGATGATCGGTACGCCGCACGCCGCCGCCTCGAACAGCCTGACGCTGGGTGAATAGCCGACGCCGATCATATCGGCTCTCGTCAGATTGAGCGTGTATTTTTGCCTGCCGTAAAACGAGGCATGGTCTCCCGGCGGCACATGGTCGATCCGATCCACATTGGCGGGCCACGCGATGCGAGCCGGATATTGCGGGCCGGCGACGCAGAAGCGCGCGCCGCTCAGGCGGCGGGCAGGTTCCAGCAACAGCGTTTCGAGCGAATTCTGTCTGTCCTCGCTGTACGTGCCGAGATAGCCGAGATGCCAACGCGGTGTCTGTCGCCGCATGTGATGAAGCGCGGGATCGGCGGTGCAATAGAGCGCCCGGCTACGCGGACTTCCATACACGTCTTCGATGATTTGCGGGACCGAGCCGCCGGTGAAGCTGAGATAGAGGTCAAAACGCGGGATCAGCGCCGCGGTGATGTATTCGGTCGTCCCGTTCTGAAGTCCTGCCAGTGTTGCCGGCGTGTCGATGTCATAGAAGGCGGTCACGCCCCGGGCGCGATTGGTGATCCAGTCCGCCAAGGCGATGCCGTCAGGCACGAAAGAGCCCATCATCACCAGATCGGCATCGGCGATGATCTGGCCGAAGCGGGCCGGCACATCCTTCAAGCTGTCGTAGAAGGCGATTGTGCAATAGTCGGGACAGACGAGGTCACGGTGTGCGCGATACCATGGCACATCGCGTTCGATGAATGTTACGCGGTGTCCGCGCTTCGCAAGCGCCTTGATCAGGGCACGGTAAGTGACGGAATGTCCGTTGCCCCACGAGGATGACATCGTTAGCCCGAATATGACGACATCGAGTGTCATGCGGCAGCCTCGTTTTGCAACGGAATGATGTCGAGCAATCGATGGACCTGGCGCGCACGATGGTCGTAGGTATGTTCGGCGATGACATGCCTGCGCGCGGCTTCGCCGATGCGGTGCGCGCGCTCCGGTGAAAGGCTTGCGAGAGCCGCTGCAACCTCGTTCCCCTCGCGCGCCACCAGAACTTCGTCATCCGGAGTGAGAAAATCGTCGAGTCCCGGCCAGTCGTCGCTGATCAGGCAAGCTCCGGCGCCTGCTGCTTCAAAGATGCGCGTCGGCGGCGAGAATCCGAACCGCGCCATGCCGGCTCTGTTGATGTTCAGGGTGGCGAGCCCCGAGCAGAAGAACGCATTGTGATCCGCGGTGCCGACATGGCCGAGCCGCCGCACATTGGCGGGCACTGGTTTGTCCTCCCATCCCGATCCTCCGAGCAGGAACGTGCGATCGGGAAGGCTTGATGCCGCCTTGAAGAAGAACGCTTCGACCCGCGCCTCCCTGTCGGGAAGCCGATTCCCAAGAAAGCTGAGGTCGCAGGAGAACTGCGTACTCGCCGGCGCGGGATGATGTGTCGAACGATCGAGAGCGTTGTAGATCGGTTCGCAACGCCGCGCACCGCAGCGCGAATAGGCGTTCACCACCGGCTGGCCCCCGCCATAGGTGAAAACGGCGTCGTAGCGTGGTATCGCGCGGCGCAGATGATGGGTCTGATCGGCCTCGATCGCTTCGAGCGTTGCGGGTGCGTCGACGTCCCAATACACGCAGATCGCTTCCGACCGGCGGGCCTCGGGAACTGCGCATTCGAGCTCCATGTCGAACACGCCGACCCCGCTCGCCTTGACAAGAAGATCGGCGTCCCGGGCGCCGTCCTCCAGCGCGCTCTGCCATCCTGCGTCGGTTGCCGCATACACCACCACGCGCGCCCAGTCCGGGTCGGCGATATCTCGATGCCTTTGCCGGTCAAAGGCGTCCGGTTCGTAGAAGGCGATGTCGTGTCCCAACCGGGCGAGGGCGCGCAGCAGCCCCCGATAATAGGTGGCTGCGCCATTCCAGTATGACGATGTGAGACTCGATCCGAAGAACGCTATTCTCATGATGCCAGCGCCTGTGGTGAGTAGGACTGAGTGGATGCGTGTGCCGCCCGCCGCCTCGTCATTGCGTGAAGCTGCAAGAGTTCGCGCACGCGATGCCCGCAGGTATGCCGGCTTGCGATTGCCTCGAGACCGGTGCGCCGCAAGGCCTGCGCGAGATCGCTGTCACGCAGGACGTTCGACAGGGCGCGGCACATCGCGTCGGTGCTGGTCGCCGTCAGGAAGGAGCCGGGTGGGAACAGATTTTCCGCATCGGACCAGGGCGCCGAGATCAGGGGAATCCCGCAGGCCAGCGCTTCGAACACCCGGATGGTCGGAATTCCAGGCAGTGCGCGGGTATACGGCAGACGCGGGACATGGACCGTCGCCCTCGCCCGCGCGAACGCAGCCGGTACGCGATGGTTGGGCAGCCAGCCGGCATAGTCGATCCGCTCGCGCTCAAGCCACGTTCTCGCTTCCGCGGGATAGCGAACGCCATGAACGCGGGCCCGCAGGCGGAGCCTTGCGATCGGAGCGATCAGATACGACTGCAATTCCGCCGTGCGCTCGTCATCGCCCCAGTTCCCTATCCATATGACATCATGTTCTCGTGTACGGCAGCTCAGCGGCCGGAAAAGATGCGTATCGGCGGCCTCGTGCCAGACATAGGCTCGCTGGCCCCAGCCGCGCTTTGCGTAGATGTCCCGGAGAACCTCGCCAAAGGCGAGCACCCCGTCATAGCCGCTGAGATCGAACCGGTTCAACTCCTGGGGGGCGGTCACTGCGCGATGATGGGTGTCATGGAAGAACAGGACGAACCTGCCGCCTTGCACGCGCGCGCGACCCAAGGCTGAAACCAGCGCAGGATCGTTCCACTCATGAACGAGGACGAGGTCGGCGCCATCCGTAGCCTCCGCGGCGTCGAACTCCGATGACGGATAGGTACGAATGTCGAGACCGGAAACGAGCAGGGCAGCTTCGGAAAGGACCGCATGGCCACCGTCGCGCAGCGCATGCGTCCGGCTCCATCCCTGCGCCGGTTCGTAAACCGTCACCTGATGACCGAGCCGGATCAGTTCGCGAGCCACACCCCGCAGGAAATGCGCATTGCCGTGATTCCAGCAGGACAGGATCGAATGGCAAAACAGCACGACCTTCATGCGTGAAGCTCCTGCCTTTCAGGGAGGGAGCTCCTGGCGGGTCTGCGCTCAAAAGTCAGGCGACGATACAATGCATCATAGGCATTCACCTGCTTGCGGAGCGAGTAGCGCCTGGCGCGCGCGCGTGCACGCTTTTGCATGGCATGCCGGACGTCCTCCTGCCCGGACAGCCGGTTAATGGACACGATCGCCGCGGCTTCGTCGTCGGGCGCGACGAAAAACGCGGCATCGCCCCAAAGCTCGCGGAATGTCGGAATGTCGGAAAGAACCAGTGCGCAACCCCGCGCGGCGGCTTCGAGTACCGTCAGCCCGAATGGTTCGTAGCGCGCAAGCGAGACGAAGCTGCCCGCGTCGCTCATTTCATCTGCGAGTCGATGGCGCGACAACGAGCCGAGAGGGATAACCGACGCGCCGGGCTCGCTCGCCGAATGACCGGGCGCCTCGAGCGGGCCCGCCACGCGGACCGGCCATCTGAGACTTACGGCGGCGCGCTCCAGCATGGACAGATTCTTCGCTTCATCCCAGAGACGACCCGCCGCCAGGACTTGCGGCTTCTTTCGGGGAAAGGCTGCAGGAGACGCGCAGCCATTGTTGATGACGATTCCGTCCGACCCAGGCCGATAGATGTGCGCGATCTGCTCCAGAAAGGCTTTGCTGGGCGCCACCCATGCATCGGCGGCGGCAAGGCCGGCTGCCGCGTTGTCGCGGTAGGCGAACCAGGGCCGCGCATCGGGCACACCGCCGCGGCAGGCTTCCCACCAGGACCAAACGCAGGAATGGGCGACCACGATGCACGGAGCGGGCCATTTGAAGCCTGCCTCGCGGAAACCGTTCAGGTGGATGATGTGGGGCTGCACACGCTCGGCGATGCGCAGAAGCGTGTCGTGCGCATGAGGTAAGTCGCTGCCGGAGGGATCCATCCATTCCAGCGCGAGGTCGGAAACGATGACATGCAGGTCCCTCACGCCCATCGATGGTGCCAACTGCTCGGCGCGCGGCGGGGGCCCCATGGTAACGAGGACCACGGACCAGCCGCGGCCGCACAGCGCCTGCGCCAGATCGCTCGCATAACTCCACACGCCGCCGACGGCGTCTGTTGTCATCAAAAGTCGGGGCGGCGTCATCGGGCGATCTCCAGTTCGAGTTCGCCAAGTGCCCGCGGACGCTGGTCCTGAACGTCACTGAAAGTCTCAAACAGGTTCAGATAATGCTGGTGCGCACGCTCCCACGCGTGATCGTCGGGTTCGCCCCACAATTTACGATAATCGGGTGTGCCGGGATATGGAAAGAGCGGCACCGGGTCGTTGGCCCATATGCCGAAATCCTGCATCGTCCTGCGCCAGTGCTGCACTACATCGTCTTCATCCGAGGCTATTTCGATCAGGTTCGCCTGAACAAAGGGAATGTGCCGCTTCGCTTCGACCAGCCGTCCTGTCAGTTCGTCCGTCGTCATCCTGCAGCGCTTGTCGAGGGCGGCGCGTCCTTCGGCGGTCAGGCTTTCGATGCCGCATTCCACTGAAACGCAGCCCGCACGGCCGAGCAGCGCCAGCATGTCCGGTATCCACAAATCGACACGCGTCTGGATTCCAAACTTCAGCCCGCAACCGCAAAGACTGCGGAGTAACTGCTCGTTCGGCAGAAAGATTTCGTCGATGAAATAGAGATATTCAACGCCCTGGTGTCGGAGCCTATTGACCTCCTGCATGACCGACCCGGTCGGCCGTTTGCGATAGCGGTTACGAAACGTCTCCTTCGCGCAAAAGGTGCATCTGTAAGGGCAGCCGCGCGACGCCTCGACCTCGGCCCCGGGTCCCAGCGGCTCCGCATCGAACCGATGATGATGATGCGTATGCCGGTGGATCGCTTCGCCTGGCCAGACCAGCGGCTCCATGTCGACGAAGCATGCCGCTTGCGGTCTGCCTATGCTGCGGATCTTTCCGTCTTCGATAAAGCATGTGCCGGGGATATCCCGCTCGCCGTTGACGAGCCGCAGCACGACCTCCTCGCACTCGCCCATCACCACCACATCGACCGACAGTTTTCGCAGCGCGGTTCGCGGCGTGGTCGAGCTGTGCGGTCCGACGGCGACCATGGTCGGAACCAGGTCGCGGATGGTGGTCGCAAGCTCCTGGGGAATGCGCAGTTCCGGCGGAGCGCAGCGCCAGAACAGATATGTCGGCGCAGTCGTGATCACGGCCAGGTCTGGCTCGAAGGCGCCCAGTTCGGCACGAATGTCGGAAGGCCCGAGCTGAAACAGATGCGCGTCAAGCAACAAGACTTTATGCCCCGCCTTGGTCAGCATCTGCTGCGAAGCGCCAAACTCGATCGGAAGATGCGGGTGACGGCAGCCGAAATAGATGCTGCCATCGAAACGCCAGTTGGGATTGACGAGCGCAACCTTCATAGCGATGCCTCCCGCCGTCCGGGCGCGAAGCGTTGCTCCAGCCAAGCGTGAAGCAAGTGCAGGCCATCCCGAAGCGAAACACGGGGAGCCCAGTCGGTTGCCGCTGCCAGTGCCGCGGTGCTGGACACGTACCAGGGTTGATCACCCGGGCGCCAGTCGGCGAATCGCAGGAGCGGATGGTGGCCGCGCATTTCGGCGATGATGTCGAGAAGTTCGAGCAGGCTCAGTGCATTCTCTGGGCCACCGCCGAGATTAAAAAACGAGCCACGGACACGATCGATCTGGTCAAGAGCGAGCAGCCAGGCAGCCACCGCGTCGGAAACGTAAAGCGCGTCACGCACCTGCATGCCATCGCCATAAATCGTGATCGGCTCATTATTGATCGCGTGAATGATAAAATGCGCGATCCATCCCTGATCTTCGGTTCCGAATTGCCGCTGCCCGAAAACGCAGCTCATGCGGAGCACCGCACTGCGCAGGCCGAACACGCGACCATAGTCGTTCACATATTGATCCGCGCAGCCCTTCGAACATCCATAGGGGCTGTAGAAATCGAGCGGGGTGCTTTCCCGGACGCCGGTCGCCAATTGCGGGTTGGTGGGCGCGTAGCGGGTGCCGCTGCGAACCACCTCGTCCTCCGACAGCAGCCGGCCATACACCTTGTTTGTGGAGGCGAAAATGACCGGAGCGTCCGCATTATGCCGGCGGAGGCTTTCAAGCACATTGATCGTCCCGCGCGCATTCGTTTCGAAGTCGTCTAACGGAGAGTCAAGACTGGTGGTGACGGCGACCTGCGCTGCGAGGTGCAATACGGCCGATGATTTCGACGCAACACTCGTGACGGCCTCCGCGTCGCGGATGTCGCCGGTCCTGATTTCGATGCGGTCGCCATGGCGCATCTTCAGCCAGTGCGCGTTCTCGTTTGCGCCAGGCCGGGAAAGATTGTCGAAAATCAGAACCGGGTCGCCCCGGGTGGCGAGCGCGTCGGCGATGTTGCAGCCAATGAAGCCGCAGCCGCCGGTGACCAGAATAGGCTTTTTGATCCGAGCCCGCGCGCTCATGCCACGAGCCCCCGCTTCGCAAGTTCTGCAGTCGCACGATCAATTCCGTCCTCCGCGGTTCTGCCGGAGAGCCACGCGGCGAGTTCGGTCAGTCCGCTCTGGAAATCGACCCTCGGCGTATAGCCAAGCTCGCGCCGGGCGCGACTTATGTCTGCGAAGCAGTGCCGGATATCGCCAGCGCGGAATTTGCCCAGCACGTGCGGCGTAATCTGCGAGATGCCGACGATGTGGGCCAGGTCTTCGGCGATCGACAAGATCGTTCGGCTTTGTCCGGATGCGATGTTGAACACGCGATCGGTCAACGCGGTGTGTTGCAGCGCAAGCACACACGCATCCGCAACGTCGCGCACATGCACAAAATCGCGCTTCTGCAATCCATCTTCGAAGATCAGCGGCGGACGTTGATTGAGCAGCCTGGCAGCGAAAATTGCGAGTACGCCGGTATAGGGATTGGATAGCGCCTGGCGCGGGCCGTACACATTGAAGAAGCGAAGCGCGACGGTTGGAATGCCGTAGGCCTTGCCGACGATCAGCGCCATTCGTTCCTGTGCGAACTTGTTCAGTGCATAGACCGAGCTGAGAGAAGGCTGCTTGGTCTCCGGTGTGGCGATCGGCTCCAGCCTTGATCCGCTGCCGTCCTCCAGTTCCCATGCGCCGCGCTTGAGTTGCGCAACGGTGCGCTCGGAAGGCTCGGTTCGTTCCCCGGCATCATTTCTCGCCAAACCCTCTCCGTAAATGCTCATCGACGAAGCGACGATGAGCCGGTGCACCGGGCGGCGGGACAGCACTTCGAGGAGAACGGCGGTCCCGCCTTCGTTCGCATCGACATACGATACGATGTCGTACATGCTCTGGCCGACGCCCACGAAGGCGGCGAGATGGATCACGGCATCGACCTGCTCGAGAGCGCGCTCGACCGCGTCTCGATCCCGAACATCACCGACTATCAGTTCAACATCGGCGCAAAGATAAGATGGTCTGCTTCGCTCTGCGCCATGCACCTGGGAGATGAGGCTGTCGAGGACCCGAACAGAGTATCCGCAGCCGAGCAATGCGTCGCACACATGCGATCCAATGAAGCCGGCTCCGCCTGTCACGAGAATTCGCTTCATTGCGCGCTCCGCTGCATGTTCTGTGCGCGGAACGCTGCGTGAAAAAGGAATGTTCCTTTTGTTCTTACCTGATTTCGACCAAGACGCAGCCGTCAGAACGGGGTGCCTGCACCTGTTGCGGCAAGCCGCAAATGCGACGCGATGGTGGCGCCAACATCGGCAAAGCTGTGCCGGATTCCGATGCAGTCGAGGGCCGCGCCGGGTTTATAGGCCAGAACCGGCACCTGCTCGCGGGTATGGTCTGTTCCCCGCCATGTCGGATCGCAGCCGTGGTCGGCTGTGATGATGACAAGGTCCGAATTCTTCACATAGGTTAAAAGGCGCGGAAGCGCGCGATCGAAATCCTCCAGCGCCCGCGCATAGCCCGAAACGTCACGACGATGTCCGTAGGCGGTGTCGAAGTCGACAAAGTTGGCAAACAGCAGGCCACCGTCACGCAGCGAGACGAAGGCTTCCAGCATGCGTTCGAACAAAGCGGCGTTTCCGGCGTCCTTCAGCACGCGTCCGGTGCCGCGGTGTGCGAAAATATCATCGATCTTGCCGATGGTGACGACATCCCGGCCGGCCTGCGTCGCCTGGTCGAGAATGGTTGGGGAGGGCGGCGGCACCGCATAATCGCGGCGGTTCGCTGTTCTGGTGAAGCCGGTTTCCGGCGAGCCAGTGAAAGGGCGCGCGATCACGCGTCCGATATTGAGTGAATCGACCAGTTTTCGGGCGATCTCGCACACGGCGTAGAGCCGGTCGAGGCCGAACGCGTCCTCATGGGCGGCGATCTGGAACACGCTATCGGCCGAGGTATAGCAGATCGGCTGCTTGCTCTGCATGTGCTCGGCGCCATGCTCGGCGATGATCGCCGTTCCGCTGGCATGCTCGTTGCCCAGAATTCCAGGCAGTGCTACTTTTGCGCAGAGCGCTTCAATCAGGTCCGCTGGAAAGCACGGAACCGTGGTCGGGAAGTAACCCCATGCGAACGGCACCGGCACGCCGGCGAGTTCCCAGTGGCCGGACGGCGTATCCTTCCCCTCCGATCGCTCGCGCGCCGCGCCGAAACTGGCGATGAGCGGACCGGCAAAGTCCAAGCCCGGCGGCACGCGTCCGGTTGCAAGCCGGCATGCCTCACCGAGACCCCATCGCACCAGATTCGGCACGGCGAGCGGGCGGCTGCGCTGGCCGTCATCGGCGGCGCCTCGCATGCACGCTTCCGCAATGTGCCCGACCGTATCCGCGCCATCGTCGCCATACAGATGTGCGTCCGGCGCCGCACCGATGCCGACCGAGTCGAGCACGATCAGAGCCGCGCGCATGTCGTCAAGCCACCGCGGCAGCCGGCTCCACCGCGGCCGGAACGCGCACGATATGATCGGAATAGCGGTTCAGCATCGTCGCACAGAAATCCGCAAATTCGGCTGTGACCTGTGGAGCGCTGGTGTGATGGGGGGCGATGCCGCGATGCTCGGGTGTGAAGCAGAATGTGACCGTCACGTTGAACTCGGCCAGTGCATCCATCTGCCGGTCGAACCAGTCCAATGCGTTCGGCCGGAAACTGTCGGCCCACGACAGGCCGGTGCGGAGATGACGCACGCCAAGCCGACGCATCCATCCGACGGCGTCGGCGAGACGGTGATCTTCAAAATGGAACCACTGGCACAGACCCATGTCCGGTGTCAGCCGGGCGAAGGCCTCCAGTGCGAGCTTGGGGGAGCCGTCTTCACGCAGAAGTCCCATATGGAAATGCCGGTAGTAGGACGATCCCTCGGCCTCCTTGTGCCGCGTCGTTGCGGGCCAGGCGGCGGGAAGGTCGTAGAGGCTGTACCAGTGGATGCGGGGCGCGCGGCCGATCAGCAATTCGCCGGTCCGCTGGACACCCCACGCCTGCACCTCTTCGGCGCCGAAGGAGGAGACGCCGACTTCGGTAACCCAGAGCGGCAGCGACGTGACCTGACGGATTTCCTCGAGCTTGAGCGGCCAATCGTGGATGGACCAGAGATTCCAGTCGAGCGGAAAGCCATGAAGGGCGATGACGTCGAGGTGTTTCAGAACGCCCTGGTCCGCAAGCGTGACTATGAATGCCGGATCGATCGGCGAAATTCCGCCCAGCACGCGTGGCAGCCCCGGAGCGACATCGCCGATCGCCATCCCTGTCGCGGTTGCGAGATCGGCAAATTTGAGCCAGCCAGGATCGATCTCCGGATCCCAGTGCGACTTGTTGTTCGGCTCATTCCAGATCATCGCCGCTTCAATCATGGTGCGTCCCCCGCGCCGGATAGACGGGTCCGGCGCCAAATTTCGCATAGGGACGCGCCGCCCGCCGGCAGACGTAAACCTCCTCTTCCGGACGGGCGATGATTTCAAAACCCGCGCTCCTCAGCATGGCCTCGGAACAGGCGCGATTGGGTATCCACCAATTGGTCCAGTCATCCGCGTATTCATGTTCGACGAAATGGAGTTTCGGATAATCCGGATCGTCGAAATGACTCGCGGTCCAGAAATCGTAATTGGTGGCCACCGCTTTCGTCCTGTTGCTGCCGCGCTGCATGGATTGAAAGATCAGCACGTCGCGCGCTGCATGCTCATGAATGAGATCGAGCGCAAGCAACGGATGCCTGAGGTGATAGAGGACACCAAGGAAAAGCACGATATCGAAGCGCTCCCGGAGCGCGCCGATGTCGTAGACTGACATGAGCCGGCATTCGATGTCGAAGCCGCTGACCTCCGCGGCGAAACGGGCTTGCGCCAGATAGCCTGGGTCGCTGTCGAGGCTGAGCACGCGCGCCGCGCCGCGCCGCTTCATCTCGATCGAATAGTAGCCGGCGTTGCAGCCGATATCGAGCACGGACTTGCCAGTCAGATCCTCCGGAATGGCATGAGCGAAACGTCGCCATTTCACGCCGGGATAGTCGCCGAGAAAGTGCGAGGGCGCTGTCGCAACGCCGTGCAGGTCGATGTTGTGGAACCAGGGGCCCAGAGCTTCGACCCTCTTTCGGATCTCGGCGCGTGACAAACTCGCCCTCATCGCACAACGCCTTCCGGACGAACGCCCGCTGTTCGCGGCAGGCCGGCGGGCCACAAGGGAGCCATTGCTGCGTCGGTGCTATCGTCTGGTTGAGCGTCGCTGTTGAGCAGGCTCATGGCCTCGCGGTAACCGTTCAGGGTCCCCACGTCGACATAGGAAAGACCGGCCTTGACGCCGACGGCCGTTCCGCCAGCCGCGATATAGGCGTTGATCAGCGTGCCGAAATATTCGTCGCTGCGGTCGCGATCGAGCCAGAGCTGCCGAAGGGCGAAGAAGACCGGCCCCGGCATTTTGAACGCGCCCCAGATCCAGTGAGATTGCGCGTCTGGCCGCTTGACCTGGATTTCGAGGACCCGGTCCGCTTCGTCGAGCAATACGGCGTCGAAGAGTTCAGGCCGGTCGACTGGAAAGAGCAGAAACGATAGTTGATCGTCCGAAAGTTCGGCCAGTGCGCCCCTCGGAAACCATACCGTGTCGGGAAGGCCGACCAGGACAGGCCGGTCAGGCGAGATGACGCTTGCCGCCCGGAAGATCGCATCGCACAGGCCGTCGGCGTTTGGCTGAACGACATAGGCTATGGCGGCGGCACCATAGCAGTCGCCGAAATATTCAAGGATGTCGGACTTTCCGGGCGAGATCACGAAACACAGCCGGTCCGCTCCGGCCCGGACCATCCGTTCAAGAAGATACTCGCTCACGGCGCATGGGCGCTCGATTCCATGATCGACGCGGCTGCCGACCGGGAGTAATTCCTTGGAGAACGCCAGCGGCTGAATGCGGCTTCCACGCCCGGCGGCCGGAACGATGCCCCACATGATCATGTCTCCGCAAAGTCGTGCGCATGGGCGCGTTGCAGCAGCGCGATCAATTCAAGCGCACGGCGGCTGGAATTGTGCTCGGACAGCGCCCGCTCGCGGCCGGCGCGTCCCACCTGCGCCAGCTCTTGATCGCTGAGACCGAGGACGCAATCGATTTCCGCGTCGGTGCGGGCGACGAGGATTTCCTGTCCGGGCCGGAAGAACTGGCCGATGCCTTCCCAGCAGTCGCTCAGCACCGGCGTTCCGCACGCCGCAGCTTCGAACATTCGTCCGGAGGGGCACCAGCCAAGGCGCGCCATGGCGCCGCGGGTCACGTTCAGCGTGATGCGCGACGACGAGAAGAAGGCCGGATGTTCGGATGGAGGCAGATGACGGACGAAATAGGTGTTGGCCGACCAGGGAAACTCATGGGGATATTGCGCGCCCGCGATCAGGATGCGCATTGCCGGTTTTTCCTGGGCCGGCCGGATGAGGAATTTCAGCACCGCTTGCTGGCGGTCGGGGGAGTAGGTGCCAAGATATGAAAGGTCGGAACGATAGTGTGGGCGTGCGTCGACACGGCAGTGGATGCTTGGGTCGACATGGCCATAAAGCGGCGCGACCTGCTTCGCGCCCAGATGCTTTTTCAACTGGGTCAGTGCATCCCCGCCCGTAAAGCTGAGCACGAGATCGAAATCGACCAGGCCGCGTGAAGGTAGATAGGACAGCGGCTCGCCCCGCGACCAGGCCGAGAGCGTGACAGGCGTATCCATGTCGTAGAAGACCCGAAGGCCGCGCGTGTCGTCCAGAATCTCAATGGCGGCGCAGCCGTCCGGGCAATATGACGTCACAATGACAACATCAGCATCGCGGATTTCGCTGCGTGCGGCTGGCAACGCCTCGTCCCAGAACGGATATAGAACGAGGCGCCCGCCTGGCATTTCAGGCATATCGCGCGCTCCCGCATAATAGGATAGGTCCCGCTCGAAGAAGACCACGCGGTGCTGCATCGCGACGAGAGCGCCGCACAAGCCGCGCCACAAGGTGGCATGGCCATTGCCCCATGAAGAACTGTAGGTCAGACCGAAGATGACGATCTTCATGCTGCCACCGGAGGCAGAAGTTTGATATTGGCGGATATCAGCTCGCCCTTGTCGCCCTGGAGCGTCAGCGTTGTCACGGAGCAGGGATCGACCGGTATCCGGGCATAATCGTCAAGCCGCATGCGGCGATAATGCAGAATGGCGGCGCGGATCGGCTCGGCATGGGTTACGACGATCACGCGGCCGCCGCTGTGCCGGCTGTGGATTTGCTGCAAATGCGCGACGATGCGGGACTGCAGCTCCCCCATGCTCTCGCCGTTGGGGATGCGCGCGGTCGCGCGATTGGAATTCCAGTGGTGCCATCGTGGATCGCAATCGAGCGCGCGAAACGACCGCCCGGTCCAGTCTCCGGTATCGATTTCATCGAGCTGGTCATGGGCCTGAACGCAGAGATTGAGCGCATTTGCCAGTTGTGTCGCGGTTTCCAGAGCGCGCCGGCGCGGGCTCGAAATCAGACCGCTGAAATGCTCCATTGCAAGCAGGTTCGCGAGCTGCCGGGCCTGTCTGATGCCGGGAAGGCTCAGCGAGGCGGCATCGGACCGCCCGGTCAGCACACTTCCGATCGTGGCATGGACCGCATGCCGCACCAGGAGAACGACGGTTGTCATTGAGCCTCCGTCGCGGATTTGCTGCGGATGAAGGCGATCGTACGCGCGCGCGCCTCGCTGTCGGTGAACTGTTCGGGCGGCGATTTCATGAAATAGCTGCACGGTCCGATCAACGCGCCGCCGATGCCGCGGTCCATCGCGACACCGGCGCATCGGACCGCGTCGATGACGACGCCCGCGGAGTTCGGGGAGTCCCAGACTTCGAGCTTCAATTCGGCACTCAGCGGCACGCCGCCGAACGTCGTGCCTTCGAGGCGGATATAGGCAATCTTGCGATCGCTGAGCCAGGGCACATGATCGCTTGGCCCCACGTGAATATTCTCCGGCGCGAGCGGAATATCGAACTGGCTGGTGACGGCTTGTGTTTTGGATAATTTCTTGGAATGGAGGCGCTCCCGCTCCAGCATGTTCTTGAAGTCTGTGTTGCCTCCGACGTTGAGCTGGTAGGTGCGGTCGAGCCGGACGCCGCGCTCCTTGAACAGGTTCGCGAGGATGCGGTGCACGATCGTTGCGCCGACCTGACTCTTGATGTCGTCGCCGACGATCGGCAGGCGCGCCTTCTCGAAACGCTGACGCCATTTCGGATCCGAGGCAATGAACACAGGAATGCAGTTGACGAATCCACATCCCGCCCGCAGCGCTTGCTCGGCATAGAATTCGGTGGCTCGCTGCGATCCCACGGGCAGGTACGAGACCACGATGTCGGTATGCGAATTCGAAAGCGTCGCAGCCACATCGTCGACATCGTCATCCGCTTCGGGAATGTCGTCAGCGAGATATCGACCCAGTCCGTCCAGCGTCGGACCGCGTCTTACGATTACGCCGCATTGCGGCACATCGGCAAAACGGAGGGTGTTGTTCGGAGCGGCCGCGATGGCGTCGGCGACATCCCGGCCGACCTTTCTGGCGCTGATATCGAAGGCAGAAGAAATCTCGACGTCGCGTATGTGATAGCCACCAATCTCCGCATTCATCAGGCCGGGCACCGGCTCGTTGGACAGCGCCTCGCGGTAATAGGCCAATCCCTGCACGAACGAAGACGCGCAATTGCCCACACCGACCAGGCCGACGCGCAGCTTTCGTGACTGTTGGGGAAGACTATACATGGCGCATCCCGTCACTTACGGCGAAGCCGAATTGCTCGTCCCTGTCTGCGATGTGTCCCGTATGTGAGGCGCGGTGCGCTTCATCTTCTTCATCCAGGATGCACACGTCGTCCTCCGCGCGGCGTCGGGTCAAGCAGAGAAGATGTCGGGCGAACGTCACTGAATATTTGTTTGTTCCTGCCCGCGCGGATTGTTTCGCAGCAACCGCAATTCGGCGGCGACAGTATCGATCACCGCACCCCACTGCGACGGTGCGGGTTGCCGGAACAGACGCATGGTCGGGTACCAGATGGTGCTGTGTCCTGCGCGGCCCCATCGCCAGTCACATTGATGATGCAGCAACAGCCAGACCGGGACTCCCAGCGCGCCTGCGAGATGCGCGATGAAGGTGTCGACGGTGATGACTAGATCGAGCGCCCGCAGCAGCCGTGCTGTCGACATGACATCGTCAGTGCCGGCGTCTGCCGCCGGAATGCGCGCGGCATCCAAGGCCGCAGGTCCCCGTTGCAACGAAAGCAACCTGACGCCGGGGACCTGCGAGAGGGCGGACATCGCCTCCGCGCTCAGCGATCGGCACGGGTCCCAGTCGCCGGCTTGCCATACCAGACCGACGGCGAGGCCGGCTCCCGGAATTGAAGGCAGAGGGCCTGGCGCGGCCAGATAGGGCAGCGGCCGCCGGATCGCCTCGGCATCGACGCGCAGCGCGTGAGCGAGCTCCATGATTTCGATATCCGCATCGAAATCCGAATTTGGTGTGCCGTCGTTGAGTGGCAGGGCTTCGTCCACCCCCGCAACTGTTGCAATCAGCGGCAGCAGCTTCGGCTGGACCCAGACGATCACGTGCCGGGCGATTGCGCGCAGCGGCGCAGCAAAACGGATGAACTGGATGGTGTCACCGAGGCCATGATAGCAGCGGACCAGCACTCGCTTGCCGCGCAGGGGCCGCCCGTCCCAGATGGTTTGAAGATGGCGTGGGCCTTCATGCTTCGGCGGACCGTAAGTCCGCCAGTGGCGCAGATGTCGGTCGCTGATGCGCCATGCGCGGGCGAAATCGCCCGAGCCCATCGCCTGCGCCCATCCGTCGGAACGACTGCTGAAGGCGGCGGATCGCCGGTCTGCGAATTGCATGCACCTGCCTGTCGATTGGGAAGGTGCGCCATGCGCACTCCCGCCAAGCGCTGCATGAGAGCGAAAGTTCCGTGGACCGGCGTTGCCTGGCTCTTGCTGCCAGTTCGAGGAACCGAGCGTCCTGATCGTTTGTTGCCAAACGAGCTCGAGGGAAACGCTGTCAGGCGCGATGCCTTTGCGCGATGCCTTTGAAAGCGATCGACAGGCACCATGAAGGTCAAGTTTGATGCTGCGCCGGTCCTCCGGAAGCTCAGCCGCTATGGCGATCTCCGGGAGGAGGATCTGCGGGCGCTCCGATCGCTGCTGGAAGAGTTCGGAAGACTTCGCGGAACAAGGGAGCAGATCGGCGCATGCGAAGACGGGCCCTGCGGCATCCGGTTCGTTCTGTCCGGATGGGCCTGCCGCTACAAATCTCTCGAGGATGGACGCCGCCAGATCGTCGCATTCCTGCTGCCCGGCGAAGTCTGCGACGTCTGCCATTCAGGGATCTCACCCACCGACAGCGCGATGGCGACTCTCACGCCGGTCGTCTTTTCGGAAGTGCCGCAAGGACGATTTGAGGCGCTGCTTCACGATTTTCCGACGATAGCCCGCGCATTATGGCGTGAGACGGCGATCGACATGTCGATTCAGCGCGAATGGACGCTCAATGTCGGGCAAAGGCACGCCTATGAACGGCTGGCGCATCTCCTCTGCGAAATTTTTCTGCGCCTCGATCAGGCCGGGCTAACCAGCGGCATAACGTGCGAATTCCCCATGACACAATGTGACCTTGCGGACGCAACCGGGCTGTCGGTTGTCCATGTCAATCGCACTTTGCAAGAGCTCCGGTCCGAGAACCTCATTTCTCTACAGGGCAAGACCCTCAGCGTTCCTAATCTCCAACGATTGCAGAGTGCAGCGCTGTTCGACACCGCGTATCTGTACCCGGCCGCGGCCGACGCGAGAGCCTGATATGCGCCCACCCCACGGGCGACAGCGCCAGATCCACGCAGACAAAATTTTCGCCACCGTCAGGCCCGGCACACGATCCGTACGTAAAGCCCACGGCCGTTGCTCGGCCCCGGGCTTCACGTTTGAGGCCGTCGGCAATCTCACGCCGCAGGCGAGGGCTCCTGCGCCACCGGTGCAGAACGGGCCGACCGATCCTCCTGCTCCGCCGGCAATTGCAGCACCGTCGCGGTCAGACCCTCGCGAAGCAGCGTCACGAGAACCAGCGTCCCATCAGGAAATTCCAGCGCATCGTGATGGGTGTTCGGCCGGTCCACGTCGATCTGCCGGAAGCGGGCGACGCGATGCCCCAGAGTCGAGTAGCGATCATAGGGCGGTGCCGCGCCGAAAGCGCCCGAGTAGACGACCTCCTGATCGAAAGCGATCTCCGTGCCAGGACGTAGGCAAACCGCGATATCGGGCTCACCTGCCGCAGCAAAGCCACCAGTCATAGAGCTGCGGAACTTGGCGCTGGTGATCTTGTCTCCGACTTTGGCGGGGCGTGAGGCAATGTTTTCCAAGCTGTAGTCACACATGAGAGCCTCCTGTTCCTGTTCACCTCAAACGATATGGCGGAGTGAACTGGTCGCTTCGGCAAGAGCCGGAAAACTCGGTAAGTTCCGCGCGCAAGAAAAAATGAAGGGTAGGCTGTGAAATGGCCGATAAGGCGGAGCAGCACCGGTGCGACACAAGCAGCTCCGCGTGCATGTCTGCTTTTGGCGAGCATGACCAAGCGTGACATTGACGAGGGCGATGCGCGCAAGTGCAACGCTCAAATGCAATGAAGAGCGCGATGCGAGTCAGGCGCACAACCGATAGTATCTGCTGCCGCTCACATCGGATGCGACCCTCGCATACCGTCGCTGGCGAGTGATTGTCATTGACCCGCGGCTCGCGTAGCTCACGATGAGAGCCCTGTCGAAGCCATTGCGAATGACGCCGCCCGGGACCGGCTTGAAATTTGCGGCTCAGAACCCCTGCGCGGATGCGGGGCCGGCTTTTTCGATCTCGAAGCGCCTGATCTCGTCACGCGTCAGATAGCGGATGCGCGAGCTTGGCACGCTGTCCATGACCGCCACGAGTTCGCGGCTGATCCCCATTTCGGCGATATAGCGCGTAAGTTGCCGCATGCGCGCGGAGAGCTTGCTTCTGCATTCGACGGCATCCTTCGAGGAGCCGACTGGCCGCATGACGCGGCCATCCTCGCGGAAGCAGAAATAGGCGGTCGAATGCACGCCGAGCTTCACCCCTGGTGGCACCGCGCGCTCGGCCGCGCCGAGCAGGGCGAACAAGCAGGCCGAACTGCAGATCGCGTCCTGACCCTTCCACGTCGCCGCCACAGGCTGGCCCGCGGCCATCGCGGTCTTGCACTCTGCGGATGCGGCGCATTCCGCGGCGCTCGCCGCGACACCTGCGCGCATCTTGTTGTTGCGCAGGAATCGGCCAAACGCGATGCCCTCGTCGGTGAGGCCGCCGGGCGAATTCAGGAAGACCGGGAGGTCTCCCTGATCGAGCCGCTTCACGAACGCTGCAAACCGTGCGGCCGCACCCTGATCGAATTGTCCATTGACGGCGATCCAGGTGTCGCAACCGGGGCCGCAGGCGTCCTTGTCGCCCTTCGCGACAAAAAAGGTCAGCGGCGACTTCGCAAGCCGGGCATGAACGTCCGACTCCCGGCGGATTTGGGAACCGGCATCGGTGGCGCCGCAAAGCGATAGCGCCGCCACCGCGACCACGCATCTAAACGCGTTGCCAAGTTGATGGATGTTCATAACCGGCCATGTCTCGACTCGCCCCCGCAGACCGGGCTGCAGTGTAAGTCGGCGCATCTCCGGCTGAGGTACGAACCTTCACGTTCAAAGTTAAATGCGAGCCCATCAAATCTCAGTGACCGAGCCCCGGCGCGCGGAATCGGCTACCAGCCGATCAGGATGATGAAGCTCAAATGCGGCCTTGCGACAGGGGCGTTTGGGAGCGCGCAAAAAAACCGACCGGCGAGGATCTCTCGCCGGTCGGTTGATCGCGTCAAAGCGGTCGTGACGATCAGTTCAGGCCGACCCGCAGTCCGACCCGCCCGCCGACGCCGATATAATCGTCGCCGCCGCGGACTTCGGCATTCAGATAGGCGGTGACCGCCGGGCTGTAGAGGAAGTTCAGGCCCAGGATGCCCATGCCACGAACCTTGCCTTCGTCGTCGGGAACCACGGCGCCGCCGAACGAGCCGCTGTTCAGCACAAGCCCGGTGATCGAAACATCGCTGTAGGCGAGGCCGGTCAGAGTGGCGACGACCTGGGTCCCGCCCCAATACATGTCCGCGCCAAAGCGGACGCCGCCCTGCACGCGCCATACTTCGCCGTCCGCCATGCCGAGCACGGCTGCGCTGTTGTCGTAGTCCGAGCGGGTATAACGGAAGCCGGCCGTCGGCTCCCACCAGGTCGAGGCGGAGGACGGGATGCGATAATTCCCGTTGAAGGTGATGCTGTAGTTGTTCACGTCGGTCGAGGCTGCACCCGAAGTTGTGACACTCCCTGCCGTGTTCGCGAACAGGACTTCGGTGAACGACTGGTCGATGCTGAGGAAGTCGACACGGCCGGTCAGGTCGAATGACCAGGGCCCGGTTGCGAACGTCACATAGCCGCCGATGCTCGGACCGGTAATGTCGGCCTTGACGTCGGAAATGGTGCTGTTCCCCGTGGCGACACCCGCCGGCGTGCCGAAAGAGGTGCCGTGAAACTTCACCGTGCTGTCCATGTAGCCGGCGAGAATGCCCATGACCCAGGTGGAGGTCATGCTGTTGAAGGTCCAGTCCGCGCCGCCGAGCACGCCGAAGGTGGTGGTGCGGCGTTCCAGCGAAATGTTGGTGGGGTCGTTATTGGCGAGCAGAAGCAGGGCGCCGCCCGGGCGGCGGATTCCGGTCGTATCTCCGTTCCACTTCTCCCAGTCACCATAGGCATGGCTCCAGACCGCGAAGGTTGGGCCATAGGAGACCACCGGTGGCGCCTTGACCACCATCGGACCGTCTTTCAGGTCGCGTGAGACCGGCTCTGCCCGCCGGCGCGGCGCGGTTCGTGCCGGCGCTGCCGCCGGAGCTGCTGCAGTCTGCGGGGCGCGCTCCTGCTCGAGGCGGCGGCGCACCGCTGAAGTGCTTTGATCGTTCGAGACCTGCGTCACATTCTGCGAGGCGTCGCTCAAGGCCTGGCTGGACAGCGCGGCTGTCGACACCGCGCCCAGATTGCCGCCTGCATTGACGCAGCTGCCGTTGCTGAACGTGCCGCCGTTAGGGCAGAATAATTGCGCTTGGGCTGACTGTCCGCCAAGCCCGAATGCGAGCACACCTGCACTGGTGAGAAGAGCCAGCTTGTGGCTCAAATAAGAACGCATCTTTCTCCCCCACCGCTCAAAAATAGAGCCCGTACACGTAGCGGCACCTCAAAATGTCGGGCACCGCGAAATCAATACGAAATCTTAACCGAGAATCGCCGGATCGCTGTGATAATTTAGACACGCTCTGGAATAATCACTTTGGGTTGTATCCCACCGCGTAAGTCACTGGTTTAAATCAACTTTTGGAGTGACTGGGCAGTAGGGCTTGCGGCCGGCTGGTTGAAAACTCAAGTTTGCTGCGTGCTGCGATCGTCCGGCTTCAACTGGCGCTGGAATTCAAATTTCCGTCAGATTCGCTTTTCTTGAATGAACCGAATTAGAATCAGCTGCCACATACAGGGCGAGCGTTGTCCGGTGGGTGAGCGCATCCCATGATCGCGAGTGCAGGTTGTCTCAAGTGGACCCGGATTGCGGGTTTCGCGGCGGCCGCGCTGGTGTTTGGCGCCTCTGGGGCAGCCGCAGACGACACGACGCTCTGCCAGGAATCCGCGACAAACCCGGATCAGGGCATTCCCGCCTGCACCCGACTTCTGTCGGACCCGAAATTTAACAAGGATACGGTGTTGTTTAATCGCGCGCGCGGGCACGCGGCAAGAGCCGCGCTCGACAGCGCGCTCGACGATTACACCGCGGCGATCAATCACAATCCGAAAAACATCGGCGCCCTGCGCAACCGTGGCATCATCTACGTGCGCAAGAACGAATTCGACCGCGCGCTGGCGGATTTCCGGCAAATGGTGATTCTCGACCGCAACAACGCGATCGGTCACAGCTACCATGGCTACGTGCTGATGGAGAAAGGCGAGCTTGATCGCGCCATCGAGGATTTCAACCGGGCGATCAAGCTCGATGCCAAGAATCCGGAGCATTACAAGCACCGCGCGCGCGCCTTCTATCGCAAGCACGATCTCGATCGCGCACTTTCCGATTACGATCGGGCGGCCAAACTGTCGCCCAAGGACGGTTCAGTGTTCAACGATCGCGCGGAAATCTGGATCGCCAAGGGCGAGTTCGACCGGGCGATCGCCGATTTCGATGTCACGATCCGGCTCGATCGCGACAACTGGCGGGGCTATTCGAGTCGGGGCGAGGCGAAGCGCTGGAAGCGCGATCTCGACGGCGCTCTGGCTGACCACGACAAGGCGATCGAGCTGGATCCGAAATCCGACGATGCGTTCCACAATCGTGCGCTGGTCTGGAAGGACAAGGGCGAACTCGATCGTGCGCTCGATGACCTGAATGAAGCGATCCTCATCAATCCGACGGCCAGCGGGTCCTGGGGACTGCGCGGCGAGATTTACCGGATCAAGGGCGATTTCGGAAATTCGAAGAGCAACCTCGACCATGCGATCAAGCTGTTCCCGTCTTCCGCTGTCCTGCATTGCCGTCGCGGCGACACCCTGCGGGAACTGGGTACGCTCGATGCGGCGCTGAAAGACTACAATCAGGCGATCTTGATCTCTGCCACCGCGATCTGCGCCTATGCGGGGCGTGGCCTCGTGTTCGAGCGCGAAGGCAAGCTGGAAGCGGCCAAGGGCGAGTTGGAGAAAGCAAGCCGGATGAATGCCTGGGCCGATACCGACCCGGTATCCGGACGCGCCGCGCAGACGCTCGCCAAGGTGCGGATTGCGGCCATCGACAAGGCAATCGCCGACCGCAAGCTCGCCGAGACACAGCCCTCGCAACGTCTCGCGGAGCTCGAAGAGCAGACCCGCAATCTGCGCGAATTGCTGGAATCCGAGAAGCGCCGCCGCGAAGATGCGTCGAAGAAGGCGGCCGAACCGGTCATCGACATGGGTCGCCGCGTCGCGCTCGTGATCGGCAATTCCGCGTATCAGAATGTCGGCGCACTCGCCAATCCCAAGGGCGATGCCGAGGCCATCGGCGCCGCGCTGACCGCGGTCGGCTTCGACAAGGTCATGGTGCGGCACGATCTCGATCGCCGTAAGTTGCTGGCGGCCTTACGCGAGTTCGAGCTGGAAGCCGAAAAAGCGGACTGGGCGGTGATCTATTATGCCGGCCACGGAATCGAGATCGGCGGCATCAACTATCTCATCCCGGTCGACGCGGCACTTTCCACCGACCGCGACGTTGGCGATGAGGCGGTGCCGCTGGAGCGCATCATGCTGTCGCTGCAGCAGACCAAGAAGCTGCGCCTGATCGTGCTCGATGCGTGTCGGGACAACCCGTTCGTCTCAAAGATGAAGCGCCTGTTCACGCGCGAAGGAGGCAAGGGTCTTGCGGACATCGAACCCGATGGCGGAGTTATCGTTGCCTATGCCGCGCGCGGCGGGCAGGTCGCCTTCGATGGTGCGGCCGGTCAGCGCAGCCCGTTCGTCGCAGCACTTTTGAAGCATATCAAGACGCCGCGGCTCGATATCGGCCTCATGTTCCGTCGTGTCGCCGATGACGTCATGGCCTCGACCGGCCGCAAGCAGCAGCCCTTCATCTACGGCTCGCCGCCCGGCGAGAATCTGTTCTTCGCCGCGAAATAGCCGGACGTCGCAGGTGTCATGTGTCAGACGGCGCGTGTCAGACGTCGCCGTGTCATGGGCAAGTGTGTCATGGGCAAGTGTGTCATGGGCAAGTGTGTCATGGGCAGGCGAGCGTCCGGGCCAGCCAAGCTGCCATCGCATCCAGAATCTCCTCCATCACCTGCGCATCGTTGCGCCCCGAGCGCGCCGGCACGTGAAAGGAGTGGTCCGCATCGGCGACGAGATGCAGCGTCGCACGCTCCCCAAGCGAGGCCACCAGCGGCTCGATCAGACGCGTTTCGGCGAGCGCATCGCGGGTACCCTGCAGAAACAGCATCGGCACATCGACCTGCGCGAGATGCGCCCCGCGTTCCTGTGATGGCTTGCCGGCCGGGTGCAGCGGAAAGCCGAAAAAGCACAATCCGCGCACGCCGGGCAGCGGCTCGCTTGCCTGAGCCTGCGAGGTCATGCGGCCGCCGAATGACTTGCCGCCGGCAATGAGCGGCAGGCGCGGCATTGCCGCAAAAGCCGCGGCAACCGCCGCGCGCACCGCAGCCTGCGCAACCGTCGGCGAATCCGGACGCTTGCCGCCGCGTTCCATGTACGGGAACTGATAGCGCAGCGTTGCAATCCCGCGTGCCGCGAGGCCGGTCGCCACCGCCTCCATGAACCCGTGCGCCATGCCGGCGCCGGCGCCGTGCGCGAAAACGAAGGCAGCGATTGCGTTCGCCGGTTGGATCAACAGCGCGGACACCGCGCTGTGTCCAGGAATGTCGATGGTGAGGGTGTCAGTCTGCGTCATGCGTGTGCCTTCGCGAAGACGAACGGAGTTTCCGCGGGCCGGCCGGCTGGCGCGCGGCCCCGTTCGGCTGGAACTCCGTTGTGCGCCGGAATCACGGAGCCTAGCGGTTTTAGGAATTTGCGGCGCATGGTGGCGTCCGGCCGGTGCGTGCGTTAAATAGCCGGCATGCAGACTCACGACCGCAAGCCGCTGACCCCGCCCGGCGGGCACAAAAGGGTGCTCCTGCATTCCTGCTGTGCGCCCTGTTCCGGCGAGGTGATGGAGGCGATGCTGGCATCCGGCATCGACTACACCATCTTCTTCTATAATCCGAACATCCACCCCGAGCGCGAATATCTCCTACGCAAGGACGAGAATGTCCGGTTCGCCGAAAAGCACGGTGTTCCGTTCGTGGATGCGGATTACGACAAGGACAACTGGTTCGCGCGGGCGAAGGGCATGGAATGGGAGCCGGAGCGCGGCATCCGCTGCACTATGTGCTTTGATATGCGCTTTGAGCGCACCGCACTCTATGCGCACGAGCACGGCTTCCCGGTGATGACCTCATCACTTGGCATTTCGCGCTGGAAGAACATGGCGCAGATCAACGATTGCGGTCATCGCGCGGCCGGTCGTTACGAAGGCCTGAGTTACTGGGATTTCAACTGGCGCAAGGGCGGCGGCGCGGCGCGCATGATCGAGATCTCCAAGCGCGAGGAATTCTACCAGCAGGAATATTGCGGCTGCGTCTATTCCCTGCGGGATACCAATGCGCATCGCCGCAGCCAGGGGCGGGCCCCGATCGAGATCGGCACGAAATTTTACGGGCGCGACGAGGAAACGCAGGAAGGTTAGCGGCGAAGGCGCCTCAAGCCGACCGCCGCAGCAGTCCTCCCTTCGGCGCGAGCAGGAACGCTGCCGCGAAGAACAGCGCCTGCGTCAGCACGATGCAGGCGCCAGTCGCGCCATCGATGTGGAAGCTGACAACGGTGCCGATAAAGGCCGAAGCCAGCGCCACCGCGGCGGCGATCGCCAGCATGCGTTCAAAACTGTCGGTCAGAAGATAGGCGGTGGCGCCGGGGCCGATCAGCATCGCGATCACCAGGATGATGCCGACCGCCTTCAGCGACGCGACGATGGTCAGCGCCAGCAGCACCAGAAGCCCGTAATGCAGGACGCGCACGGGGAGGCCGATCGAGCGCGCGTGGTTCGGGTCGAAACAGTAGAGCAGGAGATCGCGCCACTTCAGCAGCACGATGATGAGCGTGCCGCCGGCGACGATCGCGGTTTCGATCAGGTCGCGCCAGGTCACGCCGAGCACGTTGCCGAACAGAATGTGATTGAGATGCTGGTCGGTCTCGACCTTGGTGAAGATGACGAGCCCGAAGCCGAACATGCCGGAGAACACGATGCCCATCACCGTGTCTTCCTTCACGCGGCTGTTTTCCTTCAGATAGCCGGTGAACAGCGCGCAGCTTAAGCCCGCAACGAACGCCCCGATCGCCAGCGGGATGTTCAGGATGTAGGCCACCACGATGCCCGGCAGCACCGCATGCGAAATGGCGTCGCCCATCAGCGACCAGCCCTTCAGCACGAGATAGCAGGACAGCACCGCGCAGACCGCCGCGACCAGGAGCGACACGATCAGCGCGCGCTGCATGAACGGGTAGGAGAGCGGCACCGCAATGAGGTCGTACAGCGCGGTCATGCCGGAAGCTCCGTTCCGGCCATCCGCCGCCTGCGCGCCGCCAGCATGCCGTGCTTGGGCGCAAACAGGAAAGCTGAGATGAAGAGGAGCGTTTGCAGCGTCACGATCACGCCACCGGTCGCGCCGTCGAGGAAATAGCTGATATAGGCGCCGGCAAAGCTCGTGGTGACGCCGAGCGCGATCGAGATCAGGATCAGCCGGCCGAAGCGGTCGGTGAGGAGATAGGCGGTGGCGCCCGGCGTCACCACCATCGCGATCACGAGACACGCGCCGACGGTTTGCAATGCTGCGACCGTGCAGGCGGAAAGAAGGGTGAAGAACACGATCTTCAACAGCCCGGTATTGATCCCGATCGAGCGCGCATGGCTCTCGTCGAAGAAGGTGACCATCAGGTCTTTCCAGATCACCACAAGAACCGCGAGCGACACTGCCGCGATGATCACGACCTGCACGACGTCCTCGTCGGAGATGGCGAGGATGTTGCCGAGCACGATGGTCTGGATCGACACCGATGTCGGCCAGATCGAGACCATCAGCAACCCGAGTGCGAACAGGGCGGTGAAGACCAGCCCGATCACGGCATCCTCGCGCAGCCGCGACTTCTGCTTGACAAATTGCATCGCAAGGGCTGCGAGCATGCCGGCGAAGAACGCGCCGACGGCGAACGGCGCGCCGAGGATATAGGCGCCGGCGACCCCCGGCACGATCGAATGGGCGAGCGCGTCGCCCATCAGCGACCAGCCCTTCAGCATCAGATAGGCGGACAGGAATGCACAAACGCCTCCGACCAGCGCGCTCACCCACATCGCCTTGAGCATGTAGTTGTAGCTGAACGGTACCAGCAATTCGGCGAAAAGAGCGCTCATGTGCCGTCCGGTTTCTTCGTGCCCTCCGCCTTGTCGCCGTAAAAGACCAGTGGCCGTTCGTCGTCGGTCAGCACGGTAACGCTGCGGGCATCATCGTCATCATGCAGGTCGCGGCCCCCGAGCCGGAAGTTGCGCAGCACCCCGCCGAAAGCGCGCTCGAGATTGTGCTGCGTGAACACCTCGGACGTGGGGCCGGCCGCGAGCACGGTGCGATTGAGCAGCACCACGCGATCACAAAAATCCGGCACGCTGCCGAGGTTATGTGTCGAGACGAGAATGACATGGCCGGCATCGCGCAGTTCGCGCAGCAGCCCGATGATGGCAGTCTCGGTCTTCACATCGACGCCGGTAAAAGGCTCGTCAAGCAGGATGATTTTGCCCTCCTGCGCGAGCGAGCGCGCAAGAAATACGCGCTTCTTCTGTCCGCCGGACAATTCGCCGATCTGGCGGTGGCGGTAGGCGCTCATGCCGACGCGATGGAGCGCCTCGTCGACCTTGTAGCGATCGGCGCGCGAAGGAATGCGCAGAAAATTCATATGGCCGTAGCGGCCCATCATCACCACGGTCTCGACCAGCACCGGGAAATTCCAGTCGACGTCCTCGCTTTGCGGGACATAGGCGACGATGTTCTTCTTGATCGCTTCGTCGACAGGCATGCCGCACAATCGCACCTCGCCGGCAGCGGGGTGCACGAAGCCCATGATCGCCTTGAAGATCGTCGACTTGCCGCTGCCGTTGACGCCGACCAGCGCGCAGATCGTGCCGGGATCAAGGTCGAAGCTCGCGTCGCGCACTGCGGTGAAGCCGTTCGGATAGGTGACGCTCAGGCCGCGAACAGAAACCGATGCGCCGGACGATGCATCACTCCGCAGGACTCTGTTTACGGGCGCGGTCACCGTCTGAAGTCCCTCATTTACCGAAGCCTTTGGCGATGGTCTCGACGGTTACCTTGAGCAGGTCGAGATAGGAGGGCACCGGCCCGTTCTCGGCGCTGAGCGAATCGACATAAAGGACGCCCCCGTATTTCGCGCCCGTCTCGCGGGCCACCTGCTTAGCCGCGCGGTCGGAAATCGTGCTTTCGCTGAACACCACGGGGATCTTGTTCTTGCGCACGAGGTCGATCACCTTGCGCACCTGTTTGGGCGTTCCCTGTTCGTCGGCGTTTATCGGCCAGAGATAGGCCTCTCTCATCTTGTAGTCGCGCGTGAGATAGCTGAAGGCACCTTCGCTCGTCACCAGCCAGCGCTGATCCTCCGGAATAGCCGCGAGGCGCTTGCGTAGCGGCTCGTCCAATGCCTGGATCTTGGCGGAATATTCGGCGGCATTCCGGTTGTAGGCGTCGGCGTTTTTCGGATCGAACTTCACCAGCGCCTTGCGGATGTTCTCGACATAGATCAGCGCGTTGGACGGCGACATCCAGGCATGCGGGTTCGGCCGGCCATCGTAAGGGCCCTCGGTGATGCCGATCGGCACGATACCCTCCGTCACCACCGCGAGGGGCACGCCGCGTACGTTGTCGAAGAAGCGCTCGAACCAGCGTTCGAGATTGAAGCCGTTCCACAACACGAGGTCGGCTGCCTGCGCCTTCACGATATCGAGCGGCGTCGGCTGGTAGTCATGGACTTCCGCGCCCGGCTTGGTGATCGACTCCACGATCGCCCGGTCGCCCGCGACATTCTGGGCGATGTCCTGAATAACCGTGAAGGTCGTGACCACCCGGAACGGCTTGCCGGTCGAGGTGGGCTGCGTTGCCGCGGGGCCGGCGAGCGCGGTCATCGCAACGATCACGGCGCTGGCAAACAGGCGAGCGGAACGCATTCGAAAAATCTCCAGTATTCGGAATCCAGACTGCAATTGCGAATTATTTGCAAGATAAGATTTTAGCCCGGGAGCGTCAACTAGTTGCGAATGACTTGCAATAGCGCAGCGGGGCGGGCGCTACACCGAGGTGCGCGCAAACCCGCAAGAGCCGGCAGCCTTGGAGTAGGCGGCGACGACACGCCGCAGCCGGCAGAGAGTCTAGGGAAGAACCTGGTAGCGGATCGAAGGCGGCGGACGCCGCTCAGCCGCTGCCGCGCCGGTGACCCGCGGCTCCTTTGTCGGTTGGACCAGCGCGGATGGCGGCGGCGGCGGATCTTCGAGCGCCAGCATCGACTTGGTCCCTAGCAGGGAGAAGACCAGGGCCAGCGCCCACATCGAGACCGATATCAGTGAGGTCCACATCGCGAACGTGAGGTAGGTATCGCGCAGGACGGTAGCGCTCGCCCATTGCGCATAGGCTTCCGGCGGTCGGAAATCCTTGTCGATGTAGAGCCACATTTCCGTTCGCCGATAATCCTTGAACAGCGCCTCACGCGCTTTCAGGATCAAAACGAACGCCATCAGCGTGGTCAGGAAGCCGCCCGCCTGAAAAGCGAGCTTCGGATTGAAGGACATCCCGGTCATCACGCAGAAGATGCCTAACGAAGCAAAACCGCAGGCGCGCAGCACGGTTTCGTACGCGATGCGGCGCATATGATCCATGGTCGCCCTCTGACTTGGCCGTGCAGAATAGCAAAGCGCGGGCGCTGTCGCCGCTCACGAACCGGTGTGCGGCGCGGCCGGCCCTGTTACGCCCATGAGCTGAGGAGGCCCAGCCCGAACAGGACGGAGGCGATTCCTGCCGCGTTCTTGGCGGCGCCAAGCAGCAGTGTCTCGAACTGCTCGCAGGCGACCGCCCGTCCGGCCTCGCCGACCGGCCGCTGCTCGGGCTCCATCACCTGCCAGGGCTCGGTCGCCATCACCCGGTCCTCGTTGAGCAACAGGGCACGCGTGAGCATGACGCCCGCAAAAAACATCGCCACAGAGGCTCCGATCACAAGGGCAAGCGGTGGATTGAAACTGTAGGCAACCATCAGGATGCCGCCCGCCAGCGCCGAAAAACAGGCATCGCGGGCAATGGTGAAGAACGCAAAGCGACCGAAAGTATCCATTTCGGGCTCTCCCTTGGAGACGGACACCTGCCTTACCTTTCCCCGCCCGCTACTCCGATTTTAATGCAAGCCTTACGCCGCCGTTCCGACGTCCCTTGTCGATATCAGGCTGATTCCGGAAAATGGCAGGAAAACGTCAATCGCCCGGGCCGCGCCGGATTTGGCGTTGCGCGGCTTTAGAGGCCGATCTTGAGAAAATTGCCAATCGCCGGCACGGACAGCAGCGCGGTGCCGGCAAGCCATATCCAAAGCGAGGTTACGGTCGAATCGTCTTTTGCTCCGATGTACCGCTCGTACAACGCTGCCGGGATGCCGCCGAGGATCACCGTCCCGGTGGATAGCATGAGGGAAGCGAAATAGGCGATTGCGGCGGTCGAGCCGAACAGCGGCTCCGCCATCAGGTAGATCGACACCTGGAAGACGATCACGAAGAACGGATTGAAGATTCCGTTGATCATGCCGAAAAAGGCGATGCCGATGTAATAGAAGGTTCGCTCGTTCATGACCCGCTCGCTTTCAGCAGGCCGGTGACAAAGAACAACACGAACAGCAACAGACGCAGCCAGAACAACCAGACGAATCCGAACAGCCACAATACGACGGGCGCCGTGGCTTTCGGGGTGACGATCGCAATAACCTTGAGGAATGGATCGGTGATCGCGCAAAAGGCGCGCCAGATATAATTCTTCGAGCCCGGATCGACGAACAGCCCCAAAAGGGCGCGGCCGAGCATGGTGTACATCACGACTGCCAGAATGAAGTTCGGCAGATTGAAGTACCAGAGGCTCCAGAAGGATTGCTGCACGCTCTCAGTTTCTCGACTTCGAATCTGCTGACGGCTTCATCCCGAGGGATGCGGAAGGCGCGGCTCGAAGGAGGCGCGCCGCCCTTCGTCCGCCGAGACGCCTGCGCACCGCTCGGGCTCCGCGGAAGAAGGGCAGGACTAGCTCTAGTGCAAAGCGTGTTTCGGGTCTCGAAAAAAAGCGAGGCCCGGTGTGACCCGGGCCCCGCCTCGTTTGACGCCTTCTTGACGAGGCTCAGTCCTTTTCCTGCAGCACGGTGCGGCCGCGCGGCTTGCGGATTTCGTCGACGAAGGCCTGCATTTCCCTCGAGGGCTCCTGACCCATCAGCGACACCACATAGATCAGCAGGAAGCCGATCGGCATGCCGATCAGACCCGCCGCGATGTTGTTGATGCCGAACCAGCCGACCTTGCTGGCCATCGGGTGCGATGCTGCGACGAAGCTTTCCATCGCATTCGGAGCCGCCATCGCCTTGGTCAGGTCGACCAGCGGATTGCCGGCCGGGTTGGGCAGCGACCACATGCCGAGATACTTCACACCGAAGCCGGGGAAGTAGCGCGTGACCACGAGATAGGTCAGGGCGATGCCGAAGCCGCCGATAATGCCGGCGACCGCACCGGTGGTCGTTGCTCGCTTCCACCAGATGCCCATCACCAGCGCCGGGAAGTTGCCCGCCATGGCGAGGGAGAAGGCCCAGCCCACCATCGCCAGGATGTCGGCCGGTTTTGTTGCCGCGGTTGCAGCCGCGGCCACCGCGACCAGCACCAGCAGGACACGGGCGACCGTCAGCCGCTTCACCGTCGGCGCGTTCGGATCGATCATCTTGTAATAGATGTCGTGCGACAGCGCGTTGGCGATGGCGAGCAGAAGGCCGTCCGCGGTCGACAGCGCGGCGGCAAGGCCGCCGGCAGCGACCAGGCCAGAGATCACGTACGGCAAACCCGCGATTTCGGGGGTCGACAGCACGATCACGTCGGTATTGATGTTGAAGTCCTGGAAGCGGACGACATTGGTGCCGGCCGCCTTGCAGGCGTCGAGAACCGCCTGCAGGCTTGCAGCGTCCTTGCCGCAGATCTTGATCAGCCCGAGTTCGCCCCAGGTGAACATCCATGGCCGAATATCTTCGATATTGCGACCGATGATGTTGGTATAGACCTCCAGCTTCGAGAACGCCGCATAGGCCGGCGCCGAGAAGTAGAGCAGGAAGATGAAGAACAGCGACCACGCCACCGACTTACG
>JBIQKQ010000115.1:0-10323 GCA_044506365.1 Hyphomicrobiales bacterium
CACGTCCGAAACGATCGCCAAGCGGATGTTCGAGGACGCCGCGCAACAATACGACGAGATGGCGGACAAGCTCGAAGAGACCGGACGGCCTTATTAGGTTTTCCGATAGCGGAGCCATCATTCCCCGCTCGTTGCCTGCCCTGTGAAGCCGCTTTTCAACTTTGCGGGCGGTGCGCTCCGTAGCTTCGCCACGGACGCCGAGGCGGACGACGCTGCTTGGCCATTGTTGGGTTTGAGCCTTGGGTCCCCGCTTTCGCGGGGACGAACGGCAAACGCGTGCGATTCTTCGAGGTCGAAACGCTGCAAGGCGTGGCGAATTCAGGTTGATTGTTCAGGCTTCCATTCTCCGTTCGCCGCCGCGAAGCGGGGATCCAGAACTGGATTCCGCTTGCGCCGGGACGAACGGCGATTGCCGCCGGCCGCGCTCAGTCCTGTTTCGGCATCGCCGCGTCGTCCAGTTGCGCGGCGCGCAACGCCGCCGGCCGGTCTTTCATCTTCGCATGATACGCCTCGAAGGCCGGACGCTTCTCGATGGTGCCGAACTCCATGCCGAAGCCGATATGCGATCCGACATAGAGATCGGCCGCGGTGAAGCGTTCGCCGGTCAGGAACGGCATGCGCGTCACGGCGTATTCCAGCGCGTCGAGCGCCTGTTTGTAGCTGCCGTAACCGACCGCCGCCGCGCCGTCCACCGGCGGCGTCAACCCGAAGGCGTGATTGGTGACGGCATATTCCAGCGGGCCCGCGGCGAAGAACAGCCAGCGGTAATAGTCCGCGCGCTCGTCGGGCTTGGGTCCCAGTCCCGCGGCCGGGAAGGTGTCCGCGAGATAGGCGCAGATCGCGGCATTCTCGGTGACGACCTTGCCGTTGTGGCGGATGGCCGGCACCTTGCCCATCGGGTTGATGGCGAGATAGGCCGGCGCCTTCATGGTCGTCCCGAACTCCAGGATCTCCACCTGATAAGGCGCGCCGATCTCTTCCAGCATCCATCGGGCGACCCGACCACGCGACATCGGGTGGGTGTAGAGGGTCAGGTCGTCGGCCATGGGATCTCCTTGCACGCGGGCATCGGATAAAGAACATAACAGGAACACTGACGCTTGTCACGCGATGGGCCGCTTCTAGCCGCGCTCTGTGGCGATCGTTCGAGGCGGCAGACCAGACAAATGCCGCGCATGACAGACGCTCGGCGAGACCAGAGCCGAGCAAGGGACCGACAACAATGGTCTGACGGTATGCTTGTCCGGTCTTAGGATTATTTTCATATGAAACAGGAGCGCGATCATGCAGGCGTAAAACGCCGCCATGACGCTTTGAGCCGTTGTTCTCCGGCTTTTCCTTCCGCATGGTGCCGGCGATGGGGGAGCCCTACCGAATCGATTTTGCCAGCAACGCCGCCGCCTTTATCGGCGGCGTGCGCTCGGCCTGGCTGTCGGTTTTCGCCTATGTGCTGTTCGGCACCTATATCGGCATCGGTGCGCTCGCCTTCGATTTCGACTTCAGCCTTGTCTGGGTGACGCTCTCGACGCTCCTGGTCTGGGCCGGTCCCGCCCAGGTGATTTTGATCTCGACGCTGGGCGGCGGCGCGCAGCTGATCGAGGTTGCGGTGGCGGTGGGCCTGAGTGGCGTGCGCCTCCTGCCGATGGTGGTGTCGCTGATGCCGATCCTGCGCGCGCCGCAGACGAGGCAATGGCAGCTGCTGCTGCCGGCGCATTTCACCGCCGTCAGCATGTGGGTGGAGTCGATGCGGCTCGCGCCACAAATGCCGGTCGAGCGCCGCATCCCGTTCTGCAACGGGCTCGCCTGCGGCTACATGATCTCGGCCATGATCGCGACGGTCGCGGGCTATTACCTCGCGGCGCGGCTGCCGCTCCTGCTCACCGCGGCGCTGCTGTTCCTGACGCCGATGTCGTTCCTCGTGTCGATCGCGCGCAATTCGAGCATGCTGGTCGACCGGCTCGCGCTGATCTTCGGGCTCATCATCGGCCCGATCCTGGCATTCCGGAATGTCGAGCTTGACATCATGTGGGCGGGCATCGCCGGCGGCACGCTCGCATATCTCGGCCACCGCCTTCGGGAGAGCCTGCGATGAGCCTCACCACCTCGGCGCTCTGGCCTTATATCGCGCTGATCCTGGTCGGTTTCCTGCCGAACGAAATCTGGCGCTGGCTCGGCTTTGCGGTGGCCCGCGGCATCGACGAGGGCTCGGAAATTTTGGTCTGGGTGAGGGCGGTCGCCACCGCAGTGCTCGCGGCGGTCATCGCCAAGCTGATTTTCTTCGCGCCCGGCGCGCTTGCGACCGTGCCGCTGTCGGTTCGGCTTGCCGCGATGGCCGCCGGCTTTGTCGGCTTTGTCGCGTTCCGCCGCTCGGTCTTTGCCGGCGTTGCGATCGGCGAGGTGGTGCTGATCCTCGCCGCGCTGGCGTTTCAGGCGCTGTAGCGATCAGGCCGATGCCATGGCGGCGGCGAGCTTTTTCGCCTGATCCGCCAAAACGTCCGGCTTTTCCTTCTCGCTTGCCGGCGGCTTCATCGGGATCCCTTCCTTGCGCGGGATCACATGCACATGCAGGTGAAACACGACCTGGCCGCCGGCATTCTCGTTGAATTGCTGAACCGTAACTCCGTCCGCCGCAAACACCTGCATGCCGGCCTTGGCAACGCGCTGCGCGATCTTGGCCACATGGGCGAGATCGTCGGGATCCACATCGAGCAGATTGCGCGCCGGGCTCTTCGGGATCACCAGCGCATGGCCGGGTGCGCGCGGCATGATGTCGAGAAACACCAGCGCGCGATCATCCTCGTAAACCTTGTGGCAGGGCAGTTCGCCCCGAATGATCTTCGCAAAAATATTGTTCGGATCGTAATCCGGCATCGTTGCTGCTCCGTCGCAAGTCCGGGAAGAATGATCGTTTCCGAGAACCGGCTGGTCTGCTTTTCAGGGGGTCATTCGTCAGTCTTGCGGAAAGGCGCCAGCGCTTCAAGCTCGCGGCCGGCCGCATCCACATAGGCCCGCTCCCGCTTCAGATAATCCGCGATCGCGCGCCGCAATGCCGGATCGGCGATATAGTGGGACGAATAGGTGGTCACCGGCACATAGCCGCGTGCGAGCTTGTGTTCGCCCTGGGCGCCGGCTTCCACGGTGGCGAGTTTGTTGGCGATCGCAAAGTCGATCGCCTGATAGTAGCAAAGTTCGAAATGCAGAAAGGGGTGGTGCTCGATCGCGCCCCAATGCCGCCCGAACAGTGCGTCGTCGCCGATGAAGTTGATTGCACCCGCGATATAGCGGCCATCGCGCCGCGCCATCACCAGCAGGATGCGGTCGGCCATGGACTCCCCGATCAGCGAAAAAAACGAGCGGGTGAGATAGGGGCGGCCCCATTTGCGCGATCCGGTGTCCATGTAGAAGGCGAAGAAATCGTCCCATACCGCCTCGGTCAGGTCACGGCCTGTGAGCGGGTGAATCGTGATGCCGCTCTCGAGGGCGTCGCGCCGCTCGCGACGGATGGCCTTGCGCTTGCGGGAGGCGAGGGCCGACAGGAAATCCTCGAAGGTTTCATAACCCTCGTTGCGCCAGTGGAATTGCTGATCTGTCCGCTTCAGGAAGCCGTGCGCGCCGAGCCGCTCGCAATCCTGTTCCGGCAAGAAGGTCACATGGACGGATGAAGCCTCGCGTCGCTCACACAGCGCGATCAGGCCGCGCGCGAGTACATCCTTCACAGCCGACGCACGGGGCGAGGGTTTGACCAGCAGGCGCGGCCCGGTCGCCGGCGTGAATGGCACCGCTACCTGCAGTTTGGGATAATAGCTGCCGCCCGCCCGCTCATAGGCATCGGCCCAGCCGTGGTCGAATACGTATTCGCCACGCGAGTGCGACTTGAGATAACAGGGCGCCGCGCCCAGCACTTCGCCGCCGGTGCTCTCGACGATCAGGTGCTGCGGTGCCCAGCCAGTGCGTGGCGTAGCCGACCCTGACCGTTCGAGCGCCGACAGAAAAGCGTGCGACACGAATGGGTTGCCGGAAGGCTTGATGACGCTGTCGGATGTCGCCGGTCGCGGATCAGGCGGCTTGGGAGGTGGCTCATCTGAATTCTGAGCGGGGGCGGCGCAGGCGTCCCAGGACTCGGCTGCGACCTGGCCAAGATCGGACACGATCCGGAGCTGTAGTTCGACCGGGGAGGCGGTGTGCGGGGTTGCGGCTTCGGGCATTTGCCTGATGTCTTAGCCCGGTTTTATGGCCGAAATCCTTCAAAAATGATCTGATCGGCCCACCGTGCCGCCCGCAGGCGATCGGCTTCGGTGCGGACCGTCCAGGTCAGCAGCGGCAGGCCGAACCCGCGCCGGCCGAGCAACGGCCAGAAGCTGGCCAGATCGTCGACGGACCAGGCGAGAAAATGCGGACGGGCGCGCAGCGCATCGAGCGCGTAGCGGACGCTGTTGCCGCTTGGCACCTCGGGGTCTGGGCGGCTCTGGGCGACCAGCCCGCGCGGCAATCCCGGTGCTTCGGCATGCAGCCCACGGATGACAGCGGGGTCGAACGACATCGCGGCCACCGGCCCGGCATAGTCTTGAACAACCGCAGCCACGCGCTTTGCAAGGCGCATATCGCCGGTGAAACCACTTTTCAGCTCAAGAACCAGCGTCACGCGTCCGGCGACGAGATCGCACAATTCGCCGAGCGTCAGCATCCGGTCGGCCGTGCCCTTGAAGGAAACGGCTTTGAGTTCCGCTGCGGTAAGAGAGGCGAACGCACCCTCCCGTTCGGTCAGGCGCTCGAGCGTGTCGTCATGGAAGACCATGGCTTCGCCGTCGGCCGAGAGCTGGAGATCGCATTCGATGGCATAGCGGCCGGCGACGGCCGCGGCGAAAGCCGAAATGGAATTCTCGATCACGCCGTTTGCGGCGTCATGCAGGCCGCGGTGCGCAACCGGGCGCGCGATCAGCCAGTCGAGACCGGGCATCAATTGCGCCGTCAGGAGACCTCGAACATTCCTTCGACCTCGACCGCTGCATCGAGCGGGAGAACGGAGACGCCGATCGTCGTGCGCGCATGACGCCCCTTGTCCGCAAACGCCGTCACCATCAGGTCGGAAGCGCCGTTCATGACCTTGGGCCCGTCGAGAAAGGCCGGAACCGAGCTGATGAAACCGCCAAGCCGAACCACGCGCGTGACCTTGTCAAGATCGCCCAGCGCGGCCTTGACCTGCGCGAGCACATTAATGGCGCAGGTCCGCGCAGCCTTCTGGCCGTCCTCAACCGAGACCTCGGCGCCGAGCTTTCCTTTGGCCACGAGCTTGCCTTCGGCATCGAGGCAGAGCTGGCCGGACACCACCAGGAGATTTCCGGTGCGAACAAATCCGACATAATTGGCGATGGGCGCCGCCGGCGTCGGCAATACGATTCCGAGATCGGTCAGCTTCTTCTCGACGGCACCGGCCATTTCATCCTCCTGCGCGTCCGCAGCGCCTCACAATGGACGCATTCTCTTCGCCGATTGGCGCGATGCACGCAAGTGGTCGGGTTGCGACAGGCCCCGGTCGACTTTACCTTCATGCGAGGATTCGAACGCCAAGGTCGAACGCCAAGGTCGAACGCTATGGGTGATGCCCGTTTTCTGAGCGCATTGGCGGTTTTGGTGACGTCCGCCGGTCTTGGCTTCGCGGCGCCTGCGAAAAACGCGGACGTCATCGAGTTCGCCTCGCATCGCGCCGTCTATGACCTCAAGCTTGCTTCGGCGCGCGGCAACCGGCCCGTCGAGGCCGTACGCGGCCGCATCCTGTATGACTTCTCAGGCAGCGAATGCGAAGGCTATGCGCTGCAGTTTCGCCAAGTCTCCGAAATTGACGCGGGCGAGGGCGTGCGGATGATGACCGACATGCGCGCGACGACCTGGGAAGACGCCGCCGCCAAGGCGTTCCGGTTCAATTCGCAGAATTATGTGGACCGCAAACTGAAGAGCGCCGTGGACGGCCGCGCCGAACGCGAAGGATCGCAGGTCGCTGTCAATCTGAACAAGCCGGCATCGAAGACATTCGGAATCCCGGCGCAGATTTTCTTTCCGACCGACCATATGCGGCGCATCATCAGTGCGGCGCGCGAGGGCAAGACGTTGCTACAGGGGCCTGTCTTTGATGGCTCCGATACCGGAGAGAAGGTTTACGATACGCTGACGGTCATCGGACATCCGATCGAACCGAACGGCGACAAGCCTGACGACGCGGCAGGCAACGATCAGCAACTGTCGACGATGCGACGCTGGCCGGTCAGCATCAGCTATTTTGACAGGTCGAAGGGCGAAGGCGACCAACTCCCTGTCTACGGGATCAAGTTCGAGCTTTACGAGAACGGAATCTCGCGTGCGCTGGCGCTCGACTACAACGATTTCGTGGTGAGCGGTACGATGACCGCGCTGGAAACCCGCCCGACAAAACCCTGCAAGTGACCGCCGGCGCAGTGACCGCCGGCCTATGAGCCTTCATCGAGCGCGAGGCCGCGCTTGATCGCTTCGCGGCCGAATTTGGCGCGAAGGCGGTCGACAGCGCGCTCGGTTGTCGCGGCTTTGCGTGCATGCGGGTCGAGCAGATCGTCGGGATCGGCTGCTTCGGCACTCCGAAGGTTCGACACTCCGATTCCGATCAGGCGGAACTTCGTGCCGTCGACCTCTTTCTCCAGCAAGTCACGGCCGCAAGCGTAAATGCGGCGCGCCAATTGGGTCGGATCGCTAAGGGATCGGGCGCGGGTGCGAGTCTGAAAGTCTGCCGATTTGAGCTTCAGTGCGACGGTCGCGCCGCTCAGGCCGGCGGCCTTGAGCCTTGCCGATACCCGCTCGCTCAGGTCCCAGAGCATCTTCTCGAGCGGCCGCAAGGCTGCGATGTCGCTGTCGAACGTGGTTTCCGCGGAGATGCTTTTGGCGTCGCGATCGGCAACCACCGCCCGGTGATCGATCCCGCGCGCCAGCCGGCTGAGCCTTTGGCCTTCGGCGCCCAGCCGCCGCATCAATTCTGTCTCGTCGTATTTCTGCAGGTCGGCAATGGTGCGAAACCCGCCGCGGGCCAGCCGCTCCTGCGTAACCCGTCCCACACCGAAAATGATCGAAATCGGCTTACCTGCGAGGAAGGTGACGGCTTCCGCGCGTCCCAGCATCGCAAAGCCGCGCGGCTTGTCGAGATCGGATGCGATCTTGGCGAGAAATTTATTGTAGGACAGTCCGATCGACACCGTGATCCCGATTTCGCGCTCCACTGTGGCTGCAAATCGCGCGAGCGATTGAGCGGCGCTGCGCCCGTGCAGCCGCTGCGTACCCGACAGGTCGAGAAATGCCTCGTCGATCGAAACGGGCTCCACCAAGGGCGTGAGCTCGCGCATGCGCGCACGGACCTCGCGGGCGACTTGCGCATATTTTGCCATGTTCGGCTTGATCACGATCGCGTCGGGGCAAAGCCGCCGCGCCTTGAACATCGGCATGGCGGAATGCACGCCGAAGGTGCGCGCGATATAGCAGGCCGCCGCGACCACGCCGCGGGTGCCGCCGCCGACGATCAGCGGCTTGTCCGCAAGCGCGGGATTGTCGCGCTTCTCGATCGTCGCGTAGAAGGCGTCGCAGTCGACATGGGCGATCGACAATGCGTGGATTTCCGGGTGGCGTGCAAGGCGCGGCGAGCCGCATGCGGCGCAGCGCCTGGCTGGTCCGGCATCGCCGAGGCAGTCGCGGCAGAACCCTTGCATGCGGCTCCCTGTATCACGGGATATCGCGTTCGAGTGGTGGTCCGGACAACAGCGCACGGGCGCGGGTGAGGCGTTCGGGAGTGACGTCCGCTTCCTGCGCGAAGGTCAGCATGTCCGATTCGTGCTCCGCGAGGTGATCGAGCACGCCAGCAAGGAAGCGCTTTTCGCGCGCGGCCGCGCGGATATCGGACGGCCCAAGTCCGGTCGCGGTGAGAAAGCGGCCGAGCCGCTCGTCATCGGCGGCGAGGAAGCCAAGTGCCTGAATCGCCATCATTTCGGCCTCCTCGCGAGATAGCGTCGCATCGTTAATCATCGCTTTCCGTTTGCCTTTCCGTAACAAATGGCGATTACGTTTTACCGCATTGCCCCAGCCCGCATACAGACGTAGCGGCGCTCCATGCCTCGGCAAGCTGGCGGGACGCAGACGAGCCCAGGAGGGCAGCACATGGCCAAGACTGTCCTGATCGTGGAGGACAACGAGCTCAATATGAAGCTCTTCCACGATCTGCTGGAGGCGCATGGCTATCACACCGTCGGAACCCGAAGCGGGGTCGACGCCATGAGCCTCGCGCGCCAGCATCGGCCCGACCTGATTCTGATGGACATCCAGTTGCCGGAGGTGTCCGGCCTGGAAGTCACCAAGTGGCTCAAGGACGATGCCGAACTGAAAGCCATTCCCGTGGTCGCCGTGACCGCCTTTGCCATGAAGGGCGACGAAGAGCGCATTCGCGCCGGCGGCTGTGAGGCCTATCTGTCAAAGCCGATCTCGGTCGGCAAATTCATCGAAACCGTCCGCCATTTTCTTGGAAATGCATAAGGCTGATCGCAAATGACAGCGCGCGTTCTTGTCGTCGACGACGTTCCGGCCAATGTGAAGCTGCTCGAGGCGCGGCTGTCGGCCGAATATTTCGACGTCACCACGGCCAATAGCGGGGCAGAGGCGCTCGCTGCCTGCGAACGCGCCGAATGCGACATCGTGCTGCTCGATGTCATGATGCCGGACCTCGACGGCTTCGAGGTCTGCCGCAGGCTCAAGAGCAATCCTGCGACGCATCACATTCCCGTGGTGATGGTCACGGCGCTCGATCAGCCCTCCGATCGCGTGGCCGGATTGCAGGCCGGCGCCGACGATTTCCTGACCAAGCCGGTCTCGGATGTCGCGCTGATCGCACGGGTCCGCTCCTTGACGCGGTTGAAAATGATGACCGACGAATTGCGCATGCGCGCCGTCACATCGCGCGAGATCGGCATCGAGAGCGCCGAGCGTGAGGCGGTGCTGGAGCAGGGGCGGCAGGGGCGCATTCTGCTCGTGGACGACCGCCGCTCGTCCTATGAAAGGCTCGCCGCAATGCTCGAAAAAGAGCATATCGTTGAGGTCGAGCCCGATCCGAGCGCGGCGTTATTCCGCTCTGCCGAGGGCAATTACGAACTCCTCATCGTGTCGCTCAGCCTCGAGAATTTCGATGGTCTGCGCCTGTGCAGCCAGTTGCGCTCGCTCGACCGCACCCGCAGCCTGCCGATCCTTGCGATCTGCGAGCCGGACGATACAGCGCGCCTGATGCGGGGCCTCGAAATCGGCGTCAACGACTATCTGCTGCGTCCGATCGACAGTCACGAACTGCAGGCCCGCGTCCGCACCCAGATCAAGCGCAAGCGTTATACCGAACGCCTGCGCGACAACGTGCAGATGTCGATCGAAGCGGCGATCACCGATGCGCTGACCGGCCTGCATAATCGGCGCTACATGGAAAGCCATCTCGGCAAGCTGGTCGAGCAGGCGTGCCTGCGCGGCAAGCAACTCGCAGTGCTGATCCTCGACATCGATTATTTCAAATCGATCAACGACACTTACGGCCACGATTGCGGCGACGACGTTTTGCGCGAATTCGCCATTCGGGTGCGCAAGTCGATCCGGGGCATTGATCTCGCCTGCCGGATCGGCGGCGAGGAGTTCGTGGTGGTGATGCCGGAGACTGACATGGCGATCGCCTCAACCGTGGCCGAACGGCTGCGCCGCAAAATCGCCACCGAGCCGTTCCCGATCGAGCAGGGCCGGCGGACGATCGACGTGACCATTTCGATCGGCATCGCGTCGCTGGAATCGGCGCATGACACCGCCGCGCAGCTTCTGAAGCGGGCGGATCAGGCGCTGTATCGCGCCAAGCGGGACGGGCGCAACCGCGTGGTCGCCAACGCCGCCTGATGTCTTTCCTTCGCGCGCGATGAACGGCTTTCGCGCAATGCACCGGCGCACCGGAACTTCGGCGCGGTAACCTCAATACTTTAGGTTGACGGCAATTTGCCCCGCCGACCGGAGACTTCGCCTTTGATTTCCGGGAGGTGTGCGGGTAGCCTCCGGATCAGGACAAGCAGGGCATGGCCGCTGACGGGCCAAGCTGCGGCGACGCCCGGCACAGTTCAGCCCATTGATAACCCTACGGAATGCTCAGGTCCGCCGCATCTCCTGGGTCCGTGGGGTTCGGCCGGCCTGGGAGCGGTGTGAGTGGCCTCCTCATGTCACCGTTTCCGGCCGGCCACCTCTACGCACAGCCGCGGACGATCCCGCTGCGGCTAAACCCAGTCTGGCCACCAAAAAGCAAGG
>JBIQKQ010000115.1:10333-10755 GCA_044506365.1 Hyphomicrobiales bacterium
GTTTCTTCTGGGCCCGTGGGGTTCGGAGGGGCCGGAGGCGGGGAAGAGTGTCCTCCTCATGAAACCGCTCCCGGCCGACCTCCTATTATGACCGGACCCGCGACATCCACAATCTGTGGTCGTAAGAGGCGCAGCACGCGCTCTCGATGGGCTATTTGATCTTCGCTTCGCGAAACTCGACGTGCTTCTTCGCGATGGGATCGTATTTCCTCTTGGACAGCTTGTCTGTCATCGTCCGCGAGTTTTTCTTGCTGACATAATAATAGCCGGTGTCGGCAGTGGACAGCAGCTTGACCTTGATGGTGACGGCCTTGGCCATGATGACCTCAAATGACGGGATTTGGCCGGGAAACTAGCGGTAAAGCCGGCAATGTCAAGGAAGGGGCGACAAAATCAGGAGATCAGCTCGCGATAGAACACGT
>JBIQKQ010000116.1:0-10693 GCA_044506365.1 Hyphomicrobiales bacterium
TCGTGCTTGAGCGCGGCGAGGTGGTGCACCGCGCCCCATCCGCCAAACTGATCAAGGACAACGAGACGCTGGAGCGCCTGATCGGACTGAAGGTGGCGTCGTAGCGGCGCCCGCGATCTGAGGCGCCCTTTCTGATCCCTCCCCCATAAGCGGGGGAGGGATAAGCACCGCATGTGCGGCGCCCGGTTACATCACGCTGACGGTCGCTTCCTCATAGCGCTTCTTGCCGAGATCGCCGCCCTCAAAGATGTCGCGCTCCGCGATCCAGTCGCGCGACACGTTGAAGGTTTCCTCGGTGTAGGGCTCGAACACGAGACGCTCGCCCGGACCCCAGCGGCGCGTATCCATGACCTCGTGCCAGCGCTTGGGAAACTCGTTCTTGTAATAATGCGTGTAGAGTTCCGGACGCAGATCGAGGTCGCGCTGCGCACGCTTGAGCGCAGTGAAGTATTTGCGCAGGTCCTCGGGATCGGGGTCGCCGTGGATCATGGTGGCGATCATGAAAGTGTTGTCCAACACCTTGCGGAAGCCGAGCTGCTCGGCGAGGTAATACGGCCCCGAGAACAGGGTCGCCGCCGGGATCTTGCCGTCGAGCAGGAGCTCCATGCGCTTGAACAGCATGCCGTCATTGAAGGACAGCTTGATCTGGTCCTTCGGCATGTAGCTTTCCAGCGCCTGGATCGAGGCGTAGTGCGAGCCGGACTGGAAGCCGACCGAGATCGGCACGCCGGCGAGATCGGCCGGCGTCTTGATCGGCGAGTCGGGCGCGACGAAAATGCCGGACGGCGCCACCGAATAGACATCGCGGTTCAGCCGCCCGTGGCCGGACGCCGCTGCGACGTTCACGGTCCAGTGGCAGGCGCAGCTCACGTCGGACTTGCGGCCTTCCTCGAACGACTGATAGGCGCCGACCTTGTTGCCCTTGTCATGGATCTTGCCGTCGGTGGATTGCACCATCTCGCGGAAGATGTAGTCGAGCCCTTCATCCTTGAAGTAGCCCTTCTCCTCCGCGATCCATTCCTGCAGGCGGAAATGCGGTTCGATGATGAATTTGTGGTTCGTGGCCATGTTCAGTCTCCCTTTGCGCTTGGTTGTGTTTGCTTCGGTACCTCCTCCCCGAACAAACGGATCGAACGGAGAGGCAAGTTCGTAATTTCATTTCATGACGCTCAGCAGCAGCCCTCCGCGTGGTCGCGCTCCGAAACGCGGCGCGCGCGGATCATCTTGACGTGATCGTCCATCAGCTTGCGCGCGCCGGCCGCATCGCGCATCGCGATCAATGCCGCGAGTTCCTGATGAACGGCGAGTACACGCCGTGACACCTCCGGCGTCAGCGTGCGGTTATGCGATGGCCATGAGATATGATTCAGCGAGATGAATTGCACCACCAGCACGCGGTTATGCGATGCCTCGGTGATCGCCAGATGAAAGTCGCGGCACGAACGGGTATAGGCATCGCCGTCGTCAATGACCGCTTCCGCCTCGTCGAGCAGCCGGCGCAACCGCGCGTGATCGGCGGGCGTCGCATGCTCCGCGGCAAGCTCGGCCGCTAGCGTCTCGATCGCGCGCTGCGCGTCCATCACCTCCGCGGCGCTGACGCCGGTGAGATCGAGTTGCACCGCGAGCGCTTCGGCAAACAGCCGCGGATTGCCGTGCGCCACCCGCGCACCGCCGCCCTTGCCCATGCGGATTTCAGCGATGCCAAGCGCCTGCAGCGTGCGCAATGCGTCACGCGCCACGATCCGACTCACCCCATAGCGGGCGGCGAGGTCTTTCTCGGTGCCGATGGGCTCGCCGGACTTAAGCCGCCTCTCGGTGAGCGCATCGCGGACGTCCGCGACGATCTGCGCCGAGAGCGAGCCGGATCGACCGGCAACAAACGGCTCGCCGGTGCGGGCGATGAGCTTGGCTTGTGTATTCACGGCTGCTTGCAGCCTCCGCTTTCCTAGGCGGGGGAGAGCCTAACCAGATTTTGTAAGATCGTAAAGATATTATCTTTTGGAACTGGTTGTTTCTGGAGAAGTTATTGTCCATACTCCTTTCAGGAGAAAGAAATGTCTGTGCAACCCGCGCTCAAACCGGAGATCGATCCGCAAGCCGCCGTCATCACCAAGGCTGCCACCCGAGCCGCCGAGCGCCTTGGCGTGAAGAACAACGCGCTGGGCCGCATCGTCGGGTTGTCGGAGCCGACCGTCTCCCGCATGCGCAAGGGTCAGTTCGTCATCGACCCGAAACAGAAGTCCTACGAACTCGCGCTGCTGTTCGTTCGTCTCTATCGCGCACTGGACGCGATGGTCGGCGGCGACGATGCGGTCGCGGCGAAATGGCTCGTCAACACCAACACCGCACTCAATGGCGTGCCGCTGGATATGATCCAGACCGTCAGCGGCCTGATCAATGTCATCGCCTATCTCGACAGCCGCCGAGCTCGCGTCTAGCGCGCGGCCTGCGTCAGGCCGATGCTGGCGCGTGGTCGAGGCCCAGCATCATATCTCGACCATGAAGCTGACCGACAATGCCGCCGAGCAGGCTTTGCTCGAGCAGCTGATCGAAAGCACCAAGCCGGCGATCCCGCCGGAATGCAGCCATCTGGATTTTCTTCTGTTCACGCCGTTCCGCTACGCGCCGTATCCGCGCGGCTCGCGGCTGAGGCGCGCAGGGTTCACGTCTGGCATATTCTATGGATCCGAGGCGCCGGAAACCGCGCTGGCCGAGGCCTGCTTCTATCGGCTGCTGTTCTTTCACGAGTCGCCTGATACACCGTGGCCGGGCAATGCCGGCGAGTACACCGCCTTTGCCTGCGAATACGCGACCGGTCGGGCCATCGACCTGACACAGCCGCCCTTCACCGATCGCCGTGCGACATGGACGCATCCGACCGACTATGCGCAATGCCAGCATCTCGCCGATCTGGCGCGTGAGGAACGCATCGAGGTGATCCGTTACGAGTCGGTCCGCGATCCCGTTCACCGCGCCAATATCGCTCTCCTCACCTGCAAGGCCTTCGCTTCCACCGAGCCGGTTGCGCGCCTGTCCTGGCGCATCTTGCTGGGCGGCAACGGTGCGCGCGCACGCTGCGAGATGCCGCATCAGATTCTGGAATTTGACCGTGCCGCCTTTAGCGCCGATCCGCGGATTGCCGCCATGCGGTGGCACCGCTGAGGGCGAGGTCGGGTTGCCCTTCGTTCAAATCCGCTTTTGCAGTTTCGGCGGCGGCGCGCCGAGTCCCATCATGCCGGTTGCACTGAATTTCAGATCCAGCGTCTTCCAGTCCGCGTATTTGGCCGGCGGCAGCTTGTAGGGATAGCAGCCCTGCAGCGCATTCATCGCGATGCCGACCAGCATCGGGCCCCGCTCTGACGCCGGCGCCTGCAGCAGGACCGGCGCAGCGGCGAGTTGACCCTTCGGCCCGAACGAGACGCGCATCACAATCTCCAGCCCGATCATGCCGGGAATACCGATCGGCAATTTCCAGCATTTCTGGATCTGCGCGCGCAGCGCCGCGATCTCTTCGGGCGTGAGCTTCGACTTGCCCTCGCCCGCGGGGCCGCCCTGCGGGATATCGGGCCGCGCAGCGCGCTTTTCCTCGGGCGAGGCCGTATCGGGCTCCGGCGCGCCGGCCGGCGCGGATTTCGCATCCGGCTTTGAGACTGGCGCTTCGCTTTTCGCCAGTTGCTGCGGTTCCGGCAGCGCCTGTTTCGGCGGCTCGGGTGGCTTGGGAGGCTCCTCTGTCTTCGGCTCAAGGTCCTGCGGCTTGACCAAATCGACATCGATGGCCGACACATCCGATGGCGGCAGGATGCGCCGCTCGGCAAGCACGATGGCGCCGACAAAGCCGAGATGCACGAGCACGGACACCGCAACAATCGCGGTGCCAAAACCGATGCGGTTCAACAGCCAAGGCAACAGGGCGGCTCCGGTTTCGCCAACCACTACCTCAGCCTGTTGGAATGAGAGAGTCAAAGCGGTGTCATTCCAGACCAGCCGAGGACGCCTCCTCTGGAACACAGCAAGCGAACGCAACTGTCTCTGACGGTTCGCTCGTTCGCTTGCTGGCCCGCGCCCTTAAATGACGGCGGCTAATCCGGGATCACCGCCGTGGTCTCGATCTCAAGCCGCGCATCGGGCTCGACCAGCGAGGTGACCTGCACCAGCGCCATTGCCGGGAAATTCCGCCCCAGCACCTCGCGATAGACTTTGCCAAGATCCGGAAGGCTGGCCCGGTACTCATCGATATCGACCACGTACCAGGTCATGCGAACGATATGTTCCGGTCCGGCGCCTCCCTCTTTCAGCACCGCGACGATATTCTCCAGCACCTGCCGGGTCTGCGCGACGAAGCCCTGAGCCAGCCGTCCCTCCACGTCCCAGCCGATCATGCCGCCGACGAAGACCATTTCGCCGCGCGCCTTGATGCCGTTGGCATAGCCCTTCGGCTGCGGCCAGCCGGCTGGATTGAGAATGGTATTACGGGCTCTGGTGTCCGACACGGGAGGTCTCCTGAAGACGTCTTGCTGACTTACGACGTCCTCCCCCTGAAAAGGGGAGGGTTGGGGAGGAGTTGATCAAGGGCGACTCCTCAATCGCTTCGCGGTCGATGCGCCCCTTCAGGGGAGGTGAAGGCCGCTGGTGCCGCATGTCACGATGCGATTTTCTCTGCGGCCGATTCCGCCATCTTGCGCAGTTCGAACCGCTGCAGCTTGCCGGTCTGGGTGCGCGGCAGGGCGCTGACATATTCGATCGCGCGCGGATATTTATAGGGCGCCACGGTGTTCTTCACATAATCCTGCAACGTCTTGGTGAGCGCGGCGTCACCGGTAAAGCCCGCGCGCAGCACGACAAAGGCCTTGACGATATGGCCGCGCTCGGGGTCGGGCGAACCGACCACGCCGCATTCGGCCACCGCGGGATGGGTCAGCAGCACTTCTTCGACTTCAGGCCCGGCGATATTGTAGCCGGCCGATATGATCATGTCGTCGGAGCGCGCCTGGTACCAGAAATAACCATCGGCATCCTGCACGTAGGTGTCGCCGGGGAGATTCCAGCCATTCTGCACATAACGCGTCTGGCGTGGATCGGCGAGATAGCGGCAACCGGTCGGTCCTTTGACCGCGAGGCGGCCAATGGTGCCGTTTGGCACCTCGTTGAAACTGTCATCGACCACTTTGGCGATGTAGCCCGGCACCGGCTTGCCGGTCGAGCCGCTGCGCACCTCGGTTTGCGGCGAGCCGATGAAGATATGCATCATCTCGGTGCCGCCGATGCCGTCGAGGATCTTCATGCCGGTGGCCGCGTGCCAGGCGTCGAAGGTGGCCTTCGGCAGGGTCTCGCCGGCGGAAACGCAGATGCGCAGCGAAGAGATGTCATGCTTGCCGACGTGCGGCACAACGGCGCGATAGGCCGTCGGTGCGGTGAACACCACCGTCGCCTTGTATTTTTCAATGGCCGGCAAGAGCTCCTCCGGCGGCAACTTTTCGAGCTGGATCGTCGCCGCGCCAATGCGGAACGGGAACAGCACATGCCCGCCGAGCCCGAAAGTGAAGGCGAGCGGCGCCGAACCGATGAAGCGATCGTCGGGTGAAGCCTGCAGCACGTGCTTGCCGTAGGAGTCGCAGGGCGCGAGCATGTCGCGGTGGAAATGCATGGTGCCCTTCGGCTCGCCGGTCGTGCCGGAGGTGAAGGCGATCAGGCAGACATCATCGATTGCGGTGTCGCAGGCGGTGAAGGATTCGTAGCCCGGCTTGTTCATCAGGGCTTCGAGTTCACCGTCGCCCCAATACACGGCACGCTCGAGGTCCGGCGCGAGCGCCCGCGTCTTTTCCATCTCATCGCCAAGCCGCCTGTCGCACAACGCGAGTTTGATCTTCGCTTTCTTCACCGTGTAGGAAAGCTCCTTGGCGCGCAGAAGCGGCATGGTCGCCACCGTGACGCCGCCGGCCTTTATCACCGCGAGATAGGCCGCGATCATCATCGGGGTGTTGGCGGAGCGCAGCAGCACGCGGTTGCCGGGCACAAAGCCGAGATCGCGCGTCAGCACATTGGCGATGCGGTTGATGCGCCCGGCGAGCTGCGCATAGGTCAGCGTCTCGTTCGGCGAGATAACCGCCGTGCGGCCGCCCTGCCCTGAAGTCACCCATTTGTCGACGAATTCCGTCACGCAATTCAGCCGCTCCGGATATTGCAGTTCCGGCAGCGTGAACAGGAATTCCGGCCATTGATCCTGCGGCGGAAGATTGTCACGCGCGAAAGTGTCGACATGTCCCGAGCGGATCATCATGCTGCTCCCACTGTCCGACTCTTGCTCATTCCTCGCCCGTCATTGGCTCGAAGCCCTGGCGGCCGCATGATTTTTCAAAGCTTCGCGGGCAATCACGACCTTCTGCACTTCGGTCGCGCCTTCATAGATACGCAGCGCGCGAATTTCGCGGTACAGCTCCTCGACTTTCACGCCTTTCGTGACACCCTGACCGCCGAACAGCTGCACCGCGCGATCGATCACGCGCTGCGCAGCCTCGGTCGCGTGCATCTTTGCCATCGCAGCTTCGCTGGTGACGCGCGCCGCGCCATTGTCCTTGGTCCAGGCCGAGCGATAAACCAGCAGCGCCGAGGTATCGACGTCGACGATGGAATCCGCGAGCGAGCCTTGCGTCATCTGCAGATCGCCGAGCGGAGCGCCGAACAGTTTGCGGGTCGCGGCGCGCTCGGTCATCTCGTGCAGCGCGCGCCGGGCGAAGCCGAGCGCCGCGGCGCCGACCGTCGAGCGGAAGATATCAAGCGTCGCCATCGCAACCTTGAACCCTTCACCGGGCGCACCGAGCCGGTTGGCGACCGGAATACGCACATTGTCGAATTTCAGCGTTGCCAGCGGATGCGGCGCGATCACCTCGATGCGTTGTTCGATCGACAGCCCGGGCGCATCGGCATCGACCATGAAGGCGGAAAGACCGCGCGCGCCCGGGGCTTCGCCGGTTCGCGCAAACACCACGTAATGATCGGCGATGCCGCCGTTGGATATCCAGGTCTTGCGGCCGTCGAGCCGCACATGGCCATTGCCGTCCGGCTTGGCGGTCATCGCCATCGCCGCGACATCGGAGCCGGCTTCCGGCTCCGACAGGGCAAAGGCTGCGATCGTCCTGCCCTTGCCGACATTCGGCAGATAGCGCGATTTCAGCTCGGGCGAGCCATAGAGCGTGATCGAGCCGGTGCCGAGCCCCTGCATGGCAAAGGCGAAGTCGGCGAGGCCATCGTGGTAGCCGAGGATTTCGCGCGCGAGGCAGAGCGTGCGCACATCGAATTGCGGATACATGCCGCCGTATTCCATGGGCACGGTCGGCGTCAGGAAACCGGCGTCGCCCAGCGCCTTGACGCGCGCGCGACAGGCCTCCTCGACATCGTCATGCGGCAGCTTGTGCAGATTGTCAGCCGCCCAGCGCGACAGCTTTTCCGCGAAGGCGCGATGGCCGTCGTTGAAGAAGGGCCAGCGAAGGGTTTCCTGCAATGACATCAGCAAAACACTCCGTCTGCACCTCCCCCCTTGCGGGGGAGGTCGCCGCGCATCGCGCGGCGGGAGGGGGGTGACAACAAGAGCGTCTCGATGACCCCCCACCCGGCGTCTCGCTGCGCGAGCCGCCACCCTCCCCCGAAAGGGGGGAGGGAAAAGAGTGCGCGTGGAGAGAACGGACGCATCAACTCAATTGCCCTCGAACACCGGCTTCTGCTTGTTGGCGAAGGCGTGGAAGGCGCGCTTGAAGTCTTCTGTCTCCATGCAGAGCGCCTGCGCGACCGCTTCGGCCTCGATCGACTGCTCGACCGACATCGCCCATTCCATCTCCAGCATCCGCTTGGTCATGCCGTTGGCGAAAGTCGGGCCGGCGCACAGTTCGTCGGCGAGCGCAGTCGCGTCAGCCAGCACGTTTTCCGATGACGACAGGCGATTGAAAAAGCCCCAGCGCTCGGCTTCCTCGCCGCCCATCACGCGGCCGGTATAGAGGAGCTCGGCGGCGCGGCCCTGCCCGATGATGCGCGGGAGGATCGCACAGGCCCCCATATCGCAGCCGGCAAGGCCGACGCGATTGAACAGAAACGCCACCTTTGCCTTGGCGGTGCCAACCCGCAGGTCCGACGCCATCGCCAGAATCGCGCCGGCGCCCGCGCAGACGCCATCGACCGCGGCCACGATGGTCTGCGGCGCGGCACGCATCGCCTTCACCGCCTCGCCGGTCATTCTGGTGAACTTGAGCAGGCCGACCGTATCCATCTCGACCAGGGGGCCAATGATCTCGAACACATCGCCGCCGGAACAGAAATTTCCGCCCTCGCCAGTAATGACAAACGCCTTGACCTGATCGTCGCTCGCGGCCGCCCGGAAGATACCGGCAATCTCGGCGTAACTCTGGAAGGTCAGCGGGTTTTTGCGCTCCGGGCGGTTCAGCGTCAGCGTCGCGAGCTTGCCGCTGACCTCGAATTTCACATGCTGCGCCTTGTAGGAGGCAAGCGGCAGCGGCACCGGATGATGCGTGTTCAGGGTCATTTGGCGCCTCCCGCGTCGATTGCCCTGCGGGCGGACGTCTTTGTCTTGGCCAGCAATTTCATCAATGTCTCGATTTCCTCCGATTCCAGATCCGAGAAGATGTTGGCGATCCAGCCCTCATGCATGCGCGCAAGCGACCGGAAGGTGCGACGGCCCTCGGGCGTCAGGGTCACGATCATGGCGCGGCGATCGTTCGGCGCGGGCCGGCGCTCGACGAGGTTCAGCGAGACCAGCCGTTCCACAAGGCCGGTCACGTTGCCGTTCGACACCATCATGCGCTGCGACAGCTCGCCGAGCGTCATGCCGTTCGGCGCGCGTTCCAGCTGCGCCATCAGATCGAAGCGCGGCAGCGTCAGGTCGAATTCGGTGCGCAGGCGCTGGCGGATCTCGTTCTCGATCAGCGTCGTGCAGGTCAGAAGGCGCAGCCACAACCGCAATTCAGCCTCGTGATCGCCGGGCCGTTCCGCGACTTTCGTTTCCGCATCGAGCGGCAGCGAGGCTGTCTGGCTCATTCAGATTTCTCCGCCAGCGACCGTCATGGCGGTGCCGGTGACCGCGCCTGCATCGGTCGAACACAGATAAAGCACGGCGGCTGCGACCTCCTCCGGCCGGATCAATCGCGCCATAGGCACGTCCTTGACATATTGCGCGACCACATCGTCATGCGACTTGCCGGTCTTGGCCGAGACTGCGCCGACGGATTCGCGCACAAGGTCGGTGTCGGTATAGCCGGGGCAGATCGCATTGACGGTCACGCCGGTTCTGGCGGTCTCGACAGCAAGCGAGCGCACCAGGCCGACCACGGCGTGCTTGGTGGTGCAATAGGCGGTGACGTAGGGGTAGCCTTTCAGGCCCGCCGTCGAGGCAACCGCAACGATGCGCCCAAACTTGCGCGACACCATGCCTGGCAGCACCGCACGCGTCGCATGCACGATGCCCATCACATTCAGATCGAACAGCTTGTGAAACTGGGCCGGATCGGTCTTGCCGAACGGGGCGGTGGAGACGCCGCCGGCATTGGCCACCAGAATGTCGAACGGGCCACGCTCACGCTCGGCCTGCTGGACGCCCATCCCCACGGCCTCCGGATCGGTGACATCGGCGACGACATAGCCAGCGGCATGTCCGCTCTGCACCGCCTCTTCCAGCGGCTTCGTCTGCCGTCCGAGTACGGTCACAGCCGCGCCGGCCGCCGCGAGGGCGGCCGCAACGGCGCGACCGATGCCGCGGCCGCCGCCGGTCACGAGAGCGTGCCGTCCCGAAAGCTTTGTCATGAACTGCCCAAAATCCGCCGGGGTAACCGGCGATACTTTAAGCTTAAAATTTATAGGGCTCAAGCACGCTGACTTCGGCCGCGCGCGGCAGGAAAAGTGTCGTCCATTCCGCGATCTGATTGACTCACGTCAAATCCCGCTTGCGCGAAGTTCCTTTAAGCTTAAAATAATCTCAACAGCGCAACGCGCGGAGGCTCCCATGAAGGTCAGCGTGATCGGCGGCGGCCCCGCCGGGCTTTACTTCTCGATTCTGTACAAGAAGGCATGGCCGCAGGCGCAGATCACCGTCTACGAGCGCAACCGTCCGGATGACACCTTCGGCTTCGGAGTGGTGTTTTCCGACCAGACCCTCGAAACCTTCCAGAATTACGACCTGGAGAGCTACCGCTCGATCACCGAGAATTTCGCCTATTGGGACGACATCGAGATCCACTTCAAGGGTTCGACCTTCCGCATCGGCGGCAACGGCTTCTGCGGCTGCGCGCGCGTCACGCTGCTGCAGTTGCTCACCGCCCGCGCGCAGGCGCTCGGCGTCGAGACGAAGTTCCAGACCGAGATCGCCGATCTCGAGGCGCTACGCCGCGACGCCGATCTGGTGATCGCTGCCGACGGCATCAATTCGCGCGTGCGCGAGACCTATGCCGACATCTTCAAGCCGTCGATCGATCTGCGGCCCAACAAGTTCTGCTGGATGGGGTCGACCAAGCCGCTCGACAGCTTCACGTTCCTGTTCAAGGAAACCGAGCACGGCATTTTCATCGTCCATGCCTACCAGTATGAGCCCGGCCGCTCGACCTGGATCTTCGAGACCGATCCCGACACCTTCGCCAAGGCTGGCCTCGAAGGCGCCGACGAGCAGACGACAGCCGACTACATGGAAAAGCTGTTC
>JBIQKQ010000117.1:0-10630 GCA_044506365.1 Hyphomicrobiales bacterium
GCTGAGATTCAGGGATCCGTGCGTGTGCGCCTGGAAGACGGCAAGGTGATCCGGCTGAACTATGCCGACAAGAACGGCCATCCCTACTTCGCGGTCGGCGGGGTGCTGGTGCAGCGGGGCATCGTTCCGCGCGAAGAAATGTCGATGCAGAAAATCCGGGAGTTCATGGAGAACAACCCGGAAGAGGGCAAGGAATTGCGCCGGATGAACAAGTCCTATGTGTTCTTCCGCGAGACCGATCTCGGCGAACATGACGAGGCGATCGGCGCGCAGGGCATTTCGCTGACTGCGGCCCGATCGATCGCGGTCGACCGCAGGATCCACACCTACGGCATGCCTGTCTTTGTTAATGCCTATCTGCCGATCGCGAGCGAGAAACCCGACACCTGGTTCCGCCGGCTGACCATCGCGCAGGATACCGGCGGCGCGATCGTCGGCCCGGCGCGCGCGGACATCTATCTCGGGGCCGGCGAGGAGGCGGCGCGCGCCGCCGGCCGGTTCAAGCACAACGGGCAATTCGTGATGCTGATTCCGAACGAACTCGATCCGGAGGATGAGGCGCTCGGCATGCCCTTGCCGCAGCCGCGGCCGAAAGACACCAGCCTGGTCGCAAGCGCTGCACCATCGCCTGCAAACCACGAGGAAAAACCCGTCACGACCGCGGTACCGGCGGCAGCGGCCCCGGCCCCACGTCCCGATCCGCGCGCCGAGGCGAAAGCCGCAGCCCGATCCACCCCAAAGCCGCAGGGCTCGGCTAAACCGGTTGCCGAAGCCGCGCCAACGCCGAAGCCACGCGCCCGGCCCGAAAAGTCGGAAGCGCGGCCGCAAGCGACCGCAGCCAGCGATCCGAAGCCAAAGCCGGCGCCGAAAACCGCGCCGTCTGCGCAGCCCAAAGGAGACGCGTCCTCTGCGAAGTCGCGACCAGCGGCGCGCAGCGGCAATCCGTTTCCGACGCCGATCGGCGCGTCGAAACCCGCGGTCCAACCGACGCCCAAACCGGCCGACAAGCCGTCGTCATGACCACCGACGAAAGCCGCAAAGGACGGCGGCTTTCCTCGGACGACATTGTGCTATGGCACGGGGTCACACGAACCGTCCGTCCGCTGCGCAAACGTCCGCGGCCAAAGGAATCGCCAAGCGAGCCGGGCGAGGCCCCGAAAGTGCCAAGGGCCTCGGCAAGCCGTAGCGCGGCAACACCTGTCGCGCCTGCGCCGGCGCTCCCGCCAAAAAAACCGCCCCCGCTCGCGCCACTCGATCGCAAGGTCAAACAGAAGATTGCGCGCGGGCGCGAGACCATCGACGCGCGACTTGACCTGCACGGCCACACGCAGTCCGAAGCGCATGACGTGCTGTTGCGATGCCTGCGGCGGGTCCAGGCGCGGGGCGGCCGTATTGTGCTCGTCATCACCGGCAAGGGCGGGCGCGCCGGCGATGGGCACGGCGTTCTCAAGCGCGCGGTGCCGCTCTGGCTGGCGCTGCCGGAGTTTCGCGACCTGGTGCTCGGGTTCGATTCAGCCGCTGCCGGGCATGGCGGCGAAGGCGCGCTCTATGTGCGGCTGCGGAAAGCGCGGCAACCGTGATGGACGCAGTGCCTTCGGAGAAAATCTAGTCGTTGAAGATTCGCGGCACACCGCCGGGAAATTCCTGACGCCGCGGCGCGCGCTGTCGGCCTGAGGGTGCCTTCTGCGCGGGACGGTTGGCCGGCCGCTTTGCCGGCTGGGTCTTCTGCGCGGGAACCGCACCGGTCAGCGGCGCGAGGGTTTTAAGCGCCAGGTCGGCTGCGCGCTCACCGGATTCCCAGGCGCCGCCCACCGTACCCCAGAGCGTTTCGTGCGCCGCTTCGCCGGCATAGAAAACACGATCGCGCAGCGGTTCGCTCATCAGGATGCGGCGCGAGGCCTGCCCGCCAACCGAGGCCGCCGAAAAGGCGCCCCGCACGAACGGTTCGAAGGCCCATTGCGTGGCGTGCGTGCGCCTGATCGCCTTCTTCACGTCGGCGCCGAACAGCTTGTCCAGCCACTCCAGCGCAAAGCCGGTCATCTCGCGCGGTCCTTTGGCGGCGAGTTCGCGCCCGAACGAGCCCGCGACGTCGACATAGGCGAGCGACGAGCCGTTGACGTTGCCGAGCAGCGCGGCGGTTTGCCGGTCCTCCGCTTTCTCGAAGACGAGGTCGTCATGGGCGAGCCCGAACGGATTATCCGGGATGTCCAGCACGATCCGTTCATAGGAACCGAGCCGCAGCCGGTTCAACGCTTCGAGCTGCCGCTTCGGCAGATCCGGAATCAGTTTGCCCTCGGCAAGCACGTTGGTCGAGACGGTGACGATCACAGCCCGCGCCTGCAGCGCGCCCTTGTTCTCGGTTTCGATGGTGATATGGCCGCGACCTTGCGCGCCAATGCGTTTGACCGGCGTGGAGATCTGCACGGGCCCACCCTCGGCCAGCCGAGCCAGCAGCGAACCCAGACCCTGGCGGCAATAGGCATCGACATCGCGCTCGTTCGAGCGCTGGAAATCCGCCACCGACAGGTCCGCGAAGTCTTTCCCGCAACTGAACGGCCCGAGATAGAATTCCACCGAACTGGCCCATTCGCCGAGATCCTTCGGCATCGCCTGCGCGACCGACATGTCCGACTTGCTGCGTGCGGCGTCCTCGATTGCGCGGCGTGCCCGGACCATGATCGAAAAGAACTGCTCCAGCTCGCTCTCTCGCGCATTGCGGCGGCCGATGCGGATTTTCTGGCCGGGCGGAGCCGGATAGATGTCAAGACCGGTGCGCGGGGCCAGCTTGGCGAGCGGATTCTGGTCCGGGGTATGCATCCAATGCGCGCCAAGGTCGAAGGGTACCCCGAAGATGCCGGTGTCCGTCGCGCACCGGCCGCCGACGCGATCGGACGCCTCCAGAACCACCACGCGCCGGCCGGCTGCGGCAATCTTTCGCGCCGCCGCAATGCCGGCGGCTCCTGCGCCGACGATCGCCACATCGGTTTCCGCTGCCGTCGATGGCCGAATCCAGGCCGGGAACGAGGCCATTCCGGCTGTGACCGCGAGAAACGAACGGCGGGAGATTGCGTCCATGGTTACCGGAGACTTTGCACACCGCCTCACTATCCGGAAAAAGCAAGATGTTGCAAACGCCTGCTGTCCGGCTGAAGTCACCGCGCCGTGAACCGCGTGAACCGCTTTGCAACCGCTTTCGACGAAAATGCATCAAAACAGCCGGATATGCGGAGCAAAGCGCATACGGGAGGTTGCGGCCATGAGCTTCGTGCTCGACAGGATCGGGCGGTTCCTCGCTCGCTATCTGGAAAAGCCGGTGCAGGGCTACGAGCCCTTCACGCCGAGCGACTTTGGCGCGTTGCAGGCGACACTGCAGCCCGGCGACGTGCTGCTGGTTGAAGGCAACAATCACGTTTCCGGCATCATCAAGTATCTGACGCAATCCACATGGTCGCATGCGGCGCTCTATGTCGGGCGCATCGGCGACCGCGAGACCGACGACGGCGAGCCGCTGGTCTTGGTCGAGGCCAATCTCGGCGAAGGCGTGGTCGGCGCGCCATTGTCGAAATATGCCCGCTACCACACGCGTATCTGCCGCCCGACCGGACTGACGCCGGAAGATCGCGCCCGCGTCTGCGCCTATGCGAAAGAACGCATCGGCTTTGATTATGACGTGAAGAACATCATCGACCTGATGCGCTTCCTGATGCCGCTGCCGGTCCCGCAAAGATGGCGGCGCAAGATGATGAGCATGGGCTCGGGCCATCCGACCCGCATCATCTGCTCGGCGCTGATCGCGCAAGCCTTCGATTCGGTGCGCTACCCGATCCTGCCGAAGACCAGCCGGGTGGAAAGCGAATCGGCGCGCGCGGAAATTCTGGAAATCCGCCATTCGTCGCTCTACGCGCCGCGCGATTTCGACATCTCACCCTATTTCGAGGTGGTGAAGCCAACCCTGACGAACGGCTTCGATTACAAGAAGGTGCAATGGGCCGATTTGCAGGTCTCGATCGACATCGAAGTCACGGTCGGGATCGGCACACGGCCGGCAGCGGATAGCGGTCCGCTGGCTCCGGCAGAAAATCTCGCGGCGGCATAGTTTCGCGGCGGAGCGTGATCTGGTGCGCAATGGATCGCAGTTGCGCGGTTGGTCAGGGGCGGAGTTTCAGCAGGAACAAGAAAAGACCCCGGCTGGAAGGCCGGGGCCACCGGGCTGCGGAGTGAAGATGGGACGTTGATGACTCCGCCCCCAGCGCTCCGATAATCCGCAGCGGCTCCCGTTTGTTCCTCGACGCGCCTGGCGTTCAGCGGTCTGCATGCGCCCGTGCCCAGGCAAATGCCGCTTCCATCCGGTCGTTGCCCCAGAACAATTCGCCGTCCGGTGTGACGAAGCTCGGCGCCCCGAAAATACCGAGCCCGGCGGCCTGCTCGGTTTCGGTCCGCAGCCGCAGCTTCACGGGGTCGGACTGCGCAAGTTCGAGCATGCTGTGCGCGGGTGCGCCAGCCTCGTGCAGCAATGCGCCGATCGCCTCGGCCGTGTCGATCGGCCGCCCCTCGCCGAAGTGCGTCCGGAACACCGCGAGACAGTACGCTTCGCGCCAGGCTTCGCCGTCACCGGCAATGGCCGCGCGTGCGGCAAGCATCGAATTCTGCGGAAACGGATCGGGCCGCCGAAAAGGGATCGACAACGCACCGCAAAGCCGTTCGAGATCGCGCCACATGTAGCGGCCCTTCGCCGCATAGATGTTGAAGGGGGAGCTGTCCCAGCCCTGCGCCTTGAAGATCGGACCGAGCAGGAACGGGCGATAGCGGATCGCGACACCGGCCTCGGCGGCCTGGGCTGCAGCCCGCACGCTGGCCGGATAGGAATAGGTCGACGCAAAATCGAACCAGAAGTCGACAACGGGTTTGCTCATGAGACTTCATTCCGTGACGGTGGCTGCCCTGCGAACTTACGGCGCATTATCTTGTTATGCGCAGGAGCGGTCAGTCGATCCAATGCTGCCGGGAGGCTTCATGCAAAGATTAGTCATTTCAGGGGCGGCCGCGGCGATGCTCTTGCTGCTGCCCGCCCTCCCCGCCGAGGCACGGGAATATCCGTGGTGTGCGCGCTATGACTGGACGACGCGCAATTGCGGCTTCGTCAGTTTCCAGCAATGCCTTGCCACCATTTCCGGTATCGGCGGACGCTGCGAGCCCAATCCGTTCTACAACCCGCCGCCCCGGAGCGGGAAGCGGCGATAAGCGCCGCACCGCTTATCCGGCGCCCGAAGTTGCGCCATTCCCGGTTCTGCCTATAGTCCGCCCGTTTTTGGCCGACGGGAACTGGATTCATGGCGGACAAGCCCAAGAAAGACGTGAAAAAGGTCGTTCTCGCCTATTCGGGCGGGCTCGACACCTCGATCATCCTGAAATGGCTGCAGAGCACCTACCGCTGCGAGGTGGTGACCTTCACCGCCGATCTCGGGCAGGGCGAGGAACTCGAGCCGGCGCGGGAGAAGGCGCTGCTGCTCGGGATTCGGCCGGAAAACATCTTCATCGAGGACCTGCGCGAGGAATTCGTCCGCGACTATGTGTTCCCGATGTTCCGGGCGAACACGGTCTACGAGGGGCAATACCTGCTCGGCACCTCGATCGCACGCCCGCTGATCGCCAAGAAGCAGATCGAGATCGCCGAGGCGGTGGGCGCCGATGCAGTGTGCCATGGCGCGACCGGCAAGGGCAACGATCAGGTGCGCTTCGAGCTGGCCTATTACGCGCTCAAGCCCGACATCACGGTCATCGCGCCATGGCGCGAATGGGACCTGACCTCGCGGACCAAGCTGATCGAATTCGCCGAGATGCATCAGATCCCGATCGCCAAGGACAAGCGCGGCGAGGCGCCATTCTCGGTCGACGCCAACCTCTTGCACTCGTCATCCGAGGGCAAGGTGCTGGAAGACCCGAATGTCGAAGTGCCGGACTACGTTTTCTCGCGCACCGATGATCCGCTCACCGCGCCCGACAAGGTCACCGAAATCACCATAGATTTCGAGAAGGGCGATCCCGTTGCAGTCGACGGCAAGAAGATGTCGCCGGCGACCTTGCTCAAGCATCTCAATGATCTCGGCAAGCTGAACGGCATCGGCCGGCTCGATCTCGTCGAGAACCGTTTCGTCGGCATGAAGTCGCGCGGCATGTACGAGACACCGGGCGGCACCATCCTGCTCGTTGCGCATCGCGCGATCGAAAGCATCACGCTGGATCGCGGCGCGGCGCATCTCAAAGACGAGCTGATGCCGAAATATGCCGAGCTGATCTATAACGGCTTCTGGTTCACGCCCGAGCGCGAGATGCTGCAGCCGGCGATCGATACCTCGCAGGCGCATGTCACCGGCCGGGTTCGGCTGAAGCTCTATCGCGGCAATGTCTGGGTGACCGGACGCGAGAGTCCCTATTCGCTCTACGACCAGGAACTGGTGACTTTCGAGGAAGGCGCGGTCGCCTACGACCATCGCGATGCAGAGGGCTTCATCCGCCTGAACGCGCTGCGCCTGCGCACGCTCGGTCAACGCAAGAAAAAACGCGGGCTGTAGGCGAGCGCGGATCGCATCGCCGCGGTCACCGCACGCGGATAAGGGGAGCGACGTTCGGCGCTCCTTGTCACGCGTCGCTGCTGTCCCGCGGGCTCCGAGGAAACAAAAATGGCCGGGCGTTGCCCGGCCATTTTGCTTCGTATCGCGTCCCGAATTTACTGCGGGATCGGGCCGCCGGCCGCCTCGCCCTGCTGCAGCAGTGGCGTGATGCGGCGAACCGTGACACGGCGGTTGGCGCGCTCGGCGGCCTGAGTCGGCACCTTGAGGTGCTGGTCGCCATAGCCCTGGGTGGTCAGGTTTTCCGGCGGAATCTGGAAATGGTCGGTGAGGATCACCGAGACTGCTTCCGCGCGCCGGTCCGACAGCGACAGATTGTCTTCCGGCGTGCCGGTGGCGTCGGTGTGGCCTTCGATGAGGAACACCTCGTTCGGGTTGTTGGCGATCGCGCGCCGGATGCCTTCGGCGATCGGCGCCAGCCGGTCATATTGGTCCGGCGTGATCTCCCATGAACCGAGATCGAAAGTAATCGTGTCGAGGTCGATGCGCGGCATGCGGTCGCGCACCTCCGGGCTGTAGCGGATTTCGTCGAGCGTATAGGCCCGCGGCAGCCGCTCGACCGGCGGGGCCATCAGCGCGCCATAGATGTATTCCGGCGGCGCCGACTCCGCTTCCACGATGTAGCGCTCCCGCGGAATCGCAAGCGAGGCGATCGCGAGCGCGGGTAGGGCCACGAAGAAGGCATCGGCCCGGCGTCCGCCGCGCGGGCGGTTGTCGATGATGATGACCTCGCGGCCATTGACGTACCGGGACCGGCGCAGGAGCCGCCCGTTGGCGTCGGTGACAGTGACGATGCGCCGGCCGTCCGGACCGATCACCACGGTGCGCGTCTCGTTGCCGACGCGACGCACATCGACGTCGCGGCCATAACGGCGGAAGCGTTCAGTCTCGTCGCGGCGGATGATCGCCCGGTTACCGTCGCGGATGATCGTTCTGTTGCCTTCCTGGATGATCGTCCGGTTGCCTTCGCGGCGCTCCCGGCGCTCTTGCTTGACGTCGTCAAGCCGGCGCGCGCGATCATCGCGGCGGTCGCGATCGTCCCTGCGATCTTGCCGCGAATCCTGCCGCGGATCGCGACGGTCGTCGCGCTGTTCTTTGCGGTCCTCGCGACGGTTCTGTTGCGAATCTTGGCGCTCCTGCCGATCGTCACGACGGTCCTGCCTCTGGTCCTGCTTCTGGTCCTGACGGCCGCGGCGGTGGTCGCGCTGCTGTTCCTGCTGGCGCTGCTGCTCCTTCTGGCGGTCCTGCTGGCGCTGCTGCTGTTCGTTCTTCTGGTCCCGCTGGCGCTGCTGCTGCTCTTTCTGGCGATCCTGCTGGCGCTGCTGCTGCTCCTTCTGCCGATCCTGCTGACGCTGCTGCTCCCGCTGGCGGTCCTGCTGCTGCTCTTTCTGACGATCCTGCTGACGTTGCAGCTCTTTCTGGCGATCCTGCTGACGCTGCTGCTGCTCCCTCTGGCGGTCTTGCTGGCGCTGCTGCTGCTCCCTCTGACGGTCCTGCTGGCGCTCTCGCTGTTCTTTCTGCCGATCCTGCTGGCGCTGCTGCTGTTGTTGCTGCCGGTCGTCGCGCCGCTCCTTCCGCTGATCCTGCCTCTGCTCCCGGCGCTGATCGCGGTTCTCCTTGCCCTTGTTCTTGTCCTGATTTTTGTTCTTGTCCTGATCCCGCTGCGCGACGACGACGGGTGCAGAATCGTCGCGCGCCATGACCGGGTGCGCGAAGGCAATCGCGGAAATGGCGGCTCCCGAGAGGATCAGTTTGGTAATCCGCATTCGTGATCTCACTTCTGATTTAGGCTTGGTCGGGTGATGGGCGGCCGGCAAGCGCAGCAAACGGTCCTGCCGCCGAAACGTGGCTCTGCGTCGGTGCGCGCAAAGGATGGCGAGGCCGTGGCCGGCCGATTAATCGCTGTAAATCCAGACGCCTTCCCCAGGGTGCTTTTTGTCGCAGGCCTGCGATTTCTCGCATTCAGGACGCGTTCATGGCAACCTTCTTGTTGTCGCCCATGTCGGGCCGTTTCCCCGTGGCCGCCGCGATTGCCATTTGCACGGTGCTGACCACCTTCCCTGGCCCTTCCCAATACTGGGCGTCCATGGGTGTCACTCTGAGCATGCGGATGTTCGGGTCGTCCGGCGAATCCCACCAGGCCTTGGCGGGGGTCGACCACAATTCGCGGATCACGCTGCGGTCCGCGGACACTTCGGCCTGGCCCGACAGGGACACGAAGCGTGTGCTGCCCGGGTCGGCAAAGGCGAGGCAGACCTTCGGATATTTGCGAATGTCGTCGTCTTTATGATGGCGGGCATCGGTCAGGAAAAAGACCGCGTTGTTTTTGCGGCGCACGAAGGCGCCCATCGGACGCGCCGTCAATTCGTGGCCGTCCCAGCTCGCCAGCATGCAGACGGAGATTTTTTCCATCAGGTCCCATACGCGCTCTGCGTTCTCGTTCATCTGAATGCTCCCGTCTCTACACGTCCGCTTGAGTCGTACGCCCCGTCTGGACCGATCCGCTCCTGACAGCGGGTAACCCGCGGGCGCCGCGAGATGTTCCCCCGCGCAGCGCTAGGCGACGAGCGCGCCGGCGCTGGCGCGCCTCGCACCGGACCGTGCACAATGAGCCTCGGCAAGCGGTCTTGGATCCGCTGCAAGCGGGACAGGATTTATAGCCATGCGCCGGGCGATGTTCGCGTTCGCGGTGGTTGTCTGCGCGGTTCCACAGGGTTAGGCCAGACCCTTTATCCCTTGGACCGCGCAGAGATTCTCGCCGGCGCACGCTTCCACCTGAATGTGGAATTCGAGGGTCTCGTTGCGCCAGACGAGGTCACGCTCACTGTGAACGGCATCGACCATGCGTGAGCCTTCGGCAAGTCCGCGCAGCTGATCGCACGCGAGGACTGCGAGGCACGCTCCGCGCTGATTCTGCGCGATGCGAGAATCGACCGCGCTATACGATCCGTGTCGCAATGGCGACGACCTCGCGCGACATCGTCTGGACCGTCTATGACGCTCCCGCGCGCACGGCGAAGAATGTCGTGCCTATGAACGGCGAGTTCCGGGTGATGGCCGAGGCGCTCGGGCTCGGTGCGGTGCGCCCTCCCGAGTCGCGGAATAGTCATTCCGCGGCGTTGCTGCGCAGTGAACGCGAAGCGCTTCAAAACACCGAAGCCGCGACCGGATTCCGGGCTGGCAGCCTGAAGATCCCGCCCTCGGAATGACGCGTGAGACCGTTGCCGGGCGCGTGTGCGCTAAACCTGCCGCTCCACCATCAGCTTCTTGATCTCGGCGATTTCCTTCGCCGGATTGAGACCCTTCGGGCAGGCTTTGGAGCAATTCAGGATGGTGTGGCAGCGATACAGCCGGAATGGGTCTTCCAGAAAATCGAGGCGTTCGCCGGTGGCCTCGTCGCGCGAATCCTTCAGCCAACGTCCGGCCTGCAGCAGCGCCGCCGGCCCGAGATAGCGGTCGCCGTTCCACCAGTAGCTCGGGCATGAGGTGGTGCAGCAGGCGCACAGAATGCATTCGTAAAGGCCGTCGAGCTTCTTGCGGTCGGCTTCGCTCTGCCGCCATTCCTTCTGCGGCTGCGGCGTTTCGGTCTTCAGCCAAGGCTCTATGGACGCATATTGCGCGTAGAAATTCGTCAGGTCGGGCACGAGGTCCTTGACCACCGGCATATGCGGCAGCGGATAGACCTTCACCGCGCCCGAAATCTCGTCGGCGCCCTTGGTACAGGCGAGCGTGTTGGTGCCGTCGATGTTCATGGCGCAGGAGCCGCAGACGCCCTCGCGGCAGGAACGGCGCAGCGTCAGCGTCGGGTCGATCTTGTTCTTGATCCATAAAAGCGCGTCGAGAACCATCGGCCCGCAATCGTCCATGTCGACGTAGTAAGTGTCCATGCGCGGGTTCTCGCCGTCATCGGGCGACCAGCGATAGATGCGGTATTCGCGCAGATTGGTCGCGCCCTCGGGCTTCGGCCAGGTCTTGCCTTCCTTGACCTTGGAATTCTTCGG
>JBIQKQ010000118.1:0-10604 GCA_044506365.1 Hyphomicrobiales bacterium
TCCTCTTCGGAGGTTTCGGGGTCCGTGATGTAATCGAACATAAGACACGTCTCGAAGAGAACGCGAGCAAGAGCCGCAATTGAAGTTTGATCGATAACGGGAGACGCCCCGTCCTCGTTACGGTGCTCGACCGCACACAGCGTGATCATGTTAGTGCTCACCATGACAATGCGGAATAAGAGTAGATTTGCCAAAACACGTCTTGCGCTTGTGCGCTTGTCATGCGTTTGTCTAAAAATTCGGATGACGAAATCCTGCTTCTCTTCGAAGGTTTTAAGGGTACTCAAGAAATAGTCTTTTTCGCTCATGATGATTTCAGACCTTCGCGTTCCGAATAAGCCGGTTCGCGGCGACGGTGCTCGTCGGACACTTAGAAACTAAAACCCCTCCATCCCCATCTCCATCACGCTCCCCGCCCCCGCCGTAATCCTTGCGAGCTGCGCGCCTGTCTCCGGCAGCATCTTCTCTGCGAAAAATCGTCCCACGATCAGCTTGTTCTTCAGCGCCTGCGCATCGAGTCTGCCGCCGCCATCCGCGCCCTCGCCGCCATCACCCTTCGCCAGCCGCTCGTTCACCGCAAGCGCGATGCGGCCCCACATCAGGCCAAGCGCCACGAGGCCGAACATGTGCATGTAGTCGGTCGCGCCGGCGCCGGCATTGTCCGGGTTCTTCAGCGCATTGTTCATGAACCACATCGTCGCCTGCTGCAGGTGGCCGAGCGACACATTGAGCGGCTCGACGATGGGCTTCATCGCATCGTTGCCCCTGTGCGCATTGATGAAGCCCTGCACCTCGGCGAAGAAGGCCATCACCGCGCGGCCGGCATCCTTCGGCAACTTGCGGCCGACGAGATCAAGCGCCTGGATGCCGTTTGCGCCCTCGTAGATCATCGGAATGCGCGCATCGCGCACGAATTGCTCGACGCCGGTCTCCGAAATGTAGCCGTGGCCGCCGAACATCTGCTGCGCGTTCACCGCATTGGCGAAGCCGAGATCGGTCAGCACGCCCTTCACCACCGGCGTGAGCAGGCCCATCATGTCGTCGGCGTGCTGACGCTCCTTCTCGTCCTGCGAACGATGCGACAGGTCGCCATAGAGCGCGGTCTGGATGACGAGCGCGCGCGCCGCTTCGTTGAAGGCGCGGATCGAGAGCAACGTGCGCCGCACGTCGGGATGCACGATGATCGGATCGGCCGGCTTGTCGGGGAATTTCGGCCCCGTGAGCGCGCGGCCCTGCAACCGCTCCTTCGCGTAGATGACGGCGTTCTGATAGGCGACCTCGGAAAGCGCGAGCCCCTGCACGCCGACGCCGAGCCGCGCCTCGTTCATCATCACGAACATCGCGGCGAGCCCGCGGTTCTCCTGCCCGATCAGATAGCCGGTGGCATTGTCGTAATTCATCACGCAGGTGGCGTTGCCGTGGATGCCCATCTTGTGCTCGATCGAGCCGCAGACGACGCCGTTGCGATCGCCCAGCGTGCCGTCATCGTTGACGATGATCTTCGGCACGATGAACAGCGAGATGCCCTTGGTGCCTTCCGGCGCGCCTTCGATGCGCGCGAGCACAAGATGGATGATGTTCTCGGTGAGGTCCTGCTCGCCGCCGGAGATGAAGATCTTGGTGCCTGAGATCTTGTAGCTGCCGTCATCCTGCTTCACTGCCTTGGTGCGCAGGAGCCCGAGGTCGGTGCCGCAATGCGGCTCGGTGAGATTCATGGTGCCGGCCCAGACACCCTCCACCATCTTTGGCAGGAATTTGCGTTTCAGTTCGTCGTTCGCGTGGGTGAGGATCGCCGCCACCGCGCCCTGCACGAGGCCCGAATACATCGAGAAGGCGAGATTGGCCGAAGCGAGGAACTCGTTGATGATGACGGTCAGCGTGCCGGGCAGTCCCTGCCCGCCATATTCGGCGGGCGCCGAGAGGCCGATCCATCCGCCGGCGACCAGTTGGTCGTAGGCCTCCTTGAATCCCTTCGGCGTCGTGACGCTGCCGTCGGGGTGACGCGTACAGCCCTCGATATCGCCGGTCCGGTTCAGAGGAACGAGCACCTCGGAACAAAGCTTGCCGGCTTCTACGAGCATGGCCTCGACCACATCGGGGGTCGCATCGCCAAAGCCCGCCACATTGCTGTGGCGCTCGATGTGAAACACATCGCCCAGCAGGAACATCACCTCGTCCGTCGGCGCGTTATAGACCGGCATCGCTTTCCCCCGAATCGGCAGAACCTTCGTGTTCGCGCCTAGGCTATTGCGTTTCGCCGGCCCGCGCGATGGCCCGGTTTTGTTAAGAAATCCCTGCGGTTAACGGCTTGTTTACCCTGACGCGGAAAAGTCGGCTTCGGGGGGCGGACCGCTTTTCTGAACACCCCATTCTTTAAGGATCGCGGTGCCGCCAAAGGCGCGAAAGCCTCATCAGGCGATGCGGGTCAGGCAATGAACGAGCGCGTGCGGATGACTGAGAACGGTGCACGGTCGGACGATCATGCGCCCGCGCCGCAGTCCTATTATTTCCCGCCGGCAAGCTATGGCGCCGCCCGCGAGGCCTATCCCCAGCCGTCAATTCCGCAAGGTTATCAGCGGCAGGGCTATCCGGACCACGGCCAGGGCTATCCCGGATACGGCTATCCGCAGCCCGGCTACCAGCAACCGGGCGCTTATGGCTATCCGCACGGGCCGGCCGTCCCGCCCTATGCCGCGCCGCCGCCCTATCATCAGGCGCCATCGAGCTATCATCATGCGCCGGCGGCCTATCACCAGGCCCCGCCGCCGGGCTATGGCTATGCGCCGCCGCCCGCACCCTATGCGCCGCCGCAGGAGCCGCCCGCGCCAGTGACAATGGACGATGCGGTCTCGCAAATCGCCGCCCGCATGCGCGCGCTCGAGGGCGATCCGGCGGAGGCCAACGCGGTCGCGCCGTCCGCCCCACCGCCGCAGACGAGTTACGGTCCGTCCGACCCCTACGCCCCGCCGCACCTGCGTCAGCCGCAGCATTATGCGCCGCCGCTGGCGCCCGGCTATCCGCCGGAACCGGCACATCATGGCGAACCGCAGCGCTATGCGCCGGGCCCCGACCTGTCCGGCCTTGAAAGCCAGATCCGCAACCTGACCGCGCAGATCGAGACCCTGCGGCAGCCCGCGCCGGATTTCTCCGCGGCGCTGCAGGAATTGCGGACCGACCTGTCGGAAATATCCAACCGCCTGCTGGAGGCGATGCCGCGCCGCGCCATCGATGCGCTGGAGGCGGAGATCCGCAGACTGGCCGAGCGCATCGACATCAGCCGCGCCGCCGGGGTCGACCCGGATGCGATCGCCGGCATGGAGCGTTCGCTGAACGATGTGCGGGAAGCGATCCGCAGCCTCAAGCCGGCGGAAAGTCTCGCCGGATTCGAGCAGGCCGTCCGCAATCTGACGGAGCGGATCGACCAAGCCGGCGGCGCGTATCAGGATGCGGCGTCATTGCAGCAGCTTGAAAGCTCGATCGTCGCCTTGCGCGGCATCGTCGCGAACGTCGCCTCCAATGACATGCTCGCCGGATTGTCCGAGGAAATCAAAGGATTGTCGGCAAGGGTCGAGCGGGTGGCGGCAACCTCCCGCGGCATCGATTCCGACATGCTGCAATCGATCGAGCAGCGGATCGCGAGCCTGCCGGTTCTCGGCGCGATCGAGCGGGGCTTCGCCGATCTCAAGGCGCGATTCGATCAGATCCAGATTCCCGCGCCGCAGCCGGTCATCGATCCGACTCCGGCCGTCGATCATCTGAAGCGCGATCTGGTCCGCACGCAGGATTCGCTCGAAGCGGTTCACTCGACCCTTGGCCATCTGGTCGATCGCCTGGCCATGATCGAGAGCGGCATCCGCGAAGCGCGCTTTGCGGCTGAAGCCCCCGCGCCGATGCCGATGCCGAACGCAATGCCCTCGGCGGCGCCGACGCAGCCGGCGAAGCCACAAGCGGCGCGCGCCGAACTGCCGCTGCAGCCGGCCGAAGCGCCGCATATTGGCGCGATGGCGCGCCAGCCGGCTTCGCAGCCTGCCACAGACAGGCTCGCCGCCAGCCGACCAGCCGCGACAGCTGCCGAGCCGCCGAAGGCCAAACCATCTCCGGTTCCGCAACCGGCGCAGCCGAGGCAAGCCGCGCCGAAGGTGCGCGAGCGCAATCCGATTGATCCGAACCTGCCGCCCGATTTCCCGCTGGAGCCCGGCTCCGGAACACCGCGCGCGCAGCCCGCCGCCTCCGCTGCAGAACGGATCGCCGCCTCGGAAGCCGCACTCGGCAGCGCCAAGCCGGGAGGCGCCAATCATCCCGGACAGACCAATTTCATTGCGGCCGCGCGCCGCGCGGCACAGGCAGCGGCGGCTGCGGAGACCGAAGCGCCCACAGACGATGAATCAGGGGATCGGTCGTCCAAAACCATCAGCCGCAGGGTTCGCTCGCTGTTCGTCGGCGCCAGCGCCCTCGTTCTGATCGCCGCCGGGGCGCGGATCACCATGGATCTGCTCGATTCCGGCAGCATGCCCGTTGCGGAGGTCACCGCTCCCGCCGGGCCGGCAGCGACGCCAGATGCTGACCCGCAAAAATCGGCGCAAGTGACCGCGCCAGCGACCCTCCCGGCCAAGCACGACCTGTTCGCGACCCCGCCGTCGGGGGTGATTGAACGGCCCCGCGCCGCTGCGCAACTCCCCGCTCCGCCGGCTGACATCGCTTCAACCGGATCAATCGGCGGAACTGGCAAAAGCATCGAGATGGACAACGGATTGGCGCCGAATGTCTTGAACGATCCGCTGCCGCCTTTGCCCGATAAGCTCCCGCTCACCCTGCGCAATGCGGCAACCAAGGGGAAACCGGCGGCGGCATACGAAGTCGGCATCCGCCAGATCGAGGGCCGGGGCGTTGCCAAGAACACCGAAGCCGGCCTGCGCTGGCTGGAGCGCGCTGCCGAATCCGGCCTCGCGCCGGCCCATTTCCGCATCGCCGGGCTGTACGAGAAGGGCCTCGGCGTGAAGAAGAATCTCGCCGTTGCGCGCCGCCATTACGTCGCCGCAGCCGAAAAGGGCAATGCAAAGGCAATGCATAACCTTGCGGTGCTTTACGCCGAGGGCATCGACGGAAAGCCGGATTACAAGACCGCGGCCGACTGGTTCCGCCGTGCCGCTGAATACGGCGTCGCCGATAGCCAGTACAATCTGGCGATCCTGCATGCGCGCGGCATCGGTGTCGATCAGAACATCCTGGAATCCTACAAGTGGCTCGCCCTCGCGGCACTCCAGGGCGACAACGACGCGGCCAAGAAGCGGGATGAGATCGCCGCCAAGCTCGATGCCGGATCACTGGCGACCGCCCGCGCCGCTGTCCAGTCCTTCACCGCACAGCAGCAGCCCGAGGATGCCGTGACGGTCGCGGCGCCTCCAGGCGGATGGGACCGCCCGGCGGCGGACTCGGCGCCCGGGAAGAAGCCTCGCGCCGGCAGTGTCGTGAAGGTCACGGCGTCGTAACGAATCTCCGCGTAACGGCGCTGCTCACGACAAATCATTCGACTAATCCGCTCAGTCCTGTACGGATGATGCAAACGCGGCGTCATTCGGCGGCCGCGCGCCGGATTTTTTGCCGCAACAGTCACGCGGGGCTATGGCTCTGCCAGATCGGCCCGCAACCGGTATGGCGGTTCAGAAATTCCCTTCCGTGCCGCGGCAGGTCTTCAAGGGAATTTTTGAACCCGCCGCACCGGAATCAAACCACATTAGCGTCCTTCGAATCCGAAGTTCGCTTGAGAGGGTGCTGCAAGTCAGGCGAAGTTCGGATTCGGGACGCCAGTGCAGATATATCTTCCGATCGCCGATCTCCCGGTCAACATGCTGCTGCTGATGGGCATGGGGCTCGCGGTCGGCTTCATTTCGGGGATGTTCGGGATCGGCGGCGGCTTCCTGATGACGCCGCTTCTGATTTTCATCGGTATCACGCCGGCGGTCGCGGTCGCGACCGTGTCGAGCCATATCGCCGCCTCATCGGCGTCGAGCGCAATCAGCTATTGGCGCAGAAACGCGATCGACCTTGCTCTCGCCATGACGCTGCTCGCAGGCGGCATCGTCGGGACCGCGGGCGGCGTCTGGCTGTTCACGCTGCTGCGCTCCGCGGACCTGCTCGACCTTGTGATCGCGCTCTCCTACGTGATCCTGCTGGTCGCCGTCGGCGTGATGATGGTGAGCGAGGCGGTTCGCGCCATCATGCGGACTTATCAGGGCTATCCGGTCGTGCTGCGACGCCCCGGCAGCCATACCTGGCTGCACGGCCTGCCGTTCAAATTCCGTTTCAAGCGGTCGAAAATCTACGTGTCCGCGATCCCGGTGCTTGGGATCGGCTTCATCATCGGCTTCATCGGCGCGCTGATGGGCATCGGCGGGGGCTTCCTGCTGGTGCCGATGCTGATCTATTTCCTGCGGGTGCCGACCGCGACCGTGATCGGCACCTCCACGGTCCTGACGCTCGTCACCATGGCGTCGGCCACGGTCATGCATGCCGCGACCAACCATCTGGTTGACGTATTGCTGGCAGCCTTCCTGATGGTCGGCGGTGTGGTGGGCGCCCAATTCGGGGCGCGCGCCGGCCAGCGCATGAAGGCGGAAAGGCTGAGGCTCCTCTTGGGCCTTCTCGTGCTCGGCGTCGGCGCCCGCTTCGCACTCGAACTCCTGTTCGAGCCCGCCGAACTGTTCTCCATCCGCTTTACCGGGGAGAGCGGATGATGAAGCGTATCGCCCTGTGCTGCGCATTGCTTTGCTTCGCGGCCATACCGGCTTCGGCGGAGCGGCTGATCACCTCGCTCTCCAGCCACCAAGTGCTGGTGACGTCAAGTTTCACGGGGATCGAGCTGGTGCTGTTCGGTTCGATCGAGCGCGACGCCAAGACCGTTTCGCGCAAGGGCGACTACAACATCATCGTCACCGTCGCCGGGCCGCGCGAGACGCTTGTGGTGCGCCGCAAGGACCGTGTTCTCGGGATCTGGACCAATGCGGAATCGCGCAGCTTCCTGAACGCGCCGACCTATCTCGCGGTGCTGAGCAACAAGCCGGTCGCCGATATCGCACCGGCTGAATTGCTGCGCCGGCAGGGCATCGGCATGTATCTGGTTCCCCGGCCGGCGCTCACATCCGCAATCCAGTCGGGCGAGCATGATGTTTTCCGGGACGCGCTGATCCGGCTGCACCAGCAGCGAAAGCTGTATGTGGAGGACCCGGCGGGCGTCACCTTCCTCACCCCCAATCTGTTTCGCGCGACCATCAGGCTGCCGGCGGAGGCTCCCGTCGGCAATTATGAGGTCGACGTGCGGCTGTTCGCCGACGGCGCGGAGCTCGCGCGCGCGGCGTCCGCGCGCGAAGTCGTGAAAGTCGGGATCGAGCAGTTCATCGTGAATGCCGCCACCAATCATGGCATTCTGTACGGCCTGTTCACGACGCTGATGGCGCTGGCGACCGGCTGGTTCGCCTCGGTGGTGTTCCGGAAGGACTGAACTGCCGCGAATACGGAGGGCACCGTCGAGCGATCGGCACCGCGCGATCCTGTTTCAGTCCGGCAGGCACCGTGCCGCATCGACGGCGTAGAGCCGCGATGCGCCGAGCATGTGGGCACGAAACGACAGCGCACCGAATACATTCACGAACGCCGTTGCGCGGATATTGAGCCCGCCAGTGAAGGCGCCGAAGGCCGGCATCACCAGGCGGCCGGCATCGATCGCAAAACATTTGCGGCTGACCGTGCGGCCCCGGGCACTGATGCGCGCCATGGGATGCAGGTGGCCGGCGATTTCGCCGTGCTGTCCGGATGGCTCATGCCGAAACGTCACCACGCCGATCCTGCATTCCGGCGCAAACACGCCGCCGATGCCGACCGCCGGATCGGGATCGTGGTTGCCGGCAACCCAGATCCAGTCGCGGCCCTGCTGGAGCGCCCCGATCACACCACGATCGGCATCCCCGAGCCGCTGCGGGCCGTCGCCGTCATGGAAGCTGTCGCCGAGCGCCAGCACCGCGCGCGGGCGATAGCGCATCACCGCTTCGCACAGGCGGGCCAGTGTCGCGGCCGTATCGAAGGGGGGCAGCAATGCACCGTAGCGCGCAAAGCTCGAGGCCTTCTCGAAATGCAGATCGGCGACCGCAAGGAGCCGCTCGGCGGGCCACCAGAGAATGCCGGCCGGATCGACCACGAGCCGCGCACCCGCGAGTTCCACCTCGTCGGCGCGATAGTGCGGCCAATCAGTTGTCGCGGTTGCGACCACCCGGCACCCCCGTCATTGCCTCTTTGACCAGTTCGTCCGCGGTCTCCGCCAAGAGCGCGTCCGCGGCTTCCCCATAGACCGACTCGATGCCGATTTCGAGCAGAACCGGAACCGCGAGCGGCGACACATGGTCAAGCGCCTTATGGACGATTCGACCGCGGATGCGGGAGAGCATTTCGCCGAGCCGCCTGATATCGAGCAGACCTGTTGCCGCATCGGCACGCGCGGCCCGCAGCAGGAGGTGGTCGGGCTGGTGCTTGCGCAGTACGTCGTAGATCAGGTCGGTCGAAATCGTGACCTGGCGGCGGGTCTTCTCGCGGTCCGTGGATCTGCGCTGGATCAGGCCCGCAATCACCGCATTGGTGCGGAAGGTCCGCTTCATCATCATCGACTCGGCGAGCCAGGCTTCGAGGTCGTCGCCCAGCATGTCCTCCGAGAAAAGTTCCGTGAGCGAAAGCTCGCCGCGCCGCAGCCGCTGCGCGGCGTCGCCGAGCCCCCAGACGGCCAGGGCATATTCGTTGGCGACGAAGCCGAGCGGGCGCAGCCGCGCGCGTTCGAGCCGCCGCGTCAGCAGCATGCCAAGGGTCTGATGCGCAAGCCGGCCTTCGAACGGGTAGCAGACGAGATAATGCTTGTCGGCGCGCGGAAAGGTCTCGACCAGAAGCTCGCGCGGCCCCGGCAGCACCGACCGCCATTCCTGGATTTCCAGCCACTCGCGCACCGGAGCCGGCAGGGCCTTCCATTCCGCCGGCGTTGCCAGAATGTTGCGCACGCGAGACGCAAGATAGGTCGAGAGCGGGAATTTGCCCCCCTCATAAGATGGCACCTTGGGGTCGTCGTCGCTCGCTCTCGAGACATAGAGCTCGTCTTCGACCATTGCCTCGTAGCGCAGCACCTCGCCCGCGAACACAAAGGTGTCGCCGAGCGCCAGCGTTTCCGCGAAATATTCCTCGACCTGTCCGAGGATGCGCCCGCCGCGCACGATCGGTCCGGTACGACCGCTCGCCGCGCCGCGCGAGCGCACCAGCCGCACCTTGAGCATAACGGCTTCGACGATGGTGCCGACATTCATGCGATAGGCCTGCGCAAAGCGCGGATGCGTGACGCGCCAGCGGCCATCCCTGCCCTGCCTGATCTTGGCAAAGCGCTCGTAGGCCTTCAGCGCATAGCCGCCGGTGGCGACGAAATCGATTGTCGCGTCGAAGTCGGCGCGCGTCAGGGCGCGATAGGGCGCCGCGCTGACGACCTCCTCGTAAAGAATATCGGCTTCGAACGGCTCGCCGCAGGCTGTGCCGAGCACATGCTGCGCCAGCACGTCGAGCGCCCCGGTGCGCAGAGGCGGCGTATCCTGCGCATTCTCGGCCACGGCCTCGATCGCCGCGCGGCATTCCAGAACCTCGAAGCGGTTCGCCGGAACGAGAATGCCGCGCGAAGGCTCGTCAAGCCGGTGGTTGGCTCGGCCGATGCGCTGCAGGAGCCGCGAGGAGCCTTTCGGCGCGCCGACATTGATGACGAGATCGATATCGCCCCAGTCGATGCCAAGATCGAGTGAGGAGGTGCAGACCACCGCGCGCAGTTTCGCGCGGGCCATCGCATCTTCCACCTTGCGCCGCTGCGCCACGTCGAGCGAGCCATGATGCAGCGCGATCGCAAGCCCGTCATCGTTGATGCGCCAGAGCTCCTGGAAGATCGTCTCGGCCTGGCTGCGGGTGTTGACGAAGACGAGCGTCGTCTTGTGCCGCCTGATGAGATCGTAGATCTGCGGGTAGGCATGGCGCGCCGAATGCCCGGCCCAGGGAATGCGCGATTGCGGATCGCGGGTGTCCGGCTCCAGCATGGTGACATGCGGTTCGGCGCCCGGCTGCGCGATCACGAGATCGGCGAGATTTTCGCCGTGCCGCGGCTGCGGCACGAGATAACGGCGCAGCTCGTCAGGCTCGGCGACGGTGGCGGAGAGGCCGATGGTGTGCAGGCCGGGCGCAAGCCGGAACAGCCGCGCGAGCCCGAGCGACAGCAGATCGCCGCGCTTCGAGGTGACGAGTGCGTGCAGTTCGTCAAGGATCACGCGCTTCAGCGTGCCGAACAGATACGGCGCATCGGCGGAGGCCAGAAGCAGGGCAAGCTGCTCGGGCGTGGTCAGCAAGATGTCGGGGGGATCGCGGCGCTGGCGGGTGCGCTTTGACACCGGCGTATCGCCGGTGCGGGTCTCGATCCGGATCGGCAGCCCCATCTCGGCGACCGGCGTCTCGAGGTTGCGCGCGATGTCGACGGCAAGCGCCTTCAACGGTGAGATGTAGAGGGTGTGCAGGCCTTGGGACCTCTGCACCTTTCGCCCCGTAGA
>JBIQKQ010000119.1:0-10493 GCA_044506365.1 Hyphomicrobiales bacterium
TCGCCCCTCCCCTTTCGGGGAGGGATAAGGAGCTAAGCGTCGGCGGCGACCGTCGCCCTGACGATCTTGTCGGGATCGCTGACCGGCTCGCCGCGCTTGATCTTGTCGACATTCTCCATGCCTGAAATGACCTTGCCCCAGACCGTATATTGCCGGTCGAGAAAAGTGGCGTCATCGAAGCAGATGAAGAACTGGCTGTCGCCGGAATCGGGGTTCTGCGCGCGCGCCATCGACACGACGCCGCGCACATGCGGCTCGGCGTTGAACTCGGCCTTCAGCTTCTTGCCGGAGCCGCCGGTGCCGGTGCCCTGCGGACAGCCGGTCTGGGCCATGAAGCCGTCGATCACCCGGTGGAAGACGATGCCGTCATAGAATCCGTCGCGCACCAGTTCCTTGATGCGCGCGACATGGTTGGGTGCAAGGTCGGGCCGCATCTCGATGACGACATCGCCCTTGGTGGTTTCAAGCTTCAGCGTGTTTTCCGGATCGGCCATCGCCAACTCTCCTATTTCTTGTCGGCCTGCACATAGGCGCGCGTGATGCGGTCGGGATCGGACACCGGCTCGCCCTTCTTGATCTTGTCGACATTTTCCATGCCCGACACCACTTCGCCGACCACGGTATATTGCCGGTTAAGATGCGGCGCATCGGCGTAGGTGATGAAGAACTGGCAATTGGCGGAATCGACGCTGTGGCCGCCGCGCGCCATGCCGACGATCCCGCGGCGGAACGGCACCGCCGAGAATTCCTGCTTCAGGTCGGGATATTTCGACTTGCCGCGCCCGTCGCCGCGATCGCCGTCGCCGGTCTGCGCCATGAAACCGGCAATGACCCGATGGAACGGCGCGTTATCGTAGAAGCCGTCGCGGGCGAGTTGCTTCAACCGCGCGGCGTGTTGCGGCGCGACGTCCTCGCGCAGCCGGATCACCACATTGCCCTTTGTGGTTTCGAGCACCAGCGTGTTCTGCGCGTCGGATTGCGCGTGTGCGCCCGCCGAAAAGGCGAACGCAGCCAGCAGCACGGCAAGAATTCGGATCATGAAAGCTCCCTGGAGCGTCCAACGGTCAGGTCTGGAATCGCGACTTGAGCCTCGCGGCCACCGATGCGGGCACGAAATGCGAAACATCGCCGCCCATCTTGGCGATCTGGCGCACGAGTGTGGCGGTGATCGGGCGCACCATCGGCGATGCCGGCAAGAACACCGTTTGCACCTGCGGCGCCATCGCGCCGTTCATGCCCGCCATCTGCATTTCGTAGTCGAAGTCGGTGCCGTCGCGCAGGCCCCGGATCAGCAGCGTTGCGTTTTCCCGCTGCGCCGCACGCACCACGAGATCGTCGAAGGTCAGGCAGCCAATCTCGCACCCGGTCTCGCGGGTTACGGGCCGGCACACCTCATCGAGCATGTCCATCCGCTCCTGCGCACTGAATATCGGAGTCTTGCCGGGATGCACGCCGATCGCGAGCACCAGTCGGTCGGCAAGCCGCGCCGCCTGCCGAACGATGTCGAGATGGCCGTTGGTGACCGGGTCGAACGACCCTGCATAAAGAGCGATACGCGGCATGCGCCCGTCTAACCCGGAGGCTTAAGTCCCGCAAGGGCAAGGCAACGTCCGAAGGCTGCCGCCGTTCCCATTTCCTCAAAATGTCGCAAGGGCCGAACCAAAAGGCCGATTCGCGCTTTTAGCCGGCGGGACAAGGGAAACCGCAAACAGAGGATTGAACGATGCTCAGGGCCGCCTATGCAGTGGCATGCGCCGCCGCGGTCGCGGCAGTCAGCCTGCTGACCATACCGGCGCTCGTGAATGCGAGCGCACCGGCGGCGGGGCAAAAGAGCGATATCGCTGTTCTCGCCGACTGCGAATTGCGGAGCTGGCCCTATTACGCGCGCTCCTGCCTGCGCGACGAGACCCGCAATGCGGGGCGCGCCGTCAATGTGCGCGTGGTGGCGCCCGACCGTATTCCGGATCCGGAGCTGAAGGCCGCGTCCGGATTTGCTCCGACCCGCCTCAGCCACGCGGCCGCCGTGGAAGCGGCCTCGACGCCATCGGAGAGCGCCCTTGTCGCCCCATCGCGCTGGATGATGTCCTATGAGGAGGCCAAGCTCAATCTCGCGGCGGGCGACTTCGTCCGCCGCACCGTGCGCTGAGGCGCGCGAGCGCCTCACGCGGGCCGCGACCATCCTGCATCAGCTCAGGAACGGCAATTCGACGAACAGGTAGAAGCCGTTGAGCGTCAGCAGCGCGCCGACAAGACCGAGCGCGCCGCCGACAAAACTCAGCCAGACCAGGTCGGCGACGATCGCCACCGAGATCAGCACGATGGCGATCTGCAGCAGCGCCTCGGCATAATCGAAATACGGGTCCTGCTTGAGCGCGTGGTCGCGCTTTTCCTCGTGTTCCTTGGCGCGGGCGATGAGCTCTTTCTTACCCTCGCGGGTCTCGGGCTCGGATTCGTAGCGCGCCACCGTCTTGCGATAGGCCTCGGCCTTCTTCTTCAGCTCGGCTTGCGCCTGCGGCGACAGCGCCGGATCGTTCTGGGCGAGGCGCAGTTCGAGATCGTCCGCAGCCAGCGCGTAGGAGGTCTGACGCATGTTCTTCGCCTGGAAGAAATTCCAGTAATTGGACGCCAGCACGTTGTTGTTGACCGCTTCCTTCCCGGCATTCGATCCGCCAAGGCCGGTGATCGCAAGGATCATCGCGAAGGTCGCGATCGCGACCGCGGCGCGCTGCTTGAACGTATCGCGGGTCTTTTCCTGATCCATCATTTCGGCAGCTTCGTCGGCCTTCATGACACCCACCCGTGTTTGCCGCGGCGCGTCATGCGCCACGGACCTGACAGAGAGACTTGTTTTCGATCTGGAGAGAGTTTCGGGCTCGCGCGCCCGGTTGCGACCCGCTGGACCGTTACGACCCGTTGGACACGTCGTCGCCGTCTTCCGACAGCCGCTCGACCGACACCACCCGTTCGTCCTCGGCGGTGTCGAACACGATCACGCCCTGCGAGGTGCGGCTGACGATCCGGATGCCCTCGACCCGCGTGCGGATCAGCTGGCCGCGGTCGGTGACCAGCATGATCTGGTCGGATTCCTCCACCGGGAAGGACGCAACCAGCTTGCCGGTCTTCTTACGGATGGTCTTGGCGCCCTTCTTGCCTTCGAGGATGCCCATCGCGACGATGCCTTTGCCGCCGCGATTGGTGATCCGGTACTCGTAGGAACTGGTGCGCTTGCCCATGCCCTTTTCGGTCACCGTCAGCACGAACTGCTCCGCGGCCGACATCTCGACATAGCGCTTCTCGCCGAGTTCGATCGTGTCGGCTGCGGCCTCCTCGGCATCGGCCTCCTCGTCCGCTTCCGCAGCATCGCCCTCGTCGCCGCGGCGCACCGCATTGGCGCGCCGCAGATAGGCCGCGCGCTCTTCCGCCGTCGCATCGACATGGCGCAAGATCGACATCGAGATGACCCGGTCGCCCTCGTCCAGCGAGATGCCGCGCACGCCCATGGACGAGCGGCCGGCAAACACGCGCACATCCGGCACCGCAAAGCGGATGCATTGGCCGTGAGCCGTCGTCAGCAGCACGTCATCGCTCTCGCGGCAGATCTGGACGTCGACGATGCCCTCGCCCTCGGCGAGCTTCATGGCGATGATCCCGGACGGGCGGACATCTGCGAAGTCGGAGAGCTTGTTGCGCCGGACCGTGCCCTTGGTGGTCGCGAACATGACGTCGAGCGTGTCCCAAGTGGACTCGTCCTCGGGCAGCGGCATGATGGTGGTGATACGCTCACCTTGGTGAAGCGGCAGGATATTGATCAGCGCCTTGCCACGTGCCTGCGGCGCCGCCACCGGCAGCTTCCAGACCTTCAGCTTGTAGACCCGGCCGAGCGAGGAGAAATACAGCACCGGTGCGTGGGTCGAGGCGACGAACAGCCGCGCGACAAAATCCTCTTCGCGTGTCTGCATGCCGGAACGGCCCTTGCCGCCGCGGCGCTGCGCCCGGTAGGTCGAAAGCGGCACGCGTTTCACATAGCCCTGGTGCGAAACCGTGATGACCATGTCCTCGCGGTGGATGAGATCTTCCTCCTCCACCTCGTCCATCTGATCGACGATCTCGGTGCGCCGCGGTGTGGCGAAATCCTCTTTCACCTTGGCGAGTTCGTCCTTGACGATCGCCTGGATGCGCGCGCGCGAGCGCAGGATGTCGAGATAGTCGCTGATTTCCGCTGCGAGCTTGTCGAGCTCGGCCTGGATTTCCTCGACGCCAAGCGCGGTCAGGCGCTGCAGGCGCAGATCGAGGATGGCGCGGGCCTGCGTATCGGACAGCTTGTAGGTGCCGTCTTCATTGATGCGGTGGCGCGGATCGTCGATCAGCGTGATCATCGCCTCGACGTCCCTTGCCGGCCAGTTGCGCGAAATCAGCGCCTCGCGCGCCTCGTTGGCGTCCTTCGAGGCGCGGATCAACCGGATGATCTCGTCGATATTGGCGACGGCGATGGCGAGCCCGACCAAAACATGCGCGCGGTCGCGCGCCTTGTTGAGCAGGAACTTGGTGCGCCGTGACACCACCTCTTCGCGGAAAGCCAGGAAAGACGACAGCAGGTCCTTCAGGTTCATCACCTGCGGACGGCCGCCTTCCAGCGCCACCATGTTGGCGCCAAACGAGGTCTGCAGCGGCGTGTAGCGGTAGAGCTGGTTCAGCACCACCTCGGGGATCGCCTCGCGCTTGAGCTCGATCACCACGCGATAGCCTTCGCGGCTCGACTCGTCGCGCAGATCGGCGACGCCGTCGATCTTCTTCTCGCGCACGAGTTCGGCGATCCGCTCGACCATGCTGGCCTTGTTCACCTGATACGGAATCTCGGTGACGACGATGGCCTCGCGATCCTTACGGATGGTCTCGATCTCGACCTTGCCACGCATCACGATCGAGCCGCGGCCGGTCTCGTAGGCGTTGCGGATTCCGCCGCGGCCGAGGATGATGCCGCCGGTCGGGAAATCGGGACCCGGCACGATCGCGTTCAGATCAGCGATAGTGATGGCCGGATCGTCGATCATCGCGACGCAGGCGTCGATCAGTTCGCCGAGATTGTGCGGCGGGATATTGGTCGCCATGCCGACCGCAATGCCGCCGGCGCCGTTGGCGAGCAGATTCGGGAAGCGCGCCGGCAGAACCACCGGCTCACGCTCGTTGCCGTCATAGTTCGGCTGGAAATCGACGGTGTCGCTGTCGATGTCGGCCAGCAGCGCCATGGCCGGACGCGCGAGCCGCGATTCCGTGTAGCGCATCGCCGCCGGTGGATCGCCGTCGACCGAGCCGAAATTGCCCTGCCCGTCGATCAGCATCAGGCGCATGGAGAAATCCTGCGCCATCCGCACCAGTGAGTCGTAGATCGCCTGGTCGCCGTGCGGGTGATATTTACCCATCACGTCACCGACGATGCGCGCCGACTTCACGTATTTCTTGTCGGGCGTGTGCCCCTGCTCGTGCATCGAATAGAGGATGCGCCGATGCACGGGCTTGAGGCCGTCGCGCGCATCCGGCAGCGCACGCGACACGATCACGCTCATGGCGTAATCGAGATACGAGCGCTTCATCTCCTCCGTGATCGATACGGGGCGGATGTCCGGCGGCAGCGCGCCTCCGGAATCGGGGTTTTCTGGATCGGCCAAAGGATTGTCCGGGGAAGCTGAAAGTCGGCCCAGCCATAGCCGATTCACGCCGGCAAAGCCAATGATTTCGTGTCGCCGACGGTCGAATTTCTAGAGTTATTTCAATCTGTTACAGAGCGCGTCTGGACGCCCGTCGCAGCCGCCCCAGCATTGCCTTTTTTGGCTCCGCGCGCGAGGCTTGCAGGCATGACTGGCGACTTTTTCATTTCGGCCCTGGTCACGCTTCTTGTGGTGGTGGACCCGGTCGGCCTGGTGCCGATCTTTACCGCGCTGACCGCGCGGCTCGCCCCCGCGGCCCGCCAGCGCGTCGCGTTTCGGGCGAGCCTGATCGCCTTGCTGATCCTGTGCGGGGCAGCGCTCGCCGGCGACTGGCTTCTCCGCCAGCTCGGCATCGGGCTGCCCGCCTTCCGGATCGCGGGTGGCCTTCTGCTGTTCTCCATTGCGTCGGAAATGGTGTTCGGCGTGCGCATTGTCCGTGAGGCCAACAGAGCGGAGGCGGCGGTCGAGGACGAGCACGCGCAGGACATCGCCGCCTTCCCGCTCGCCATTCCGCTGATGGCCGGGCCTGGTGCAATCACCGCCGTGATCCTGCTCGCGGGGCGCTCCTCCGGCGATTTGGTGCGGCTCACCGGCCTGATCGTGGTGATCGCCATCACGATGCTCGCCTGCCTCGTCGCATTCCTGCTCGGCGCGCGCCTCTCCAAACTGCTCGGCGTCACCGGCAATATCGTGCTGGAACGGCTGCTCGGCGTGATCCTGGCCGCGCTCGCGGTGCAATTCGTGGTCGATGGGGTGCGGGCGGTGTGGAACTAGGCCGCCGTTAACGGACCCGAAAACCTCGCGCCCCCACTCTCCCGCGACAGTGAGGAGTGGCGAATAAAATGTGCATGGCGTGTGAGTGGTCTCCCTATTTCGCAGCGTTCGGCCGACGGCAATCCAGCAACGACACAACGCGGCGATCCCTGCTGAAGGGTGGCTTGATGATGACCGCCGCGGTCGCCGGGGCGCAGGTGTTCGAGGCCACCGCATTATCCGCGCAGGAGACAAGGCAAGGCGCCGACAGCCGCTCCGCGGATTTCGTGTTCCGCAATGGGCCGATCTATACGGTTTCCGGCGCGTCGCCATGGGCCAAGGCGGTGGCCGTCAGGGGCAACAGGATCGTGCATGTCGGAGACGAAGCCGGCGCGATGGCGCTCGCCGGGCCGAAGACCAAGGTCGTCGACCTCGACGGCAAGCTGTTGATGCCGGGTTTCGTCGAGGCGCATATCCACCCGATCCTCGGATCGTTTCTGACCTCGGGCGTCGATCTCCAGGTGCCAACGCTTGCCGATGCGAAGGCGGCCATCCAATCCTATGCGAAGCAGCATCCGCATGGTCCGATCCGCGGCTTCGGCTGGCGCGTGGATATGTTTCCGCCGGAGGGACCGACCCGCGCCGACCTCGATGACATACTGCCCGAGCGGCCGGCCTTCTTCTTCGCGATCGACGGGCACAGCCTGTGGGCCAACAGCAAGGCGCTGGAGATCGCCGGGGTCAACCGTAACACGCCGGACCCGATCCCCGGCTTCAGCTACTACGTTCGCGACAAGAACGGCGAGCCGACCGGCTATGTCCTCGAAGTGAATGCGGTGCTCGGCCTCGTCAACGCCGTCGAGCCGATTTCAGTGCCGTCCATGGGACGGTTGATGGAGAACTGGCTGCCGAAAGCCGCGGCGGCCGGCATCACGTCGGTCTTCGATGCCGGCGTTCCCCCCGTGGGAGGCGATCAGGGCGGTCTGATCGCGCTCTACGCGGACGTGGAAAAGCGCGGCGCGCTCCCGTTCCGCGTGGTGGCCTCCTACAACGTCAGAGGATTGCCGTTCGACGACACCGTGCAGCAGATCACCGACATCCGCAAACGGGTTTCGACCGAACTTGTTCAGGTCAACGTCGTCAAGATTGTCGGCGACGGTTCGCAAGGAGGATATACCGCCTGGCTCCTGGAGCCCTATGCGGACAAGCCGGATTCGATCGGCGCCTCGCCGTTCACGGTAGAGCAATGGGATCAGCTCATCGGTCAGGTCGATGCTGCCGGCTTCGATCTGCACATTCACGCCTGCGGTGAACGCACCACCCGCACCGCGCTCGACGCCATCGAAAAGGCGATCGCAGCCAATCCGCCGCGCGACCGCCGTCACGCCATTGCGCACCTCGTCTATGTGGAGGACAGCGACAATCCGCGCTTCGGCAAGCTTGGCGTCACCGCACAATTCTCCGCCAACTGGCTGTCAGCCGATCCGGACACGGTCCAGAATATGACCGAGCGCTATGGCGCGGCCCGCCAAAGCAAAATCTACCGGCCCCGAAGCGTGCTGAAATCCGGCGGGCGCGTATCCTTTGGTACCGACTGGCCCGCCGCGGGATATTTCTCGACCTACAAGCCGCTCGACGCCATTCAGGTCGCCGTCACGCGGCAGTTGATCGGACAACCGGACGCGCCGGTCTTGAGCCCGGCCGACGAACGTCTGACGGTCGCTGAGGCAATCCATGCCAACACCCTCGGCGCCGCCTATCAGATCCGGCTGGAGGACAAGGTGGGATCGATCGAGACCGGAAAACTCGCCGACCTCATCGTGCTCGACCGCAACATCCTTGAGGGACATCCGCATGACATCCATCGGGCCAGGGTGACCATGAGCATGATGAACGGACGGATCCATCACGAGATCTGAAGGCGCCTCGCTTTCCCGGCACGAGAGGAGCGCGGTGTTCGGACGGCCGTGATCGTCCGATCCTGTGATGTCTTCCCCAGTCTCTCCCGGGCCGCCTTGAAGCCGGTGACGAAGCGATGTAGCGTGTGCGAGGTCTCGCCGCGCTTGAGCATCACCTCGACGAGCGAGAACACGCCGCGGCGCGCCACCGCGGCGTCCAGTGCATCGCGCAATTGCCGCCGCGTCGTCACGCGCACGCCATGCCCGCCGAGCGAGGGGGCAATCGCCGCAAAATTCCAGTCGGACAGATCGTTGAATCTCGAGTCCGGCTGGAACACCCGCAGCATTTCCCAGGAGCAATTGTTGAACAGCACGACGATCGGATCGAGGCCGTAGCGGCGGCAATTGCCAAGCTCCCAGCCGGTCATCTGGAACGCTCCGTCGCCGACAAGGATCACCGGCCGCTTGCCGGTCGCCACCGCGACGCCGATGCCCGCCGGCACGCCGAAGCCCATGCCGGCATAATAGCCGGGCGCGGCGAGTTCGGTATTCTCGATCTCCATGGCGGTGAACAGGCAATCACCCATGTCCGCGGTCATCGGCATCGGACCATGGCGGTCGAACAGGTCGTTGACCGCGCATGCGATATCGGAGGGCGCGACCGGCTTCTCGTCGGCCTTCAGTCCGCGCGGATAATGCGTCTTCGGCGGCCCGACCGTCTTTGGCCGCAGCTTGTGCGATCCCGCACGTTCAATCAGCGCATCCACCAGAATATCGAGCGGCAGGTCCGCATAACTGTGATGGCCGATCCGGACCTGCCTATCGATCGCCAGCATGGTGCGGCGCGGATCGAGCTTGCGGCTCGACAGCGCGAAATTGGTGTCGCACAGGATCACGCCAAGCAGCAGCGCGGCATCCGATTGCTCGACCAGCGCGGTGACGCGCCTGTCGCCGGCGGCCCCGAGATAAGTGCCCGCGACCACATCGGGCGCGTCTGCGAGGAGCCCGCGGCCCATGAAGGTGGTGACCGCGGGCAGCCCGAGCCTGCGCGCCAGTTCGGCCACCCGCTGCTCGATCCCGTAGCGGCGGATCTCCACGTCCACCACCAGCACCGGCCGTTTCGCCGCCCGCAGCCGGCTCATGATCTCGTCCGCGCATTCGGCGAGGGCCTCGCGATCGGCCGGCCGGCGCGCGAGCGGACGCACCGCCCCGCACGCGGCATCGACCATGTCGCGCGGCATCTCGATATAGACCGGCAGCGCCCGCTCGCGGGCGTTATGCAGCACGCGCGCGATCTCGGCCGGCGCGGTGGCCGCATCCGTCAGCACCGCCTGGTCGCAGGTGATCTCGCGAAACACCGCCAGCTACGTGTCGATGGTGCGGGCCTGATGATGCAGCAGCAGACCGCTCTGCCGTTCGCGCGCACCCGGTGCACCCGTGATCACCACGACCGGCGAGCGCTCCGCATAGGCCCCGGCAATCGCGTTGACGAGATTGAAGGCGCCCGCGCCATAGGTGACCACCGCAACCCCGATCCCGCCATGAAAGCGCGCCGCGGCATCGGCTGCAAAGCCGACCCCGGGCTCATGGCTCAGTTCGTAATGCGGCAGGATGCCGGACTGCTCGATATGCCGGTAGAACGGCAGCACGAAATCGCCCGGTATGCCGAAGATTTCGCGCGCGCCATGCGCCTTCAGGGCGCGCAGCAGGACGGTCGCGAGCGTGGCCATGCGGAAAGTCTTGCATGGCTCCCGCCTCGCAGCAACGCCGCCGCCGGCAGCGGCGCGCCCGCACGCGCGCCGCCTGAACGGTAGGGTTAGAACGGGATCTCGTCGTCCATGTCGCGGCCACCGCCGGCCATGGCCGGCTTGCGCGCGCTGCCGCCGCTTGGTCCGCTCGAACCGAAATCGCTGCCGCCGCCGTAATCCGACACGCGCTCGCCACCGCCGCTGCGGCCATCAAGCATGGTGAGCTGCGAGTTAAAGCCCTGCAGCACCACCTCGGTGGAGTATTTCTCGACGCCGTCCTTGTCGGTCCATTTGCGGGTCTGCAGCTGGCCCTCGATGTAAACCTTGGCGCCCTTCTTCAGATATTGTTCGGCGACCCGGCACAGGCCTTCGTTGAAGATCACCACGCG
>JBIQKQ010000004.1:0-15773 GCA_044506365.1 Hyphomicrobiales bacterium
GGCCGCCCTTGCCGGGGTGCAGTTCGGCCACCTTCAGCTCGATTCGCTCGCCCCGATCTTCGACCGATTCTCCACGACGTTCGAGGATGCCTCCGCGGGCCGGCCGGCGAGCTTCTCCTGGCAGGAACTGCTGTCGGGGCAGAAATCAAGTCCGGGCGACCTGCGAAAATTCATCGATATTGTCCCCAAGCTTGACTACAGCGCGCTCGAGCCGGGCAAACAGGCGACCGATGCGGTTCGGCAGGCGGCGGCCGATCTGAAATTCGAACAGGATTATCAGGCGCGGCTGCGCCTGACCGGCTCCGTTCCGATTGCCGACGAGGAATTCGCGACCGTCAAGGAAGGCCTGGTTCTTCACGGGCTCGGCACGGTCGTGGTCGTGCTGTTCATCCTGTGGCTCGCACTCAAGTCCGGTCGAATCATCTTTGCGGTATTCGTCGCGCTGGCAGGCGGTCTCGCCATCACCGCGGCTCTCGGCTTCATGACGGTCGGCTCGCTGAACATGATCTCCGTCGCGTTCTTCGTGCTGTTTGTCGGGCTCGGCGTCGACTTCTGTATTCAGTACAGCGTCCGCTATCGCGACGAACGCCATCGCAAGGACGAATTGCGCCCCGCGCTCATCAATGCCGGCCGCAACATCGGCGGGCCGCTCGCGCTCGCCGCCGCCGCGACCGCAGCCGGATTTCTGTCGTTTCTGCCGACCAATTATCAGGGGGTGTCGGAGCTTGGCATCATTGCCGGGATGGGAATGATCATCGCGTTCCTGATCTCGATCACCGTGCTTCCGGCGCTGCTAGCTTTGCTCGATCCCCCCGGCGAGAAGGAGCCGCTCGGCTATGCCAGCTTTGCTCCGGCGGACAATTTCGTCGACCGCAACCGGAAATGGGTCGTGGTCGCCACCCTCGGCATCGCCATTGCCGGTCTGCCGCTTCTGTATTTCCTGCGTTTCGATTTCAACCCGATCAATCTGCGCAATCCGCAGGTCGAATCGATCGCGACCTATCTCGAGCTGCGCCAGGATCCGAACACTGGCGCCAGCGCGATCAACGTTCTCGCCGATTCTGCCAAGGAGGCGCAGGCCATCGCCTCCAGGCTGGCGAAACTTCCTGAAGCCGAGCGCGTGATGACGATCGAGAGCTTCGTTCCGGAAAATCAAGACGCCAAGCTGGCATTGATCAAGCAGGCTGCGGAGGTTTTGAACCCGGTTCTGAACAAGGACGCAGCCGAGCCGCCGAGCGCGAAAGAAGCTGTCGAAATCCTCAATCAGATCGCGGCGATGCTCGACAACGCCGCTGCGCAGCCAGGCGCCGGTGGCGCAGCGGCCAAGCGGCTCGCCGGAGAATTGCGCAAGCTGGCCTCGGGTCCCGAGGACAAGCGTAATGCCGCGGAGCGCGCCATTGTCATGCCGCTGAATTTCAAGCTGGCGGAGTTGCGCCAGCTGCTGCAGGCCGCACCGGTAAATATCGACAGCCTGCCGGCCGATCTGAAGAATCAATGGGTCGCCGCCGATGGCCGGTATCGGGTCGAAGTTTTTCCGAAGGGCGACCCGAACGACAATGAGACCCTGCGCACCTTCGCGCGCAAAGTGCTCGAGGTGGAGCCGAATGCGATCGGCGGTCCGATCTCGATCCTGAGATCGGGCGACGTGATTGTCGTCGCCTTCATTCAGGCCGGCTTGCTCGCGCTGGTGACGATCTGTCTGCTCCTATGGATCGCGCTGCGCCGCATCTCAGACGTCGCGCTCACCGTCGTTCCGCTGCTGCTCGCGGGCGTCATCACGATGGAGCTATGCGTCCTGATCGACCTGCCGCTGAATTTCGCGAATATCATCGCGCTGCCGCTCCTGCTGGGCATCGGCGTCGCGTTCAAGATCTATTACATCATGGCGTGGCGGGCCGGTCAGACCAACCTGCTTCAGTCGAGCCTGACGCGGGCGGTCATCTTCAGCGCGCTGACCACGGCGACCGCATTCGGTAGCCTCTGGCTGTCGAGCCATCCGGGAACGTCGAGCCTCGGCAAGCTGCTGGCGCTCTCGCTCTTGACCACGATGTGCGCGGCGGTGCTGTTTCAGCCGGCCCTAATGGGCCGGCCCCGCGACTCCGCTGACGCGGGAACAGACACTGTCGGAAAGGCCTGAACCTGCCGCGTTATCGGGACCGGGCCCCTTCTTGTCGGGTCCGGCACCCTTTTTCGCCTTGCTCTTGGCGGGCTCGCCGCCAATAGGCGTCGGAAACGCCTCCACAGACCGCGTCCAGGTCTCGCCGCCGCAGAACAGCCCGCCCAGCACGCAACCGCGCACCTTTAGCGCGGTCTCGGACTGAAGTTCGATGCTGGCCTTATACATTTTGCCGTCCCTGGCATTGTAGATCTGGCCCGACCACTTGTCGGCGCCGGACGGCTTCATGCCGATCAGAATCGGCATGCCGAGCGTATCGCGGGATCGCTTTGCGGGATCCGGATTGGACAGATCCTTGCCGGGACTCTTCTCCCAACCGACGATGCCCCAGAGCGAACCCTCGCAGATCGCGATTCGTATCTTCGCCGATCCGTCTTCGACCATCCAATCCCCGGCCGGGTCGCCGGCAAGGGCGGGGGAACAATTGAGAGCCAGAACCAGTGTAAACAAAGCGAGTCGTTTCATGCTAACCACCTCGAGGGCAAACGCAGATCCGGTTGCCTTCGAAACGTCGCAACCTGATCATAGCGGCTTGACCGATGCTTGAACCTACCAACTACGACATTGCGGCCATTTTCGAAGCGCGAGAAGCCAGCCGTTTCGATTTGCATGGTCGCCACTTGAATGAGCAGATGGTCCGGGTGCTGCGGACCATCGGTTACGATGTAGGATTCCGGCGCGGCGCCGGCCAGTATTTATATGACCGATCCGGAACCCGCTATCTGGACCTGTTGAGTGGATTCGGCGTGTTCGGGATCGGCCGGAACCACCCCGCGCTGCGCACCGCCCTCGAAAGCGTGCTTGACGCGGAACTGCCCAACCTCGTCCAGATGGATGTCCCTGCCCTTGCCGGCGTGCTGGCCGAGCGGTTGCTGGCAAAAGCGCCATATCTCGACAAGGTTTTCTTTGCCAATTCCGGAACCGAGGCGGTTGAGGCCGCGATCAAGTTCGCGCGCGCGGCGACCAAGCGGTCCAGGATTCTGTCCTGCGAGCACGCCTTCCACGGCCTGACCTTCGGCTCGCTCTCGCTGAACGGCGATGAAATCTTCAAGAAAGGGTTCGAGCCGCTCCTCGGCGATTGCGCGGCCGTTCCCTTCAATGACCTCACGGCGTTGGAAACCGCCTTGCGCGGCCGCGAGGTTGCCGCATTCATCGTCGAGCCGATCCAGGGCAAGGGCGTCCACCTGCCGGACCCGGATTATCTGCGGTCGGCGGCCGAACTTTGCCGGCGCTACGGATCGCTGTTTATCGCCGATGAAATCCAGAGCGGCCTCGGCCGCACCGGACGATTCTTCGCCGTCGAACATTGGGGCGTCCAGCCGGACATCATCCTTCTGGCGAAGGCGCTGTCGGGCGGACACGTCCCGGTCGGCGCGCTGCTCACCCGCAAGGACATTTTCGACCGGCTGTTCAACCGGATGGATCGCGCCGTCGTTCACGGCTCGACATTCGCCAAGAACGATCTCGCGATGGCGGCGGCGATCGCGACGCTTTCGGTCCTCGACTCCGAAAAACTGGTCGAGAATGCCGCACGCAAGGGCGAACGCCTGCTGGCGGCATTCCGCGCCATGGCGGGCCGCCACGAAATGCTGCGCGAGGCCCGCGGCCTCGGCCTGATGATCGGCGTCGAGTTCGGCGCCCCGACCAGCCTCAAGCTGCGCGCGTCCTGGTCGATGATCGAGGCTGCAAGCAAGGGACTGTTCTGCCAGTTGATCACCATTCCGCTGTTCAAGGAGCACAAGATCCTGACGCAGGTCGCCGGGCACGGCAGCCACACCATCAAGATGCTGCCTCCCTACATCATCACGGACGAGGATTGCGACTGGATCGAAACCGCTTTCGACAAGGTGATCGCCGAAAGCCATCGGGTCCCCGGCGCGATCTGGTCGCTCGGCAAGACGCTGATCGAAAATGCGATGGCGACGAAGCGCGCGAAATAAGGCATAGCTCGTGCGCGGCCGACCGCCAGTCAGCAGCGCAGGCCGGCATAGGAGAACGACATGGATGCCGAGACCACGCCCAAATCCGCCTTGCATGCTGCGGAAAACCGGCGTCCGATGCTTGGCTGGCGCGACCTGCGCGATTGGCTCGCGCTGGTGGACAAGGCCGGCGAACTGAAATGCATCGAGGCGCCTGTCGATCCGATCGAGGAGATCGGCGCGATCACGCTGCTCGCCACGCGCGAGGACAAGGCGCCGGCCTTGATGTTCGAGCACATGGAGGGCGATGCCAGTGGCTCTCGCATCCTGACCAACATGCTGGGGGCGAGCAAGGAACGCTTCGCCCTCGCCGTCGGCCTCGATCCGTCGCTGTCGACCCGTCAGATGATCGAGGCCACCCGCTCGATCATGGCCGATCCGATCGAGCCGGTCATGATCGCGAAGGACCAGGCGCCGGTGAACGAGGTGGTGCTGACCGGCGACGCCATCGATCTCACGAAATTCCCGGTCCCGAAATTCTGGCCGGGCGATGGCGGACAGTTCATCGGCACCGGCGACATCACCTTCACTGCCTCCCCCGAGACCGGCCGGATCAATGTCGGCTGCTATCGGCAGATGCTGCACGGGCCGAACCGCATCGGGTTGTATTGCTCGCCTGGCAAGCACGGCCTGCTCGACCGCGAGGCCTGGTGGGCGCGCGGGGAGCCATGCGAAGTCGTCGCGGCCTACGGCGTCGACCCAGTCATGTTCATGCTCGCCGCACAGAGTTTCGGCGTCGACCAGTCCGAACTCGATATCGCCGGCGGCATCATGGGCCGGCCGATCGAACTCACGCAGGCCGAATATGTGAAGCTGCCGATTCCGGCTCATGCCGAATTCGTGGTCGAAGGCATTTTGCACAAGGGCGACACGCTGCCGGAGGGCCCGCTTGGCGAGTTCACCGGCTATTACGGCCGCGAGCGCTCGCCGCAGCCGGTCATGGAAATCAAGGCGATCCATCACCGCAAGTCGCCGATCTTCACGCATGCGCTGATGGCCCGCTATCCCTCGTGCGAGATCGGCGCCTATTACGCGATCATGCGGTCGGCCCGCATTCTCGACGATCTCGAGCGCATCGGCGTGCCCGGCGTGGTCGCGGCCTATTCGCATCCGGCGGCGGCTTCGGGATGGGGCATGGTCGTGGTGTCGGTCCAGCAGAAATATGCCGGTCATTCGGCGCAGGTGCTGGCGCTCGCCGCCCAGTGTCCGGCCGCGGCCTATTTCACCAAATGGGTGATCGTGGTGGACGAGGATGTCGATCCGACCGATCTCAATGACGTGCTGTGGGCGCTGTCGACGCGGTGTCATCCATCCGAGGACATCGACATCCTGCGCAACACCTGGTCGACGGGCCTTGATCCCAGCCAGTTTCCGCCGGAGGCGCGTCCCTATGGATCCAAGGTCCTGATCAACGCCTGCAAGCCGCACCGTCACCTTGCACAGTTTCCGCAATCGACGCTCTTGCGAAAATCCATGCACGATCGGGTTGTGTCGCGCTGGAACGAACTGGGATTCACCGGCAAGCCGCGAACGATGACGGCCTTCCACGACGAATAGTGCGTCTGCGAGCAAATGCGCTCGCGGCGAACCGATTCGGATTTCAAACAGCCACGGGCATCGTTGCCGCGATGCGTTTCGCATCCGGCGGATGAGTAGAGAGGGGCGGACGGCGCGCCGACAGACGCAGGGCCGTTCCTGATTGCTGCCCGGCTCGCGCCGCGCAGCCGCCTCTCGGCGCGCCGCCCCAGACGAGCTCGCGCCGTCTGGGACTTGTCCTGTGCGGCGTTCTCCTTCCGGCGCCGGGCCGCGCTTTGCCTCCATGCGCCTCAAGCTGCGCAAAATACGCAAGCACATGGCGTCAGCCAGCTCCTGGCAGGGGTCCGTAGTGACCCCGGGCGGAGCCCCGGCGCCGCCCGAGTGCAAGCTTGCGAAGCTTGCCCGCAGGCGCCGCATCTCGCTCCACCATCAAGAACGCCTTCCGGATGGCGCCCCTCATCGAGCAAGACGATGTGACTATAATCATAATAGGAATATTGTCAACACCCGCCGCAGAAGGCGGACCCCGCAGTCGTCCCCGCCAAGGCGGGACCCATTACCACCGCTCTGGAATATGGGCCCCCGCTTTCGCGGGGGCGACGGCAATCGTGCGTACCTGCGCCGGACTCGTTCAGCCTGAGCGCGTCTTCGCCGCATAAGCCTCGAACGCACTGCGCAAAGCCGCCGGCAGTTCCACCGAACGGCGCGAGGTCAGCGACATCATGGCTGTAACCGTCCGCGCGCGCAGCCGCTCGATGCCATCCTTGTGGCCGACGATCACAAGCGTAAGGGACGAGCGTCCGATCTTCTCGATCAGCAAGGTCAGATCGAGCTTCTCCCCCATGCGGCTCGGAATCTTGAAATCCGTATCGATATGCACGAACGGGAAACCGTGCTGATCGTGCAGGATCAGATCGGCATAGTTCACGCCGAGTTCTTCGGTATACCAGTCCTCGATCAGCCCATTGAACATATTGAAGTAATGCGGGAAATAGACGATCCCGGCCGGGTCGCAGTGCGAGAAGCGGATCTGGACCGTGCGGGTGAAGGCGCCTTCGGGCGCGACGAACCGGCTTTCCTGCATTGTCGGTGTTCCTGACAAACCCTGGTTTGGCTTTCTACGCCGCGAGGCTGCTTCAATCACTCGGATCGTCTCTCGGATCGTCCCTTGGATCGTCTCTCGGATCGTCTCTTGCCTGCGCTCCAATCGCCAGCAGCAATCGCTTCAAGGACGCGGCGCCCGGCGCTATAGTTCAATCGATGTTGCTCGGGGCCGAGCCTATGCCACACGATCACGACGACCACGACCATCACCACGATCATGATCACTCCGAGTTGTCTGAGATGCAATTGCGCGTGCGCGCGCTGGAAACGATCCTGACCGAAAAAGGCTATGTGGAACAGGCGGCGCTTGACGCCATCGTCGAGGCCTATGAAACGAGGATCGGTCCGCGCAACGGCGCGCGGGTGGTCGCGAAGGCCTGGACCGATCCGGCCTTCCGGCAGGCGCTGCTGGATGACGCGTCGGCGGCCATCAATACGCTCGGCCATGTCAGCCCGGTAGGCGCGCATCTTGTCGCTGTCGAAAATACGCCGGGCCGGCACAACATGGTCGTGTGCACGCTGTGCTCCTGTTATCCATGGGAAATGCTTGGCCTGCCCCCGGTCTGGTACAAGTCCGCGCCCTACCGCTCCCGCGCGGTCAAGGATCCGCGCGGCGTTTTAGCGGATTTCGGCGTCACGCTTGCCAATGACACCGACATTCGGGTCTGGGATTCGACCGCGGAAACGCGCTTTCTGGTGATCCCGATGCGTCCGGAGGGTACGGAGGGCTTCACCGAGGACCAGCTTGCCGAACTCGTGACACGCGACTCCATGATCGGCACCGGATTGGCCCTTGCTCCGGGCGAGGCGAAGGCATGAGCGGCGTCCACGACATGGGCGGCCACGAAGGCTTCGGGAAGGTCGAGCCGGAGCCGGACGAGCCGGTGTTTCATCACAGCTGGGAGGGCCGCGTCATGGCCATGAGCCGGGCGATGGGCGCCAATGGCGGCATCAATATCGACATGCAGCGCTACGCGCGGGAATCGCTGCCGGCCGATGTTTATCTCGCAAGCTCCTATTACAGAATCTGGCAGCTGGCCTTGGAGAACCTGCTGCTTGCGCGCGGGTTGATCGGCGCTGACGAGCTTGGGAGCGGACACGCGCTGCGGCCCGGGCAGCAGCTTGCGCGCGGCCCGTTCACGCGCAAGGACGTCGGCCGTGTGATGACGCGGGGGAGGTTTGATCGGCCCGCGCCCTCTCCCGCAACCTTCACAATCGGCGATCGGGTGCGCGCAAGGACCATCGCGCCGGCCACCCATACGCGGCTGCCGCGCTATGTACGCGGACATGTCGGCGTCATCGAACGCGTGCACGGCTGTCATGTCTTTCCAGACTCCGCCTCTGTCGGCCAGGGGGAAAACCCGCAATGGCTCTACACCGTCGCGTTTGACAGCCGCGAATTATGGGGTCCCGATGCGGACCCGACGGTCACGGTGTCGATCGACGCCTTCGAGCCCTATCTGGAGGCCGCATAGGATGGCTCGCGAACGGACCGATGCACTCGCCGCGGCGGAGGCGATCCCGTCAATCCCGCGCGATGCCGACGGCCCGGTTTTTCGCGAACCGTGGGAAGCGCAAGCCTTTGCGATGGCGCTGGCGCTGCATAAGCGCGGCGTGTTCACCTGGAGCGAATGGGCCGAGTGCCTGGCCGCTGAAATCAAGCGCGCGCAGGCCGCGGGCGATCCTGACACCGGCACGACCTATTACCACCATTGGCTGGCGACGCTGGAAACCCTGGTCACGCGAAAGGGAGTTGCAAGCGATGCCGCCTTGCATCGCTATCGTGACGCATGGGACCGCGCCTGTCATCGCACCCCGCATGGCGCGCCGATCGAACTCACCGCGGACGATTTCCGTTAGAACCCTGCTCCGTGCGCATTGCGCCGACGTCAGTCCGGCTTCTGACGTCCGGCCACCACATGGTCGGTGCCCAGCGTGACCAGCTTGAACCGGATGCCCGGATTGTGTGTGCGACATCCGGCGATCACCGTCGTCAGCCCGCGAAGCCCATATGGGACTATGATCCCGCCATATGAGACTATGATCCGGACGCGTTGCGTTAACGCAAGCCGGAGACTGACAGAATGAGCACGATCGATTTTGCGCCTGGCGGCTATCGTTTCATCAAGGGGCCGTTTCAGTATTCGGCCGGCGTTGCGGCGCTGCCGGGCTTTCGATTCGTCCGCGTGATGTTTCACAGCCCGGTGCCGCTCGATGAGGGCTTTGCGCGGATCGAGGCGATTCTCAAGGCCGCCGGCCGGCCGCTGACGTCCTTTGCCGCCTGCGAATTGCGCTCGCCTTCGCCCTTCACCGAAGACGGCTTCAAGGCCTTCAATCAGGTTTATGTCGGCACCCTCTCGCGCTGGGGCATCTTCGATGGCACCGTCAATCCGGTTGCGCGCAGCAATGTCTGTCCGGAATTTCACAAGCCGGCGACGCCGTCCTTTCACGCCTTCACCTTCACCGAAACGGGCGACGCGCCGGTCAGGTCCGTGGTTGTCGCCGGCAGCGGCGAAGCGCCGGAAGGCCAAGCGAGCTATCGCGAGCGGATCATCCGGCTCGGCGACGTGAGCGCCGAGGGGCTGCGCGAAAAGGCGCGCTGGGTGCTGGGCGAGATGGAGCGGCGGCTTGGCCTGCTTGGCGCGTCATGGGCGGACACCACCGCAGCGCAGGTCTACACCGTCCACGACCTGCATCCATTCCTCGGCGAGGAGATCGCCAAACGCGGGGCCGCCCGCTGCGGCCTGACCTGGCATTTCTGCCGGCCGCCGGTGGTCGGTCTCGAATACGAGATGGATTGCCGGAGCGTGGCGGAAGAGCGCGTCGCCGCAAGCTGACGCCCTGACGCGCCACCGCATCAGAGCGCGTCGTGCCTATTATGCGTCCGCTCGTGCAACTGTCTGGCGGATCTCGAAGCCCTCGAACTTCGGATGCGCCAGATACAGCGAGGATGTCGACGAATCTCCCGCCCGCGCATGCGCCTTCCGGAACGCTTCCGATCTGGTCCAGGCCTCGAACGCCTCGCGGTTCTGCCACACCGTATGCGAGGCAAAGAGCGTGTGATCGTCGGCCTCCGGACCTCTCAGGAGATGAAATTCAACAAAGCCCGGAACCCGCTCGAGATGCGTGTCGCGCGACGTCCAGACCCTTTCGAATTCCGCCTCGGACCCTTTCTTCACCTGGAACCGATTCATCGCGATGAACATGGTACGCACTCTCTTCACGGATATTGTGACCGGATTTTCGCCGATTGTGTATGCGGTCCGTCAGTTCCGTCAACGCGTCATTGACGAGGCAGCGTCAGCGAATTCCCGGCGTCCCAACGCGGCCCCGGTCGTACCGGCGACGGCCCTGCTTTCGTGCTCCCGCACGCGGGACTCATCATCTGGGATTCGCCCGTTCCGATCGCGCGGCCGGCTCGCCTGACACTGGAATAAATCCCGGAAAAATTGCCCCAGTCAGGGGACACGAGGGGCATAGCCTTGACCCCGCGTTTCAGTTCATAATTCGCAAACCTTGCGACACCCGTCGCCACCGACCGATTGGGCAGCACCCGCACTGGAGTGATACACGATGAGCAAGATGGGCAAGGCGAATGCAGATCGGCAGGGGTTGACCCGCCGGGGGCTCATGGCGACGGCAAGCGCCGCGGCCATGACTGTTGCGATGCCGGGCGTGCTGCGCGCGCAGGGGGCGCCGGTCAAGATCGGCGTCCTGCATCCGGTGACAGGGCCGCTGGCCTATGAAGGCGAGCAATGCCGCCGGGGCGCCCTGCTCGCCATCGAGGAAATCAATGCCGCGGGCGGCATCAAGTCGATGGGGGGGGCGAAGATCGACGCGATGCTCGCTGACGCGCAGTCCAAGCCCGAAGTCGGCGCCGCCGAAATCGACCGGCTGGCGGAAGCCGGCGTCGTCGCGGTCCAGGGCCCCTATGCGTCCGGCATTGCGCTCGCCACCACGCAGGCCGCGGCCAAACACAATCTGCCGCATCTCGTCGACGTCGGCGTGGTCGATGCCATCGTGACCCGCGGCCTGCCGACCACGTTCCGCTTCGCGCCCGGCTTCGGCAAGGTGACCTCGTTCGCGCTCGACGCGCTGCAGAAGATCAACGCCGCCGCCGGCAATCCGGCCAAGACCGTGGTGATCGTGCATGAGGACGGCGCCTTCGGTTCGGGCATGGCGAAGCTGCTGAACGCCCGGCTGCCAGAACTCGGCCTGCAGGTGCTGCAGACGCTCAGCCATCCGACCCCGCAGCGCGACTTCACCAACATCGCGCTGCAGATCCGGCAGGCCAATCCGGACCTGATCATTCCGTCGAACTACAAGAACGATTTCATCCTGATGTCGCGCACGCTGCAGCAGCAGCGCGTCAAGCCCAAGGTCGCGATCTACGCCCTGCTCGGCGGGGCCGCATCCAATATCGGATTTGCCAAGCAATATCCGGAAGCCGCCGAATACATCATGGACTGCAATCACTGGTACAATCCGACCAAGCCGCTGTCGCAGGCCTTCGCCAAGAAGGTCGCGGAGAAGGGCTGGGAACTGACCTACGAGGTCATGCTCAACTATTCCTGCATGCGCCTGCTGGCGGACGCGCTGGAGCGCGCGGGAGCGCCCGACCGCGCCAAGGTCAACGAGGCGCTCGCCGCGTCGACCTACAGCGATCACATCATGCCCTACGGGCCGACCAAATTCGAAAAGGGACAGAACACCGGCGCACAGCCGGCCAACACTCAAATCCTCAAAAGCAATGTCGAGGTGATCTATCCGGCGGAATTTGCCTCGGCCAAGACGGTGTTCCCGATTCCCTGAAGCGTGCACACGCGTTGAACCGGCAGCATTGCCGCTGACATGCTGAATTTCGGGCTGCTGTTACCGGCTGTCTTGAACGGGGTGACGATGGGAGCGGTCTACGCCCTCATCGCGCTCGGCCTGACGCTGATCTACGGCGTTCTGCACATCATCAATTTCGCACATGGCAGCCTGCTGATGCTCGCGCTGTATGCGGCGTTCTTCCTGTATGCGCTCGGCGGCATCGATCCCTATGTCGCGATCTTCGTGCTGATGCCGGCCTTCTTCGTACTTGGCTACGGGCTGCAGCGCTTCGTCATCCAGCCCACGAGCCACGGTCGCGACGAGAATATCCTGCTCGTCACGCTCGGACTTGCGATCATCATCGACAATCTTGCGCTCTGGCTCTGGACATCCACGACGCGCACGATCGACACGAAATATTCCTTCGAAGTGGTGGATCTCGGCGTCGCACTGATCCCCCTGCCCAAGGCCATCGCCTTTTTCGGCGCACTGGTGCTCGCGGCGGTCCTGTGGTGGCTGATCGCCTGGACCGACCTTGGCAAGGCGATCCGCGCCGTGGCGCGCGAACGCGAGGGTGCACGCCTCGTCGGCATCCGGGTCGAACATATCTATGCGATGACGTTCGGCCTCGGCACCGCGGTGGTCGCGGCCGCGGCCTGCCTCCTGCTCCCGGCATTCTATGTCACGCCCCAGGTCGGCTACGCCTTCGTGCTGGTCGCCTTCACCACCGTCGTGCTGGGCGGCATGGGCAGCTTCACCGGCGCGCTCGTCGCCGGCCTTCTGCTCGGCGTCGTCGAGGCCCTGTGCGGGCTTTATCTCGGCGAAAGCCTTGGCCAGATCGGCATCTTCGTCATCTTCATTCTGGTCCTGCTGTTCCGCCCGACCGGCCTGTTCGGAGCGCGCGCATGACCGCGCGGCTGGCCGGCACGATCCTTCTTGCGGCTCTGCTGTGCGTGCCGTTCGTGGTGCATTCCGAATTCTGGCTCTCGTTCTGGCTGCTGGTGCTGATGTTCACGTTTCTGGGCCAGTCCTGGAACGTGCTCGGCGGCTATGGCGGGCAATTCTCTTTCGGGCACGCCCTGTTCTTCGGGATCGGCGCCTATGGCACCGCCGTGCTGCAGGTGCGGCTGGGCGTGAACGCCTATGCCGCGGCAGCGATCGCGATCGCACTGGGTGCGCTGATCGCCGCGGTGATCGGCCTCCTGGTGTTCCGCTATCGCCTGCGCGGCGCCTATTTCGCGCTGGTGACGCTCGCCTTCGCCGAAGTCGCCCGCGTTCTGGTCGCCTCTTTTCAATTCACCGGCAGCGGTTTCGGGATGCTGGTGCCGCTGTCGCGCGGCGTCGAGAATTTTCAGTTCGCGGACCGGCGCGCCTTCTATCTGATCGCATGGGGGCTGGTTGTGCTCGGCAGCCTGATCGCGCTCTGGCTCGAGAACTCCCGCTTCGGCGCCCAGCTGATGGCGGTGCGGGAAAACGAGGACGCCGCGCAGGCGCTCGGCATCGATCTCGTCCGCACCAAGGTGCTTGCGCTTGCGCTCTCCGGCGGCATGGCGGCGACGGTCGGCGTGTTCTACGTACAGAATTATTTGTTCGTCGACAGCCACATCGCGTTCGGCCCGGCGATGTCGATCGAGGCCCTTCTGGTCTGCATCGTCGGCGGCCTCGGGACGGTCTTCGGTCCGCTGTTCGGCGCGGTGGTGCTGCACGCGCTGGGGGAAGCCGCGAAACAGGCCACCGGCAACGCACCGGGCCTCAATCTCGTGCTCTATGGCGTCGTGCTGATCGTGGCGTTGCGATTCCTGCCACACGGGGTCGCCGGACTGTTCGCGCGCCGGCCCCGCCGCAAGCCGGAAGCCGCCAATGCTTGAGGTCCGCGATCTCGGCAAGCGCTTCGGCGGCATCAAGGCGGTGGACGGCGCCTCGCTCGATGTCGCGAAAGGCGAGATCGTTGCGCTGATCGGACCCAACGGCGCCGGCAAGACCACGCTGTTCGCGGCCATCACCGGCTTCGTCCCGCCCGATACCGGTCATGTCCGATTGATGGGCGAGCCGATCACCGGCCAGCCGCCGGACCGGGTGTGCGCCCGCGGCATGGTCCGCACCTTCCAGATCGTGCAGCCCTTCGGTGCGCTGACCGTCCGCGAGAATATCGCGGTCGGCGCACATCTGCACCGGCCGCGGCGGCGGGATGCGCTGGCGAGGGCCGAACAGGTTGCCGCCCAGGTCGGCCTCGACCGCCGGCTCGATCAGCCCGCTGCAACCCTGACCGTCGCCGGCCGCAAGCGGCTGGAGCTCGCGCGCGCGCTCGCCACCGATCCGAAGCTCCTTCTGCTCGACGAGGTGATGGCCGGACTGAACCCGACCGAGATTACCGAGATCGTGCCGGTGATCCGCGCCATACGGGACAGCGGCGTCACCGTCATGCTGATCGAGCATGTGATGCAGGCGGTGATGTCGTTATCGGACCGGGCCTATGTGCTCAACAATGGCCGCATCATCGCATCCGGCAGCACCGCGCAGGTGGCCAGCGATCCGCAGGTGATCGAGGCCTATCTTGGTCATGGCGCCGCCGCGCGGCTGAATTCGCAGTTGCAGGACGGCCATGCTTCTTGAGGTCAAGAACCTGGATGCCGGCTATGGCGCGGTGCCTGTCCTGCGCGGCGTCTCCATGCAGGTCGCCGACGGCGAAGTCATCGCGGTGCTCGGCTCGAACGGCGCCGGCAAGTCCACGCTCAACCGGGTGCTGAGCGGCCTGATGCAGCCGTGGTCGGGCGCCCTGCATTTCGCGGGCGCGGACATGACCGGCCGCGACGCCGCGGTCATGGTCGAGGCCGGGCTCATTCATGTGCCGGAGGGCCGGCGCGTATTCCCCAATCTCAGCGTGCGGGAAAATCTCGAACTCGGCAGCTATCGGCGCGGGCGTGCGAACCGGGCGCGCAATCTCGATCGTGCGATCGGCATTTTCCCGCGCCTGAAGGAGCGGCTGCAGCAAGCGGCGGGCACCCTCTCGGGGGGCGAGCAGCAGATGCTTGCCATCGGCCGCGGCCTGATGGCCGAGCCGAAGCTTCTCATTCTCGACGAACCCTCGCTCGGCCTCTCGCCGCTGCTGGTCGAGGAAATGTTCGGCCTGATCGAGCGCATCCGGGCCGACGGCCCCGGCATTCTTCTGGTCGAGCAGAATGTCGTACAGTCGCTCGCCATCGCCTCCCGCGCCTATATGCTCGAAAATGGCGCCATCGTTCTCGAAGGTCCGGCCGCCACATTGCGCGACGATCCGCAACTGAAGAAATCCTACCTCGGTCTCTAGACATGGTCAGTCTGCGCGCCCGTCTCAGAATGCCCGGCCTGGTGGTCGCTCCCGGCTGCTACGACGCGCTGTCGGCGCTGCTGACCGAGCGGGCGGGTTTCGAGACCGCCTATGTCTCCGGCGCGTCCATCGCCTATACGCGGCTGGGACGGCCCGATATCGGCCCCGTCTCCTTCAGCGAACTTGCCGATACCGTCGCCGCGATCCGCGAGCGTGTCGCCATCCCGCTGATCGTCGACATGGATACCGGTTTTGGCAATGCCCTGAACGTGCAGCGGACGGTGAAGCTCCTCGCACAGGCCGGCGCGTCCGCCCTGCAGCTCGAGGACCAGGCGACGCCGAAGCGCTGCGGCCATCTCGCCGGCAAGGAACTCGTTTCCAGCGCTGAGATGTGCGGAAAGATCCGGGCCGCGCTCGACGCAAGGCCGGACGACGAGGTGCTGCTGATCGCGCGAACCGATGCGATCGCGGTCGAGGGCTTCGATGCGGCGCTCGATCGCGCCGATGCCTATCTCTCCGCCGGAGCGGACGTGCTGTTCATCGAGGCGCCGCAATCGGCCGATCAGCTCGCCGCGATCGGCACGCGCTTTCGCGGCCGCGTACCGCTCCTTGCCAACATGGTGGAAGGCGGCAAGACCCCGCTGCAGGACGCCGCTGCGCTCGAACAGCTCGGCTTCTCCATCGCGATCTTCCCGGGCGGCACGGTGCGCGCGCTCGCCCATCATCTCACGGACTATTTTGCGAGCCTGAAGGCGCATGGCACCACCACCCCGTTCCGCGACCGGATGCTCGACTTCAAGGGAATCAACGACATCGTCGGCACCGCAGACATGATCGAACGCGGCAAGCGCTATGA
>JBIQKQ010000004.1:15873-59373 GCA_044506365.1 Hyphomicrobiales bacterium
CTCGATGCCGTCACCCTCGCCGTCCTCAAGGGCCGGCTGGAGCAGATCGCCGACGAAATGGACGCGACGCTGTTCCGCACCGCCTTCAATCCGATCATCGCGGAGGCGCGCGACGCCAGCCACGGGCTCTATGATGCGCAGACCGGCGACACGCTCGTTCAGGGCAAGGCCGGCCTGCCGATCTTCGTCGGCGCGATGGCTTTCGCGGTGAAGGCGGTGATCGACAAGTCCGGCCGGCAGGGGGATCTTTCCGATGGCGACGTCTATATCTTCAACGACCCCTATGAGGGCGGCACGCATCTCTCCGACTTCAAGCTGGTGCGGCCATTCTTCCGGGATGGACGCGTGTTCTGCTGGCTCGCCTCGGTCGGCCACTGGCACGATGTCGGCGGCAACGTGCCGGGCAATTACAATCCGGTCGCGACCGAATGCTTCCAGGAAGGCATGCTGATCCCGCCGGTGAAGCTGTTCGCGCAGGGCAAGCTGCGCTCCGACGTGGTCGACATCGTGACCGCCAATTCCCGGCTGCCGAACAGCGTCTATGGCGACCTGAACGGCCAGATCAATGCGCTCGACCTTGGCGTCCGCCGTTTGACCGCGCTGCTCGACGAATTTGGCGATGCGACGGTCGCCGCAGCCATGAGCGAATTGCGCGCGCGCGCGGCGCAACTGATGCGCGCCAACATTGCCGAATTGAAGGACGGCACCTATTCCGCCGACGACTGGCTCGACAATGACGGCATCAGGGACGAACCGCTGAAGATCGCGCTCGACCTGCGCATCGACGGCGATGCGATGACCTTCGACTTCTCGCGCTGCTCGCAGGCCTGCGCCGGCCCGGTCAACATCTCGCGCTCGACCACCATCGCGGCATGCTATGTCGCGCTGAAGCATGTGTTCCGCGATGTTCCGGCCAATGCCGGCGTGCTCGACCCGATCCGCTTCGTGATCCCCGACGGCTCCATTCTCGCCGCACAAAGGCCGAAGCCGGTCGGGGGCTATACCGAGACCATCCTGCGGATGATCGACACCGTGTTTGTTGCGCTGTCGCAGGCTTGTCCCGATCGGGTCAACGGCTGCGCCTATGGCACGATCAACGCATTGTCGCTCGCCGGCCATCGCAAGGACGGCCGGCGCTGGGTGATGTTCTCGTTCTTTGGCGGAGGGCATGGCGGGCATCCCGAAGGCGACGGGCTCAATCACGGCAATGCGCCGATTTCGACCGCGACCATTCCGCCGGTGGAAATCCTGGAGGCCGCCTATCCGGTGATGTTCACGCGCTGGGCGCTGCGGCCGGACAGCGGTGGGCCCGGCCGCCACCGCGGCGGCCTCGGCGCGATCTATGAAATCGAACTGCTCGAGGAGCACGCCGATGTGTTCCTGTTCGGCGAGCGCGGACGTTTTGCTCCTCCTGGCGTTCTGGGCGGGGAAACCGGTGCGCTGAACCGATTCAGCGTGATCCGGAAAGACGGCGCGACGCAAACGCCGCCGATGGCCTCGAAATGGGTGGGCATCAAGCTCGCGAAAGGAGACCGGGTGCGGCTCGAAACGCCGGGCGGCGGCGGCTATGGGCCGAGCGGCGACCGCCCGGAGGCCTCGATCGAACGCGATATCGAGAATGGCTACGTGTCGCGTGAGAGCGCGCGTAAGGCCTACGGCAAGACGGGCACGGCATGAGCGGCTCACTGGTCATCGGCGTCGATGTCGGCGGCACCTTCACCGACCTGTTCTATCTCGACGAAAGCACCGGCAGGACCTGGATTGCGAAGGTCCCCTCGACACGCGGGCGCGAGGCGTCCGGGTTCCTGAGCGGGGTGAGGCAAGGCGCCGGGGATATTTCGGCGGTTGCGACCATCGTGCATGGCACGACGGTCGGAACCAATGCGCTGCTCGAACGCAAGGGCGGCAAGGCCGGCGTGATCGCGACCGAAGGTTTTCGCGACGTCCTGGAAATGCGCCGCCGCGACCGGCCGCAGACCTGGGGGTTATGGGGCCAGTTCGAGCCGGTGGTCCCCCGCGAGCGCCGTCTCGAAGTGCGTGAGCGCGTGCTTGCCGACGGGACCGTTCACACCGAAGTCAGCGCCGACGAGGTCAGCGAGCGGGCCCGCGAGTTGCTCGCACGCGGCGCTCAGGCCGTCGCCGTGACCTTCATCAACGCCTATGCCAACGCGCAGAACGAACGCATCGCCGCGGAGGCGATCCGCTCGGTCTGGCCCAACGCCTACGTGAACATCTCCAGCGACATCCTGCCGGAGATCCGCGAATTCGAGCGCACCTCAACCACCGTTCTGAACGCCTATCTCCAGCCGGTGGTGGCCGACTATCTCGATCGCCTTGAATCCGAACTCGGCGCGCAATCCTTCGCGGGGCAACTTCTCATCGTGCAGTCGAATGGCGGCGTGATGACGGTTGAGACCGCGAAGGCAATGCCGGTGCGCACCGCCCTCTCCGGCCCTGCCGCCGGCGTCATCGCCGCGGCCCATATCGCCGAAACAGCCGGCTTTCCCAATGTGGTGACGGGCGACGTCGGCGGCACCAGCTTCGACGTGTCGCTGATCGCCCGCGGCGAAACCGCATTGGCAGCCCAGACTGCGATCGATTTCGGGCTCGTGGTGCGCACGCCAATGATCGAGATCACCACCATCGGCGCCGGCGGCGGGTCGATCGCGCAGATCGATCGCGGCGGGCTGCTGCAGGTCGGCCCGGAATCGGCCGGCGCTGTGCCTGGCCCGGTCTGCTACGGCCAGGGCAATGCGCGGCCGACCCTCACCGATGCCAATGTCGTGCTCGGGCGCATCAATCCGGACCGGCCGATCGGCAACCTCAAGCGACTCCATGTCCAAGCGGCCAGGGCGGCCATCAAGACGGAGATCGCCGACCCACTCGGCCTCGACCCGGTTGCCGCCGCAGAAGCGATCGTGCGCGTCGCAAACAGCCGCATGGCAGGCGCGATCCGCCTCGTGTCGATCGAACGCGGACATAATCCACGCGACTTCGTGCTGATGCCGTTCGGCGGCGGCGGCGCGCTGCATGCGGGCGCATTGATGAAAGAAGTCGGGCTCAAGGCGGCGCTGGTGCCGCCCTATCCGGGCGTAACCTCGGCACTCGGCTGCGTAATCGCCGACATGCGCCACGACTTCGTGCAGACGGTGAACCGCACGCTCGACGAGATCGATTTTGAAGCTTTCAACGCCGAAATTGCCGGCAAGGTCGAATCGGGCATGCGACTGCTCGACCGGTCCGGTGTCGCCTTCGAGAGGCGCGATGCGCTGGTGTCGTGCGACATGCTCTATCTCGGGCAGACCCACACGGTTGCGGCGCCGGTGGCATGGCAGCCCGGTGGCACGGTCGATCGCAAGTCACTGCAGCAGGCTTTCGAAGCCCGCTATCGCGAGGTTTACGGACGGCTGCTGGACGGCATTGCGATCCGGGTGCTGAACCTGCAGGTCGCACTGATCGGCCGCCGCCCCAAGCTCGACCTCGCAAGGCTTGCTCCGGTCGGCGGCAGCATGGCGTCGGCGAAGCAAGGCGAACGGCCGGTCTATGTCGATGGTCGCTGGCATACGGCTGCCGTCTACGACCGCCGCGCATTGCCGGTCGACGCAGTGATCGCGGGTCCGACGATCCTCGAACAGGAGGATGCGACGGTGTTCATCGAACCGGATCTGCAGGGGCGCGTCGACCGCTTCGGCAATGTCATCATCGAGCGGGGCTCATCATGATCGATCTCTCGCGGCCCGCGACGGTCGGCCTTGTCATCGTCGATCTGCAGAACGATTTCCTGCATCCGAACGGCGCCTATGCCCGCGGCGGCGCGACGGCATCTGCCATCGCTCAATTGCCGGCGCGCGTGAAGCCGGTTGCCGATGCCGTGCGTGCAGCGGGCGGATGGGTGATCTCGACGCATTTCACGCTGGTTCCCGGCAAGCGGGGCGAGCCCTTCATCTCGCCGCATCTCAAGGCATTGCGGCCGTTCCTGCGCAAGGGCGATTTCGCGCCCGGCAGCTTCGGCCATGCGCTGATCGATGAACTACAGCCCGCCGACCTCGCAGTCGAGAAGGTCGCCTATTCGGCCTTCTACATGAGCCGGCTCGAATGGGTGCTGCGCAAGGCCGGGATCGAGACCCTCGCCTTCTGCGGCATCGTCACCAATGGCGGCGTCGCCTCGACGCTGCGCGATGCGCATGTGCGCGACTTCAATTGCATCCTGCTCGAGGACGGCTGCGCCGCCTTTTCAGACGAGGTGCACGCCGCCAATGTCGCCGCGCTGCGCTCCGTCGCCGATGTCATGACTTGCGCGGGCTTTGCAAGGTCGATGGCAGGCGAATGATCAGCCGGTTTTCTGCCGCGCGAATTTCTTTTCCAGATGCGGCACAAGACCGCCATCGGCCAGCATGTCGAGCAGGAATTGCGGCAGCTTCTCGCTCGGCAGCGTCTGTCCGCTGCTTTCATTGGTGACCGTACCGCCCGCGAGATCGATGCGCAGCCGGTCGCCGGCCTTGATCGAATCCGTCTGGGCGCAGACCAGCACCGGCAATCCGAGATTGAGTGCATTGCGATAGAATATGCCGCCGAAGGACTTGGCGACCACGGCGGCGACGCCGAGCACCTTCAGCGCCTGCGCCGCCTGTTCGCGCGAAGACCCCATGCCGAAATTCCTGCCGGCGACCACGACATCGCCGGCGCGTACAGTCTTCGCAAAGTCGGGATCGACCGCCTCCAGACAATGCTGTGCCAGTTCCTCGATTGGCCCTTTCATGTAGCGGCCCGGCGCGAGCACGTCGGTGTCGATGTCGTCGCCGAATACGAAGGCGCGGCCGCTCACGTCCGGCCCCCTTGCAGATAGGGCCGCGGATCAGCGATCCGGCCTTCGATTGCGGATGCGGCCGTCGTGTAAGGCGAACCGAGATAGACTTTCGAACTGGCGGCGCCCATGCGGCCCTTGAAGTTGCGCGCCGTCGAAGAGATGGCGACCACATTCTCGCCAAACCGGTTGTCGCCATAGCCCGCGCAGATCCCGCAGGCATTCGGCAACAGTCGCGCGCCCGCATCGAGGATCGCGCCGAGCGTTCCCTCGGAACGCGCGATCTCCTGGTCGCGCAGCGAGGCCGGCGCGCAGACCAGTTCGACGGATTTCGCCGCCTTGCGGCCGCGCAGCACCTGCGCCGCCATGCGCAGATCGTCGAGCTTCGCACCCGTGCAGGCGCCGATATAGACAACGTCGACGGGCGTGCCGGCATGCTCCTCCACCGGCGCGGCATTGGCCGGGCTGTGCGGCGCCGCAACCTGCGGCGCCAGCGCGCTGGCATCGAACACATGATGATCGGAAACCCGGCTGCCCGCATCGCTGCGCCAATCTTCGAGGCCCTCGACAGACGCCCCGGCGGCGCTCAGATAGGCCGCAGTGGTCTCGTCAGCCTCGATCAGCCCGGCCTGCGCGCCAAGCTCGGCCGCCATGTTGGACAGCGTCATCCGCTCCTGCATCGGCAGCGCCCGCACCGCTTCCCCGGCATATTCCACCGCCTGATAGCGCCCGCCGTCCATGCCGAGCCGGGCGCACAGATGCAGCATCATGTCCTTGGCCGACACGCCGCGGCCGAGACGTCCCGTCCATTCGATCCGGATCGTGTCCGGCACACGTATCCAGATTTCGCCGGTCGCGAGAACGCCGGCCATTTCGGTCGCGCCGATGCCGAACATGTAAGCGGCAAAAGCGCCGCCGGTCGGCGAATGGCTGTCGCCGCCGACCATGAACATGCCGGGCCGGACATGCCCGCGTTCGGGGAGCACCACGTGACAGATGCCCTGCTGGTCGTAAAAATTCGCGATCTGCCGGTCGGCCGCGAACTGACGCGTGATTTGCTGGATCCGCCGGCTCTCGTCGTCAGTTGCCGGCACATAGTGGTCGGTGATCAGCACCACCTTTTCCGGGTTCCAGACGCCGACCCCGAGCCGCTTCAGGATCGGTTCGACCCGCCGCGGGCCGCCGGAATCGTGGATCATCGCCAGATCCACGGAACAGGTCACGATCTCTCCCGGGGAGACCGAGCCGCGTCCGGCCGCCCGTGCGATGATCCTTTCCGCAAGCGTCATGCCCATTGGCACTGGCCCGTCTCGTTTCACCGCTTTCCCGATAGTCCTCACGCAAGACCCGCGCAATATGCCGCCTTCAAGATTGGGCCGGGACGATCGATCCGAAAGCCGGACCTTCTGCAACCCTGCACTGCGCGCTCGAACTCGGCCGCGACGCCGAAATTGTGGTGAAGGCGCACCGGCCCGGCCGCCCACTTTCCTCCGCAGACAGATTATGTTCGATAGGAGCGACGCAGTGCGGCCAGGCCGGACAATTCGTGGCTGGCGCGCAGGCAATCCGGCGGATCATAATGGCAGGCAATTTACCGATCGATGGCCGGCGGCTGTGGGATGATCTCATGCAGCTCGCCGAGATAACCGAGCCCGGCAAGCCGTATACGCGCCGCTCATTCTCGCCGCTGTTCGACGAGGGCCGCGTCTGGCTCCGCAACCGTTTCGAAGCCGCCGGCCTGAAAACGCGGATCGATGCCGCAGGGAACCTGATCGGCCGGCGCGAGGGGTCGGACAAATCGGCGCGCACCATCATGATCGGCTCGCATTCCGACACGGTGCCCTCGGGCGGCCGCTTCGATGGCCCTGCCGGCGTGCTGGCTGCGCTCGAAATCGCGCGGTCGCTGTCAGATCGAGGCCTCACGCTCCGGCACGCGATCGAAGTCGTCGACTTCCTGGCCGAGGAGCCGAGCGAGTTCGGCCTGTCCTGCATCGGCAGCCGTGGCATGGCCGGTGTCCTGGACGACGGGATGCTGAAATATACCGAGCCGGGCGGCGAAGTGCTGGCGCACGCGATCGATCGTGTTGGTGGCCGGGTTTCGGCACTGCCCAGCGCCAAACGCAAGGACATCGCGGCCTTCTTCGAACTGCATATCGAACAGGGGCTCGTCCTGCAGGACAGCAAGACAGACGTCGGCGTCGTGTCCGCGATCGTCGGCATTACCCGCGTCGAGATCGTATTCCGGGGATCGGCCGATCACGCCGGCACGACGCCGATGCGTCTGCGTCGCGATGCATTCACGCCTGCCGCAAAGACGGCGGTCTTTGTCGATCGCGCTGCGCGCGAAATGGTCGCGCGCAACGCCGGACTGTTCGTCGCCACCATCGGGATCGTATCGGTGTCGCCCGGCGCCTCGAATGTGGTGCCGCAGGAAGCCCGTATCGTGATCGATGCGCGCTCGGAAAATCGCGCGCTGATGGATGAATTCCTGGCGCGGCTGGAGATCGAAACGCTCGCGCTCGCAAAGGAGAGCCGCACCGAACGCGCAGTCATGACCCGCCTGTCCGACACCAACCCGACGTCCTGTGACCCTGCCTTGCGGCAATTGCTGCGCGACAGCGCCGACACGCTCGGCTTCTCGCATATCGATATCGCCTCGGGCGCCGGCCACGACGCCGCGTTCGTCGCGCGCATCGCGCCTGCGGCCATGCTTTTCATCCCCTGCCGTGATGGCAAGAGCCACGCGCCGGAGGAATGGGCGGAGCCGGATGCGATTGCTGCCGGTACCGCGGTGATCGCAGAAGCCGTGCTACGGTTCGATCGATTGCACGCGCCGCAAAATACCGACGCGGCGTAAGGAAACGGGCAACGGATTCTGGTCGAGAAGGACATCGAAGCCGCGATCAAGGGCGGCGCTGTCTTTGCCTGCGGCGGCGGCGGCGCGCTGCCTGCCGGCATCTACTCCTGACGCTGATACATGATGATCGACAGGTACTGCATCGGCGTCTCGATCAGTTCCTCCGGGCCGTGCCTCGCAGCCGCGTCGAAGCATAGCGTATCGCCGGGCTCCATGAGATAGCTGCTGTCGCCGTGGCGATAGCGCACCTTGCCTGACAGCATGTAAATAAGCTCGACCCCCGCGTGCCGGAAATGGGTATAGGGAGCCGCGTCGTCCTGCAATGTGATCAGGTAGGGCTCGACGACCACGTCACCCTTCATCGATTGACCGAGCAGATCATACCGATGGCCGGCCTTGGTGCCGCGGCGCTCGATGCGAGCGCCTTCCCCCGCCTTTACGAAAGAGCAGTCCCTGCGCTCCTCGCTCTCCGAGAACAGCCGGCTGATCGGTACGTTCAGGCTTGTCGCCAGCGACTTGAGGGTGGCGAGGGACGGAGAGATCGTGCCGTTCTCGATCTTCGACAACATGCTTGCGGAAAAGCCTGCGGCAGCGCCCAGTTCGGCGACGGTCAGATCGAGGGACTTGCGCAGCCGTCTCACCTCGGCGCCGATGGCCACTTCCAGCGATCTCGGCATATCCTCTGCAGGCGCAAGCGAGCCGGTCCGCAACGCCAGTTCGTCCTGTACGGTCTGCGCCTTGCGCGCCTTTCCTCGTGCCTGGCGTTTGCCTTTATTCCGAGCGCTCATCTCACCCCTGGCTGCGCGGCCCTGATCCGCGCGATTTACGCGGCATGATATTCCACAACCGCTTGTTTCATTCCAGCAATCAAACCCTCTGCATGGAAGCCAGAGGCGAACCGACGCCGGATGTCGTCGTTTCCGGCGGTTTGGCGACGTTGCCGGTCCAGATGCCCCCGGCCTTCCGAGGAAGGATGGGCGACCACGCCCAAAGGGCGGAATTCTTGTCGATCAACAGCGCCCCTGCCCGGCGTCCTTAGTCCGCTGCAAGCCGTGACACATGCGTTAGCCAGACCCCGCTCCCCACGCACCAGAATTCCTTACAAGAACATTTCGTTCTTACGAGTTGACCAGATTGCACGCCAGCACTAAGTTGCAGCGTCCCAGTCCTGGTCAGGAGACCCTGATAATGTGCGGAATTGTCGGGCTTTTTCTCAAGTCCAAGGCGCTCGAACCGCAACTTGGATCGATGCTGTCGCAAATGCTCGGCGTCATGGACGATCGCGGGCCGGACAGCGCGGGCTTCGCCGTCTACGGTGCCGGCGACCCCTCCACCGTCAAGCTCACATTGCGTTCGGACGGCGGCGAGAGGATCGAAGGTGTCGCTGCGGCCCTGCAGGAGCATCTTGGGCAAGACCTCGGGCAAGATCTCGGCAGTTCGCAGCGGGGCAGCCATCTGGTGCTGACCATCCCCAAGGACGCTGAACAGAAGGTCCGCGACTGGCTCGCTGCCCATCACCCGGAGGTTCGTGTGGTCGGCGCCGGCAGCCGGATGGAGCTATACAAGGAAGTCGGATTGCCGAGCGACGTCGCCGAGCGGTTCGCATTGAAAAGCATGAGCGGCACGCACGGGATCGGCCATACCCGGATGGCGACGGAATCCGCGGTGACGACCGACGGTGCGCATCCGTTCTCGACCGGCGTCGATCAATGCCTCGTCCACAACGGATCGCTGTCCAATCACAATGGGGTCCGCCGCTATCTCGAGCGTGACGGACTGACCTTTCAGACCGAAAACGACACCGAAGTCGCCGCCGCCTATCTGACCTGGCGCATGCGTCAAGGCATCGACCTGAAATCCGCGCTGGAGGCGTGCCTCTCCGATCTCGATGGCTTCTACACCTTCGTGGTCGGAACCGAATCCGGCTTCGCCGTGGTGCGCGATCCGATCGCCTGCAAGCCGGCGGTCATGGCCGAGACCGACGATTACGTGGCTTTCGGAACCGAGTATCGCGCACTCGTCGGTTTGCCCGGCATCGAAAACGCGCGCGTCTTCGAGCCCGAACCGGCCAAGGTCTATGTTTGGGAACGACACTGATGTCGACGGTCGATCTTGCAGTGACGCCACTGCGCGAACTGAACGCCGCACTGCACAAGCTGAATGGCCACTCAAATGACACCCGTTGGGAGGTGCTCAACCCGCTCGGCAAACACGCCATCGCCGTCGGAATCGATGCGCCGGTCACAGTCGAGATCGAGGGGCATGTCGGCTATTATTGCGGCGGCATGAACAAGCAGGCGAGGATCGTGATCGCCGGGAATGCAGGCGTCGGAGTCGGTGAAAACATGATGTCCGGCGAGATCCATATCAAGGGCGACGCCAGTCAGGCTGCCGGCGCGACGGGACGTGGCGGGCTTCTGGTGATTGACGGTAATGCCTCGGCGCGCTGCGGGATTTCGATGAAGGGGATCGACATCCTCGTGAAAGGTTCGATCGGACCGATGAGCGCGTTCATGGCGCAGGCCGGCAATCTCGTGGTCCTGGGCGATGCCGGCGAGGCGCTCGGCGACTCGATCTACGAAGCGCGGCTATTCGTGCGCGGCGCAGTGAAGAGTCTCGGGGCGGATTGCGTCCAGAAGACCCCGACCGCCGAAGAACGCGAAACGCTGGCGGCGATCCTCAAACGCGGCGGCTGCGACGACATCTCACCGGACGAATTTCGTCTCTACGGTTCCGCGCGCCGCCTCTACCACTTCCACATCGATAACGTGTCCTCATACTGAAGCCAGATCATCCAATGACCGCGCCCGTCGGACACCCCCGGACCACGCCCCGCATCTCAGCCACTTTCGACACCTATTCAATCTCGGAAATCCAGCGCGCCGCCTCGACCGGCATCTACGACATTCGCGGCGCCGGCGCGAAACGCAAGCTTCCGCATTTCGACGATCTCTTGTTTCTGGGCGCCTCCATCTCCCGCTATCCGCTCGAAGGCTATCGCGAGAAATGCGGAACCAATGTTGTGCTGGGTTCGCGTTTCGCGAAGAAGCCAATCGAAATCAAAATACCGATCACCATCGCCGGCATGAGTTTCGGGGCGCTGTCGGGTCCGGCCAAGGAAGCACTTGGCCGCGGCGCCTCGGCCATGGGCACGACGACAACCACCGGCGACGGCGGCATGACGCCAGAAGAGCGGGAGCATTCGCAGACGCTCGTCTATCAGGTGCTCCCGTCCCGCTACGGCATGAACCCCGATGATCTCAGAAAGGCCGATGCCATCGAGGTTGTGGTCGGTCAGGGTGCAAAACCGGGCGGCGGTGGAATGCTGCTCGGCCAGAAGATTACCGAACGTGTTGCGGGTATGCGCACGCTTCCGCCCGGGATCGACCAGCGCTCGGCCTGCCGCCATCCCGACTGGACCGGGCCGGACGATCTCGAAATCAAGATCGAGGAACTGCGCGAGATCACCGACTGGGAAAAGCCGATCTATGTGAAGGTCGGCGCCAGCCGGCCCTATTACGACACGGCGCTTGCGGTAAAGTCCGGCGCCGACGTCATTGTGCTCGACGGAATGCAGGGTGGCACCGCGGCAACCCAGGAAGTCTTCATCGAAAATGTCGGACTGCCAATCCTGTCGGCCATCCGTCCCGCGGTGCAGGCGCTGCAAGACCTCGGCATGCACCGCAAGGTGCAATTGATCGTTTCCGGCGGCATCCGGAACGGCGCCGATGTGGCAAAAGCGCTGGCGCTGGGCGCCGACGCGGTTTCCATCGGAACCGCCGCGCTGATCGCGCTGGGCGACAACGATCCAAGGCTCGATGCGGAATACCAGAAGCTTGGCACGCGGGCGGGCGCCTATGACGACTGGCATGAGGGCCGCGATCCCGCGGGCATCACCACCCAGGACGAGACGCTGGCGAGCCGGCTCGATCCTGTGATCGCAGGGCGCAAGCTTGCCAATTATCTCGCCGTGCTCACGCTGGAGGCCCAGACCATCGCTCGCGCCTGCGGCAAGAGCCATGTTCATAATCTGGAGCCGGAGGATCTTGTGGCGCTGACGGTTGAATCGGCCGCCATGGCGCAGGTGCCGCTGGCCGGAACGGACTGGATACCGGGCAAAACACAGCTTTGAATAACCGGACCGACATTGAGGGGGGAGACTGATGGCCACGGACCTGGAGGCTGTCGCGAAGGAGCGCGACATCAAATATTTCCTGATCTCCTACACTGATCTGTTCGGAACCCAGCGCGCCAAGCTTGTCCCGGCAGCGGCAATCAAGGGAATGGCGAAGAACGGTGCCGGTTTTGCTGGCTTCGCCACATGGCTGGACATGACGCCTGCCGATCCCGACCTGTTCGCGGTCCCGGATCCGGAAAGCCTTATCCAGCTGCCCTGGAGACCGGAGGTCGGCTGGCTCGCCGCCGACCTGTGGATGGACGGCAAGATCGTCGAGCAGTCTCCGCGCAATCTGCTGAAGCGCGTTATCGCCGAGGCGGCGAATCAAAAAATGCAATTGAAGAGCGGCGTCGAATGCGAGTTCTTTCTCGTGGCGCCGAACGGAGAGGCAATTTCCGACGAAGCAGACCGCCAGAGCAAGCCCTGCTATGACCAGTCGGCGCTGATGCGGCGCTACGACTTCATCAAGGAACTCTGCGACGGAATGCTGTCGCTTGGCTGGAATCCCTATCAAAATGACCACGAGGACGCGAACGGCCAGTTCGAGATGAACTGGGATTACAGCGATGCGCTGACCACCGCGGATCGCCACGCCTTCTTCAAGTTCATGGCCAAGTCGATTGCCGAGAAGCACGGCTACCGGGCGACCTTCATGCCCAAGCCCTTTGCAAACCTGACAGGCTCGGGCTGCCATGCGCACATCTCGCTGTGGGATGGATCAACCAACCTGTTCGAGAAACAGGCTGGGGAACTTGGCATCTCGAAACTTGGCTACAATTTCATCGGCGGGCTGATGCATTCGGCCGACGCGCTCTGCGCGCTGACCAACCCGACCGTCAACTCATACAAGCGCATCAACGCTCCGCGCACGCTCTCCGGCGCGACATGGTCCCCCAACAGCGTCACCTATACCGGAAACAATCGCACGCACATGATCCGCGTACCGGAGCCGGGCCGATTCGAGCTTCGGCTGCCGGACGGCTCGGCCAATCCGTATCTGCTGCAGGCCGGCATCCTGGCGTCAGGCCTCGACGGCATCAAAAATGTGCGCGATCCCGGCAAGCGTCTCGACATCAACATGTATACGGACGGACATACGGTGACGGACGCCAAGCGCCTTCCGCTCAATCTCCTCGATGCGCTGCGCGCCTTTGAAGCTTCGCCTGTCATGAAGGAATATTTCGGCAGTTTCGTCGCATCCTATGCCGCGCTCAAGCATCGCGAGTGGAACGAGTATGCCGCCCACCTCACGCAATGGGAGCGGGAGGCGACACTCGACTGCTGAAGGCCGCGGGCTTTTTGCTCCGGCCTTTCGGCCCCTCCGGCACGTCGGATGCAACATACATGAGGAGGCGCGCGAGCCGATCGACTTCGGTCGCGCGCGATCGAGCGGCCATCCCGCCTACCGGCCGCCACTTTTTCCCCGTCTCTGGCCTGTCCGGACGCAGCATGCCACGGTGATGCGTTCACCCCCCGATTCGGATCGCATCCACCCGGAACGCGTTCGATTCGTCACAACGAAACCTTCAGAAACGGCCCTCCTCACGCATGGCGAACGGCAGACGACATGTCGGTATTGTGCTCGTACTCACCTCCGCTGTTGGCTTCGCAATCGGCCCGACAGCGGCGAAGGTCGCGATGGAGAACGGCGCGAATACGCTGACGGTTGTGACCATGCGGGGCCTCATCGGAGCGGCACTTCTGGGCCTCTTGATCGTGATCTTCCGTCAGCGCTTTCGCATCGGCAGCGAGGCGCTGAAATGGTGCCTGATATGCAGCGCCTTCAGCGCCGTGATGGTTTACGGGTTGATTGGCTCGGTCGCCTATATTCCCGTCAGCGTCGCCATCCTCATCTTTTTTACGCATCCCATTGTGGTGGCAGTCATCGTCCACTGGCGCGGCGGCGATCGGCTGACGGCACGAAAGCTGCTTCTGGCGGTCGGCGCATTTGCGGGGCTTGCGTTGGCGCTCGCCCCCGCTTTCGACGCGCTCGAACCCGCCGGCATCGCGCTGGCCGCTCTCGCCGCCATAACAATCTGCGGTTCGATCCTGTCCGGAGCCCGCGCTCAGCAGCACGCCACCAGCACGCAGGTCAATTTTTACGTCACCGCGGTATCGGGCATCCTATTTGCTCTCATCACCTCCGGCTTGCAGGAATGGTCCTTGCCATCGAATTCCCTCGGATGGATGGGCATCGCCGGGGCCGGTGTCGGAATTGCCGTCGGTCTCCTGACGTTTTTCGCCGCATTTCGTCATCTCAGCCCGGTTCGCGCCACCATGCTGTGCAATGTCGAGCCGCTCCTGAGCATCCTGTTCGCCGCCGCAATCTTGGGCGAGCGGCTTAATGCGCTCCAGTGGACCGGAGCGGCCATTATGATCGGCGCCATCGTGCTTTTTGAAGCCGCGGATCAGGGTCATCGGGTGCGGAAACCGCAAGCCTGCTCTTAGATGCTGCGGAGGGTCGGCCTGCGCGACCGACGGTCGCAGCCGCCGCCATCAGGCAGGAGCATTGTCCGGTTCCGGATATCGGCTCCGGTTTTCAGCTCGACCGACGCTTTGCCTCGTCCGGATTGCCGCCGGCGCGGCGGAGGCGTGCTTCATTTTACCGCAAGCAACTTGTCAAAGCCGCGAGACAAGTGCCAATCTGCTCGGTCAAGCGGGCTCCAGCAATGGTTGCAGTCAGGGAACATATATTCAAAGGCCGCGGGGCTGCAGCGCAGTGGCACAGCACCATCGAGGACCTGTTCGGCGCCGGCGAAAACTGCATCGGAATTGATCATCAGTTCAGCGGCGATATCCGCCACGGGGCCCTGGGCCAAATCGAGATTTCCAAGGTCACCAGCAGTCACGAAGTGTCTCGTCGCACACGAGCGCACGTCGGCAAAGACACACGGGACACGTATGTTCTCGTTCGTGGCATCAGCGGCGACATCAGCCTTCAACAGGGAGCGGCCCGAATGCAGATCGTGCCGCAGAGCTTTGTCTTCTATTGCGCTTCGCGTCCCTACGAATGGCAGCATATGAACATGACCGAGGTGCGCAATATCGCGGTGCCCGGATCTTCGCTGAGGGCCCGTTTGCGCAATGTCGATCAATTTGCCGGGCGCTCATTCCCCGACACCGTTGGCATGTGGCGGATCCTGGCCGATGTGATGGATACCTCGCTCGCCGAACTCAAGGCGATACCTGAAGCCGCTTCGCATCAGCTCGGAGCGCAAATCGTCGATCTGCTGGCAATCACGCTGGAAGGGGACGGACGGCTGTCATTGAACGAGGCATCGAGCCGGAGCGGCCTCTATCGCCGCTGCCGTGGTTTCATTCGCGGCAATATCGCGAACGAGGACCTCGGACCGGATATGATTGCCAGCGCGGTCGGCGTCTCCATTCGTTCTCTTCACCGGATTTTTGCCGAGAACGGCCCCTCGGTTCTGGAGTGCATTCGCGAGGAGCGTCTCGCCGCCGCGCTCACGCATCTGCAAAATCCCGGAAACGCCGAGATTTCCATTTCCGAGATCGCCCACCGCACCGGCTTTCGCAGCCATTCGCATTTCAGTCATGCCTTCCGCACGAAGTTCGGCATGAGCCCGACCGACTGGCGGCGGACAGAGTTGAGCCGCAGTCCACAAGGCGGGACTGCGGCAGCGGTTCAGGACGATTTCTTTTGCGCGCGATAGGCGTCGATGATCTCGCTTCCGGTCGCGAGCCACACCTCCTGCCGGGAAGTGATGTGCCGCAGCGCGTCGTCGAAATACTTGCTGCGGAACGGATGGCCGATCAGGAAAGGATGCAGACAGATCGACATGACGCGGCCGGTCGTGGCGCTGTCCTCGTATAGCACGTCGAACTGGTCCTTGATCATCTGACCGAAGGACTCGGCGCTCTGCTTGCCATCGAGGAAAGCCGGTATGTCGTTGATCTCGATCGAGTAGGGAATCGAGGTCATGCGTCCCTTCTTGACCCGCATGTCGTAGGGTTGCTCGTCATTGACCCAGTCTCCGACATAGTCAAACCCAGCTTCGGCGAGAAGATCGAGGGTGTTGTGCGTCTCCGTCAGGGCCGGTCCGAGCCAACCCCGCGGCTTCTGACCGGTCTTGCTCGCGATGATGTCGTAGATCTCGCGGATCATCGCGCGCTCTTCGTCCTCGGACCGCTCCGCCATCAGCATCGAGTTATTCTTGCCGTGGCCCATCCACTCCCAGTTCAAGGCTTTTCCCGCCTCGATGATGCGCGGATATTCGTCACACACATCTGCATTGAGCGCGACGGTGCCCCTGACCTTGTATTTCTCCATGACATCGATCATGCGCCAGATGCCGACGCGGTTGCCGTAGTCACGCCAAGAGTAATTCAGGACGTCAGGTACGAACCGGGTCGTGATCGGAGTGATGGACGTCGACGGCCGATCGAACAGGAAATGTTCGATATTAGGGATCACCCATAGCGCGAGGCGCGCGCCATTGGGCCAGGTAATCTTCGGGCGATCGACGATCGGCGAGTATGCAAAGCGATCATGCTTGATCGGATGCGACGCTGGCTGGTTCATCTGCTCTTCCTCCTCCCTCTCGGGCTTCAAACATTCGGTTTCGCGGACTTGAGATAGTCGAGCGTCTCCTGAAGCGAGACGACATCGCCATATTTGGCGTTCAGATCGAACAGGCTCTGTTCATGCGCCGCTTTCGACCGGTCTCCAACCGCCTCTTCCACGATCATCGGACGGAAGCCGTTCTGAACCGAATCCACCGCAGTTGCGCGTATGCAGCCGCTTGTGGTGCATCCGGTGAGGATCAATGTATCGATGCCGCGGCACGTCAGCCGCGGGATGAGGTCGGTCCCGAAGAAGCACGACGCGTATTTCTTCATCAGCAGGCTGTCGCTCGGGCGCACTTCGAGACGCGGGTCGATCTCATGTCCGTCGGTATCGGCTGCGAGATCAACGACACCCTTTTGCTTCAGGCGCCAGATTCCGGCATCACGCGTGTCCGCTTCATCATAGCGGACCGAAGAGAAGATGACCGGTATGTCGCGGTCATGACACACGCTGAGCAGCTTCTGGACCGCGTCGATCTGGGAGTCGAGATTTGAACCGAGCGGACGCTGCGCGTCGGTGAAGGCCTTGATGATGTCGACCACCATCAGCGCAGGATGTTTCCCGAATCCCATCTTCAAGCCGAAGCCGCGCTCGCGGAAGAAATCGTGATCACTCTGGGTTGTCATTGGCGACTCCTTTTTGTTCCAGCATTCATGGTCGGTTCAAAAGCCGGCCGACGCTTTGTCCGAGACGCGGCGCATCCAGCACGGCCACGGCCAGGAGAATGGCGCCCATCGCCAGGTCGTGCGCGTATGGCGGCGCGCCGATCGCGTTCAAGCCGGCGCGCATGACCGCAAGGGTGAGCACACCGGCGGCAATCCCGGCCGGCGTGCCGGTGCCTCCCGAGAGGGAAACGCCGCCAAGGATCGCCGCGGCAGCCGCCGGCACCAGCACGTCGGAAAGGCCGGACGGCGCGGCAGAGGTGAGACTGTAGCTGAGAAGCGCGCCGCTGCCCGCGGCGAGCGCACCCGAGCAGATGAAGGTTCCAATCAGGATCGTCTTGACGTTAAGCCCGACGGTCTCTGCGGAACGACGGTCGCTGCCCAGCGCAACCATGTCACGCCCGATGCGAGTAAAGCCGACCACGATCGCGGCGACCACGAATATTGCCGCAGCGATCAGGCTGCGCGGCGAGAACACGGTGGCAATGCGCTCATTGAGGGCGAGCGCAAGGTCCATGTTTCCATAGACGAGGGACTGACTTTCCGTCAGCACGAAGGCCATACCGACTGCGATCAGAAGGCCACCGAGCGTCACAGCAATCGAGGGGAGACCGAGCGAGGTGATGATCAATCCCTGCACCAGCCCGAAGGCGGCGCCGGTCATAACGCCGAGGACGAGACCCAGCCAGGCGGATTCGCCGCCGGTGAGAACCGCCACACAGCCGGCCAGTCCAAAGACGCCGGCGATCGAAAGATCGAACTCGCGCACGAGCATGGTCATGCCGAGGCCGAGCGCCGCCGGACCGAGCGTGGCGAAAGTCTGCAGCACGCTGAATGCGGTCGCGCTGGTCAGGAACCGCCCGCCGTTCCAGTCGAGCACGATCAGGAGCAGCACGGTGCCGGCGAGAAACAGGTAGGGCCGGTTTCGCGGAGCGGCGAGGCCGCGGGCGAGCGCGGTCATACCCGCCTCCGTCCGGCCGTCTGCAGCATCACCACGAGCAGCACAATCACGCCCGCAATGAGGTACTGCCATTCCTGCCGAAATCCGTGCAGCAGAAGCAGCACCTGAATCGTCGCAATGAAGATCACGCCGGCGAAGGTTCGGATGGCGGAGCCATGTCCGCCCTGAATTGCCGTGCCTCCGACCAATATGGCAGCGATGGCGTCGTAATCGTAGCCGATGCCATATTCCATGTTGGCCTGATTGTAGCGAAGCCCGAGCAACACTCCGGCAACCGCGCTGAACAACCCCGCGCAGACATACGCGCCGGTCACGACCCGGCCAACGCGCAAGCCGACCGCTTCGGCCGCCCGAACGCCGCTGCCGACAAAATAGATATGCCTGCCGAATGTCGTCCGCGACAGAATCACCTGTCCGACGACCACCAGGATGAGAAGCGCCAAGAATTCGACCGGCAGCCCGAAAAGCTTGCCGCGCAGGATCTCATGTCCGGCTCCGGGGTTCGCATTGACCGTCGCGTTGCCGGTGATGAAATTGAGACCACCATGAATCAAGGCAAGCGCCGCGATGCTGACGATGATTGGATTGGCTCGCAGGCCGCCGATGATGGCGCCCTGCACGCCGGACAGCAATCCGCCGACAGCGAGCGCCGCGACGATGCCCGCAACGACGCCCGCGGCATTGAGGACCGTCACGAATGTGACGGCGCAGGCGGCAACGGTCGCACCAAGACTGAACGACATGATATTGCCGCTGAGCGTAATAAAGGTCATGCCGACCGCGACACAGCCAACGAACGACACCGTCGTCAAAAGCGTCAAAAGGCTTGGCGCCGACAGAAATCCGGGCGTCAGCGCCACCGCGGCGGCAAGTGCGGCCACGAACAGAAGACGCAGCCATGCGACGGCAGTCAGCTGATTGAGCGCGAACGCCTGTCTCGACATATCGGTCACGTTTCAGGCCGCTCGCTCGGAGGGTGAGACCGGATGCGTGATGTCGGAGAGGATAGCGGCGATGTCGATGGCGGCGCCCTCGTATCGACCGATCATCTGGCCGCGATACAGCGTGATCACGATATCGGCCATACCGACGACCTCTTCGAGGTCCGAGGATGTCATCAGCAACGCGTAGCCCTGCCGACAGAAATCCCGCATCAGGGCATAGATGTCCGCCCGGGCGCCGATATCCACGCCGCGGGTGGGTTCGTTCATGACCAGCACACCCGGCTCCGAAGCCCCCGAGACGCGGCCGAACAGGACCTTCTGTTGATTGCCACCGCTGAGATCGAAGGCATTGGCTGCGAGCCGGCTTTTGTCCACGCCGACAAGTTCGGCGCGCTTTTCTGCCCCAGCCCGCATCCGCGGAAAGGACAACAGGCCGGATTGAGTATAGCGCCCCACATCCGAAGCGACGAGATTCTCGAGGACGTTGCGATGGAACAAGCCGTCGACCGCGCGATCCTCCGACACAAACATGATTCCTGCGCGGCGAGAGGCATGAGCCGAACCCAACGGCACGGGGCGGCCACCAAGAGAAAGCGTCCCTGTCGCGTCATGAACCAGCCCGGCGATCGCGCGCGCCACCTCGGTGGCTCCGGATCCGATCTGGCCGGCGAGCGCAGTGATCTTGCCGCGCGGCGCCGTGAATGACAGCCGCTCCACGGTTCCCGGAATATGCAGACCGTCGACGGTCAGGACGCCTTCATGCTCAGCCGGCCGCTTCGGCGGATAGATTTCCGCAAAAGAGCGACCGAGCATGTCTCCGATCAAGGCATCCCGCGTAATCGCCGATACCGGATTGGTCGAGATGTGCTCGCCGTTCCGCAATACGGTGACTGAGTCGCAAATCTCGAACACTTCACCGAGCCGGTGCGTGATATAGATCACCGAACGCCCCTCCGCCCGCAGCGAACGCAGGACGCTGAACAGCCGCGCGATCTCCACATCCGACAAGGTCGCGGTCGGCTCGTCCAGGATCAAAATGCGGGAGTCGCGGGTGAGCAATCGCGCGATTTCCACGAGCTGACGCTGGCCGACCTTCAGGCGGGACACTGGCTCGTCCAGGTCGAAGCCGGCGTCCAGCTTCTCGAGCGCCTCCGCCGCGCGCCGGCGCAGGTCGCCGCGCCGGTGAAACAGAGGCACATCCTCGCTGCCGAGCCAGATATTGTCGAGGACCGACAGGTGTGGCGCCAGGCTCAGTTCCTGCGCGACGAGGGCAAGTCCGAGACGATGCGCATGCTGCGGCCCCTCGATCCGAACCGCGGCACCGTCGATCGAGACGGTGCCGCTGTCGGGGGCATAGAGTCCCATCAGCAACTTGACGAGCGTGCTCTTGCCGGCGCCGTTTTCTCCGCAGATCGCGCGGATCTCACCCTTCCCAAGATCGAGTGACACCCCACGCAAAGCCTGGACCGCCCCGAAGCTCTTCGTCAGTGCGGAGACACTCAGAAGCTGCGCCACCATTGAGGGCCATCGCTCCGTCGAGGCGTAGCCGCGCTCAATACGAGCACGGCTGCTCCCATTTCGCGAGGTTGTCCTTGGTCACGAGTTCGACCGGCAGCAGATTCTGCTTCGGCAGGGTCTTGCCCTCGAAAAATTCGACAGCAAGCTCCGCAGCGCGGGCGCCGGTCCTGGTCGGAATCTGGATTCCGGTGCTGTACATCTTTCCGGCTTTAATCATCTCAATGCCCTGCTTCAGGCAATTGCTGCCGACGACGATCAGCTTTCCCTTGTCAGTGCCGAGCGGAATGTTGGCGGCCTCCGCGGCACGGATCGCAGCGACGGCCTGGTTGTCGGCCATGCCCCAGATGACGTCGAGACCGCCGCGCGGTGCGAAGCGGGCAAACAGCTGCCCGGCAATGCGCTCGCTGGCTGCCGTGTCCCATTTCGCATCTTCTGTCGCCACGATCTCGAACTTCGGATGATTTTTCATCACCTCACGGAAGCCGGCGACGCGCCGCGGACCCACGCCTTCGGCGAGCGAGCCGGTGATCAGCGCCACCTTGGCGGTGTCGCGATTGCCGGCCTTCAGGGCTTCGATGACGCCGCGCGCAGCGATGCGGCCCAGCTCGACATGGTCCTCGCCGACGAACGAAATGTAGAGGTCATCGGCGCCCTCCTTCGGCGGCGAGTTGATGATGATGACCGGCATTTTCGCCTGCTTGGCGCGCGTCAGCGCGGGCACGATCGCCTGCTCTGCGGCAGGGATGATCGCTATGAGGTCGAATTTCCGTGCGATCGCATCATCGACCTGCTGAGACTGCAGCGCAGCGTCGAACGGCGTGTTGAATGTGGTGACTTCAAGGCCCGCTGAGTTCGCCTTTTCAAGGAACGCCTTGGTGACGGCGGCGATGAAGGGGTGCGTGGCGCCCGTCGCGAGAAGTGCAACCTTCTTGCCCTTGGCGCTCGCGAAACCTGGTGTCGAAAGTCCGAGCCCCGCAACAAGGGCCAATGCGAATAAAATTGCGCGACGCATCGTTCTCTCCTCAGAGTTCGACCGACTTGGAAGTCCTGCAGCGATGCTGGGCGAATTTCCTCAAGCAAGCAATGATGTTATGGCGCGTTGGCGCGCGCACGACAATAGCTGGCACGGACATCACAGCGGAGCTCCCGCGGCACTCCGATCTGTCCGAAACGGACGCAAGCCGGAACGTCTCGCAACGCAGTGCGAGTGGGGCCTCAGCATGTGCTCGTCGGGGAATAAAGGGAACTCCAAAACTCCTATGGAGCAGCTTACCGCCTCAGTATTGCTCAGATTTTGCACTTTGCGTTCCAAGGCCGAGCTTTGAACCGTCAACCGGATATCCCCAGGTTGGGCCGATGGGCCCGCCCTTCCGCTGTCTTCTCCTTGCCGCAGCGGTAATTCACTGACTGGATGATCCCGACGACAGTCCGGCTCGTCATTGATCCGAAGAAATTTGGCCGGCTGCGGTGATACTGTCCTCCAATTCAGAGCAAACACTCTAATTGTTGCCTGGCAATCCCTGAATCCCGCCGCCGACGAAAAAGCGATCCACAGGCGAGTACAAGCTCAATCTCTGTCCGCTTCGACAAACTCGTGCGAAAATCCACCTCCGGCTCGCAAAACCCGCGCAACATGGGGAAAGCCGAAATGGGCTGGGAACAGCTTGGCCCGATGCTCGACGCAGAGCTCCAGCATCTGCATTCGGGTCGCTCTAGCAACGTTCGGTTGCTCGCAGAATGCCGAGTTCCAATGCGGCGCATAGATCTGCAGAGGGTGATGCAGGACATCGCCGGCAAACAAAGCCCGCTGCACGGAACTGGCAAGCCACATCGCCATATGGCCGCGCGTATGACCTGGCGCCGCAACAATGGTCAGCGTGTCGTCGAGCGCGTGCTCTCCGTCAACGATGACCGCTTGCCCCGCTTCGATGACCGGCAGAACGCTGTCGCGATAGGAATATTTGCGTTGAAGATCCGCCTCCGCCTCAGGATTGCCGCGGGGATCGCCCAGATCATGCTCGAGCCGGGAAAACAAATACTTTGCATTGGGGAAAGTCGGAACCCAGCGACCGTCCTTCAGCATCGTATTCCAGCCGACATGGTCGGAATGCAGATGGGTGCAGAGAACGATATCGATGTCCTGGGGAGCGACACCTGCGTCGCGAAGCCGCTGCAGGTAGGGATGATTCTGCTGATGAAATCGCGGAAAACCTGGGCGGCTTTTGTGGTTACCGCCGCAGCAGTCGAGAAGGATCGTGTGATGTTTCGTACGAATGAGCCAGGAATGGATGCTCGTAACAAGCCGATCCTGCTCAGGTAAGTAGTGGTGCGGGACCAGCCAGCCCTTGTGCCGGGCCAACATCTCGCGATCGAAACCAGCGAGATATTGCTCCGACGGACGCCCCGCGGGACCGAGCTGCTCCTCGATCCGCGTTATCGTAACGTCACCGATGACCCAGCTAGCCAACGCGGTCTGCCCTTCGTTGGAAATTAGGATATTGCCTGCCGGACAGCCGCGGGGCCCGGCGCTCTACACGGTCAACCGTTCGAGTGCTGGACCGGCTCAATTGCGCTGATGCTGAGTATAGCCATAGTGCCACTTGAGAATACGGCTCTCGATCAGCAAAAACAGGTAATTGAGCAGATAGCCGACCACCGCCAGCGTCAGGACACCGGCGAACATTTCCCGGATTTTGAATCCCCGTTGCGCGCTGAGTATGAAATACCCGATCCCGCTGGACGCGGCGACCATTTCGCTGAGCACCATGATGATCAGCGCGACCGCAAGGCTGACGCGCATGCCGGTGAAAATATAGGGCGATGCGGCCGGCAGAATGATCTTCCAGAGAAGTTTGAATCCAGCCACCCCGAACGTGTTCGCGGTCTGGACCTGGATCGGGTCGACGCTTCTTACCCCGCTATAGGTGTTCAGCAGCACGGGAAACAGCGACGCAAATGCAATCATGAAGATCTTCATTTCATCGTCAATTCCGAGAAAGAGAATGACGATCGGCAAATAAGCCGGACTGGGGATCGGACGCAGCAGCTCGGTGACCGGCTCAAGCAGATTGTAGAAAAACCGAACCGAGCCCATCAGCAGCCCCAGGACAACTCCGATCAGCACGCCGATGAAATAACCTCCAAACATTCGCAGCATGCTGGGAGCGAGTTGCGAGAACAACTCACCCGAGACAATCAGCTGCCCCCATGCGAGCATGATCGCGCTCATGCGCGGGAAGGTCGTAGCGAGTGTTTCGTCGCTGAGTGCGATGAGCTCCCAGAGCAACAGCAGCACAACAATAAAGACGACGCCCAGGAGCCTGGTGTTCCAGATGAAATTCATCCCAAGCGTCCAGCGCGGACGCGCGGGGAACGACCCCTCGCTCTTTTGCGCTCGCACTTCGGTGTTCTGCGCGGCGATGTCGCTCATGCAATCTCCGAGGTCGCCGCCAGCCCTTCGTCGGCGAATAATTGGGCCAGCAGTTGCGCACGATAGTCGAGATATTTCGGCAACGCACGGGTTTTGATCTGATCCCTGGGACTTGGAAGGTCGATGGGAAGATCGATAGCGACCGTGCCGGGAGAGCGCGTCAGCGCAACAACACGGGTCGAGAGATAGACTCCCTCGTCGACATCATGGGTCACAAATATGATGGTCAGACCGAGTTCGCGCCAAAGGCTTCGCACCAGTTCCTGTAGCCCGACACGCGTGAGGGCGTCGACCGCGCTGAACGGTTCGTCCATCAAGAGTATGGCCGGCTTGCAAACCAGCGCCCTCGCAATCGCCACACGCTGCTGCATGCCGCCGGACAATTGCCATGGATAATGATTCTCGAACCCCTCCAGCCGGACCAGTTTGATGATATCGCTGGTTTGCCGCTCGATTTCACGCCGGCTCAGCCGTTCTCTGTTTTCCAAGCCGAATGCGACGTTTGCCTGCACCGATTTCCAGGGAAAAAGCGAGCGGGTGTATTGCTGAAAAACATACAGCGCATTTGGCGGCGGGCCTTTGACGACACGCCCGTCAACAAGCACTTCGCCGGATGTGGGCGTCACAAGACCGGCCATGATCTGCAGCAACGTGGACTTTCCGCAACCTGAAGGTCCGATAATGGAAACGAAGCTACAGCGGTCGATCTCGAGGCTAACCCCGTTCAAGGCAGTGGTCGTTCCTCCAGGGGCGGCATACGCCTTGCGTATGCCGTCAACTTTGAGAAATGAGCTTGATGCGCTCATCTGCATGCCGCTCACGGATTCTTCAGCACGCGATCGGCAACTGCAACCGGAGACTTCAGCAGATCGTATTTCTGCATCATCTGCATGGTTTTCTGGACGCCTTCCACGTTGACCGATGTGCCAAGCTCCGGGAGCACAACCTTGTCCTTCAGCGCCGGATTGAGGCCAGTATAAGCCTGATTGATGTCGCGCGCTTCGGCCTCATTCGCGTTCAAAAAGGCCGAGCCTTTTTGAACCGCACGCACGAAGCGCGCCGCGATGTCGCGATTCTTTTCGACCCAGGGCCGGAGCGCCACATACTGAGATACGTCGGTGCCCGGCGCGCTCTCGACATAGGACCATCCCAGAATTTCCGCCTTGCCGGTCGCCACGAGCACCGAGCGGAACGGATCAACCTGTGCGATGGCATCGACACGGTCATTCAAGAGCGTGTCATTCATCTGCGGAAACGGAATCTCGACGAAACGGACTTTGGTGCGATCGACGCCGTGACGATCGAGCAATGCAACCGCGTGCAGCCATGCCGAGCTGTTCACGACGTTGACCGCGAGGCGTTTGCCCTCGAGATCCTTGATTGACTTCAGTGTCGACTTGAGCGCCAGAACGCCGGTCGTCGAGTCGGGTGGCGCTTTTCGAACCACCGCCGCCGGCGTCAGGATGATCAGATCGACGCCCTGCTCGATGGCCTGCAAGGTCGAGACGGTATTGGTGAAGGAAATGTCGAGCCGTCCGGATTGCAGCACCGGGATCGCGGCAGCGCCGCTGTCGAACTTGGAGATTTCGACATCAAGGCCCTCTTCCTTGAAGAAACCCTTCTTGTCCGCCACCACGACGCCGAGGCTTTCAGAGATCGGCAGCAACCCGACCTTGATCTTTGTTTGCGCGTACGATGCGGATGATGCCAGCATCGCGACCGCGACCATCAGAGATATGCTTAGAATTTTGTTTTTCTTCATTTTGTTTGACCTCCCTCTTGTTGAGCTCCCGGCAACGGATGATGCTCGGTTCTGCCCTCAGCCTTCCTTTGGAACGCTCGAAAGCGCAGCGCATATCTCAGTCGTCGTCGTAACCCAGCCAAGGAAGCGCTCCACATTGTAGAGCGTGGCTTCCTGGATGAAAGTCGGCCCCGACTGCGTCGTAGCGTCGCTCACGAGCACACAGAAAAATTCGCGGTGATACGCCTCGCGGATGGTCGATTCGACACAAACATTGGTTGCGATTCCGACAAAGAGCAGCGTGCGGATGTTACGCGAGCGAAGAATGCTGTCGAGCGCGGTTCCGCAGAAGCCGCTATAACGTGCTTTCGGAACAACGATATCATCGGGTCCCGGCTTCATCTCGTCGACGAACTCGTAGTCCCAGGTGTCGTGCGTAAGGATCTTGCCGCTCAGTTCCGGTCGATTGCGCATCAGCTTCAGCGGATTGGACTTGTGCCAGTTCGGCGACGCCTCGCCGCCCGCGGTTTTCAGCTCCGGATCCCATCCGTTCTTCAAGAATATGATGGAGACGCCGGACCGCCTTGCGCATTCAATCAGTCTCGCGGAATTGGCGATGACAGCTCGCGAATTGCTGACATCCTGCCCCAATATCGAGCGATAGCCGCCTTCCGAGGCATAGCCATTCTGCAGATCGACGACGATCACTGCCGTCTGCGAGGGCACGATGTGGATCGCCTCCGGGCGAGCCTCGAGGCGCACCGACTGCGCCACCGGGTTCACCCTCGCTGCAACAACATTGTTCATCACTTTAGACCAACTCCGCCTGTCCATCGAGCAGGACGTTCTCGCCGCGCTTCGTCACTTGGGTGTCGAGCAGCGTGCCGCATTCCGCACAGGCCAATTCGGCCAGCATGGTATCCGGACCCGTCGAATAAGCCGGACCGATCGACGACATCACACGCTCCGAAACCACAACTTCGTGCAGTCCATCCGGCATCGTTGCCCTTTGGCCACATCGGCACTTTCGCACATGAAGACTTTTCTCCGCCAGTTTGGCGCGCCTCGTGGTGTCCGAGCGCGCGCTGCGCATGGCCTCGCGCTGCTCGCTTGTTGCCTCGCTATCCAGCACCCCGCTGCTAGCAAAAACCACGCCAAACAGGTCGCGCGCCGCCGCTTCGGAAACGACACCTTCGGCCACATCGCGCGCAACCGCCTGCGGATCGCGATCCAGCGGGTCGCCGATACCGCCGCCCCCATTCCAGCGGACATAGAAGACATCTTCGTTGCTTACGCGATAGACGCCAAACGATACGTGATCGTGGTTGCCCCGGATCTCGGATAGTGCAAGCGGCGCGTATTGATTAGCCCCCTCCGGCCGCGCGCCGCGGCACACCACATACCGGCCTGGAATACCGGGATAGCCGCCGGCCAGGCCGTGGCTCATCGGAAAGTCGACGCCCTTGCCGCTTATGACGAAGCCGACCTCGCCGTCCGGCGCGTCGTGCGGGACCACGGCATATTCGCCACCGGTCCCGCCGCGGAACTCTCCCGCGCCTCCCGAATCCCGCTTACGCCGGCGAAACAGATATCGGATCGGATAGAGCATCTCGTTGGTTTCGACATTCGCCATCCGCGAGATCGGATTTGGTATCTCGCCGCCGAGGTCGATGCCGTCCGCGGTCCATCGCGCCCCGCCCGATCCGGAAAAGGTCTCGGTGGTTGACCCGATGACGCTCTGGCCCCGCTGATTCCTGGCAAAGAGATGGATGCAGAGGTGGCTGCCTTGCCAGACCGCCGTGGCCTCGTGCGCATATTTCGGGCTCGCTGCGAGCATCTTGGAGATGCAGGTGAGCGAGGCGTTGTTGACGGTCTGAATCGCTCCGACGGTCGCAATCGAAACGGGTGTCGGCCGCGTCGCGTTGACGACGGTGCCCTCCGGCGCATGCATCGACACGGGCTTCAGAATGCCCTCGTTCCAGGTGAGATCGTGGCACAGCAACGGATAAAGCGGCGCAAGCAGTCCGCCCCAGGCGCCCCAGCGCGTGCAATTCACGCCGCGATCGACTTGCGCGTCCGTGCCGGTGAAATCGAAGAACAGCGTGTCGTCCCGCTTGGTCATCGCAAGTTGGATAACGATCGGCCGCCCGGCGACATCCATATATTGGCGCGCCGCCCACCGGCCGTCCGGCAGCTCACGCAAGCGCGCCCGAAACAACTGCTCCGACTGATCGATCAGCGTTTGACTGACCTCTGTAACCGTCGCGAGCCCGTATTTCTCGTAAAGCGCCCTCAGACGCTCGCGCGCCACATTATTGCAGGCAATCATCGAGCGGATGTCGAGCGTCACCAGTTCGGGGACGCGCACCATGTTGAGGAAGGTGTCGAAGACATCGTCACAGACCGATCCGCGATCGATCAAGCGCAGGCCCGGGGAGGAAAAGCCCTCCGAGAAGATATCGCGCGCATCGGGACAGAAGCCGCCCGGATTCATCGCTCCGATGTCGCTGACATGCACGAAACAGGCGGACCAGGCGACCAGCTTTCCATCGAAATGAATGGGCGAGATGATGTAGACATCGGAGGTGTGAAGCGCCGCCGTATATGGGTCGTTGAGAAGGAACATATCGCCTTCGTTCACGCGACCTTCGAACCTGCGGATGATCGCCTTGCAGGCTTGCGATGCGCAGCTCAGGTGGTGCAGAAATCCCACTCCGCCGAGCAGCAGGCCGCCGTCGGCGGTGTAGAGCGACACCATGAGATCGTGCCCCTCATTGGTGATCGCGCTGCCCGACACATGCTTGAGCGTGATGACGGCTTCTTCCACCACCCGATAAAGGCGATGGCGAATGATCTCGAACGTGATCGGATCGACCGTCTCAGTCATGCTGCCTCGACAAGTATGTTGCGCAATCCGTCCATGCGGCCGATCTGGTTGCTGTGGATGACGATCGTCGTGACTGGCGAGTGAATGACCGTCGGTCCCGTCACGACATTGCCGGGACGTAGTTTTTCGAAATCATAGACGGTCACCGCTCGCATCGCGCCGTCTTCGGACACGAGGATCGGCCGTCGACCGCGCTCCGCCCCGGACGGATCGGAACCACCGATCGCCACCGGCTCGATATTGGGTCGCCTCATGAGACCGCGCGCCTTCAGGCGGAATGCCACGAGTTCGATGCCGGCGCCCCGGTAGGAAGAGCCGGGACCATATCGGCGTTCATAAGCCTGCTCGAAATCGGCCTGAAGCCTCTCCAGCATAGCGTCCGTGACGGGAAGGTCCCCGGCTAAAGGCGTACTCACTTGATGAACCTGCCGCCGGTATCGAAGCTCCACCGACCATTCCAGCGCCGTCTGACCGGCACCGAAGCCTTCGGCCGCAAGTTGTTTGCGAGCGCGGTCCGCCATCGGCTCAAGCAGGACGTTGACTGCCGAGGGCTCGACCGGAAGCGCCATCGGATGCACGACCGAATAGTCATGCAAGACATCCGACGCGACCATACCGAACGCACAGAGCACCGACGCCGTGTTGGGAACGACGATTCGCCCGATGGCCAGGTCCTGTGCATAGGCCGCTGCGAACAGGCCTCCGCTTCCACCGAATGATTGCAGGGCGAAATCACGCGGATCGAGACCGCGCTCGACAGTTACATTGCGGATGAGATCGGCGATTTTCGCAACGGCGACGCGATAGATTCCTGCCGCCGCGGCCGGGACATCCATTCCAAGCGGCTCGGCAACCTGCTCCCTGAAGACATGCGTTGCCTTCTCGATGTCCAGTTGCATCGTTCCGCCAAGGAATGTGCCCGGATCCATATAGCCGAGGATCGCCGCTACGTCGGTCAGTGTGGGCCGGTCGCCGCCGAGGCCGTAACAGACAGGACCCGGCCGCGAGCCGGCGCTTGCCGGACCGATGGTCGGACGGCGGGTCTTGGGATCGACCGCGACAATGCTTCCGCCGCCGGCGCCGATCGACTGCAAGTCGATTTTCGATGCGACGTAGTGATACCGGTCGACCATCGGTTCGCGGGCATATTCGAACCCGCCGTCCTGAATCACGGCGACCTTGAAGGTGGTGCCGCCCATATCCGCGGCGATGGTGTTGGGGTCGCCCAGAATGTCGGCGAGATAGCGGGCACCAACAACGCCGGCCGCAGGTCCGCATTCGAGCATTCCGATGGGCCGCGAAGCAGCTTCCATCACGGGCACGAGGCCGCCATAGCCCTGCATGACCAGCAATGCCCCGTGATAGCCGTGCTGGCCCAGAAAATCCGTAAGCTCGGAAAGGTAGTCACGCGTTACCCGTCCGACATAAGCGTCGATCACGGTTGCAGAACTTCGCTCATACTCGCCCGGCACGGGCGCCACGTCCGACGATATGGCGACATGCACGTCCGGAGCGAGATCGCGGATGATCTCACGAACCCGCTGCTCATGCGCGGCATTCCGGAAGGCCCATAACAGACAAACGCTGATGGCTTCGACTTGCTGCTGACCGACCAGAGTCGCGACTGCAGCCGCGACTTCCTCTTCGTTCAGCGGCTCGAGCACCGCACCCTTGTAGTCGACACGTTCCCTGACCCCGACAATCCTGGAATACGGCACCAGCGATTCCGGCCGGCTGGATGCAACCGGGTGCTTGATCGCTTCCTCCGGCTGGCCGGACCAACGGCCATAGGCACCGCGTGTAACGAGAAGGGTGTCCTCGAAACCAGCGGTCGTGATGAGACCCGTGCGCGCACCATCACGTGTAAAGATTGTATTGTCCACAACGGTCGAGCCGTGGAGGAACAGCCGCGTCTCTTTCAGTAGATCTTCAAGATCCATGCCCATTGAAGCGGCCGTGACCCGCACCGAGTCGAGGACGCCTTGAGCGAAATTGGGTGGAGTAGAAAGAGCCTTACCGAACCGGAACGGTTCGCCGTCACGGAAAACAACGCAGTCCGTACACGTGCCGCCGACATCGACCGCGACGACATAACCAGCCGGCGGCTCCGCAGCGGCTTTACGCTTTTCCATTCAAGCCGCTCCGCTTTTTCGAATCCGGTATAAGTTGCAGTGTCGGCAACGGCATGTGGTTTCGCTGGCCGGCCAAGACTTGAACGAAAGAAAGCGCGTTGGACCTGGCAAGATCGACTTACCAAGGGTCCTGCCGGTCGAGCGCACTTGGAATATCGTTCGCTTCAACGAAAAAATCCGATCCGAGCCGCGTGTGGACCCAACTACGCCTCCGCAAACTTTTTCATTTTGCCAATATTTAGTCAAACTAAAAAATCGGTCTATGATGCGCCGATCTTACGATGCGAAAAGCGGACGGCATCATTTTGTCTTGTGCCGTGAACATGCGCCGAAGGAGCCAGCATGGCGAAGATTTTAATCGCGGGAGCCGGCATCGGTGGCTTGGCTGCGGCCAGCGGACTGGTCCTTGCAGGCCATGATGTTGAGATCTTCGAGCAAGCACCGGAGCTCGCGGAGATCGGTGCGGGAATCCAGCTCAGCGCCAACGCCATGCACGTGCTTCGCCATATCGGAATCGACAAGGCGATCATCAAAGTGGGTGTGATGCCTGCTGCCTATATCTTCAGGCTCCACGACACCGGCGAGGAGATTCAGCGGTTCGCCCTGGCGCAGGCGCATGAGGCGATGCACGGCGCGCCCTATATCCAGCTTCACCGCGCCGACCTCCATGCGACCCTATTGGATCGGGCGATGCAGCTCGCTCCCGGCGCCATCAAGCTGAACAAACGGCTCACTCACTATACCGAAGGTGAAGGGGGCGTCGCCGCGCATTTCGCCGACGGAACGAGCGCACGCGGGGATATACTGATCGGCGCGGACGGACTGAAGTCCGTCGTGCGCTCCCAGACCGTTGGCAATGTCCCCGCGACCTATACCGGAGATGTTGCATGGCGCGTCGTCGTTCCCACATCGCAGCTTCCCACAGATTTCCTGGAGACTGCGATCTCGGTCTTTATGGGACCCGGCGGCCACGTGGTCTGCTACTATCTGCGAGCGGGAGAGCTTCTGAACTTCGTCGGGATGGTCGAGACCGACGACGTCTCGGAAGAGTCATGGACGGTGAAGCTGCCCTGGGAAACGCTCAAATCGCATTATGCCGGCTGGCATCCGGTGATTCAGACCGTCATCGACGCCGCGGATCGTGACGAATGTTATCGATGGTCGCTTTACGCGCGTCCTCCGATCGAAAACTGGAGCACGGCGCGCACCACGCTGATCGGAGACGCGGCTCATCCGACCCTGCCCTATCTCGCCCAAGGTGCGGCCATGGCCATTGAAGACGGAGCGGTTCTCAGGCGCGCGCTCGAAGCAAGCACGTCAATCCCCGACGCTTTGCAGCTCTATCAGCGCAACCGTCTGGAGCGCACGGCCCGCATCGTCAATCAATCAACCCAGAATCGCGCGACGTTCCACCTTCGATCCGTCGACGCGATCCGAGCCCACTTCGCGAAACGAGACGAAGGTGACGACCGGAACAAGTGGCTGTATTCGTACAATGCCTTGACGGTTCCACTGGTTTAAGAATGTCATGGAGCAGACAAGCAAGTCATTGTCTCGCAGCCAAGCGCGAAGCGCGCAGCAACGCAACTGTAGGATGGCGAAACCGGAGGGGTTGGCTATCATTTGCGAAACAAAACAGCGAGGTTCATCGCATTAGCATCGTCGTTTCCGGACTTTCCGAAAGCCCCTGCCTTGCAGCGCGACGCCTGTGAGCGAGTGGCCGATTGCTGCCGAGCTTCGATTTCAAGGCGCTGCACCGTACCTGGCGGCTTTCCATGACGATTAGCAGCTTGCCGATTCTGCAAACTTACTACTCTGTGTACGCGCGTAAGATAATCGAAGTTCTGTTGGAAGGTCGCGTTTCTGGGCAAAGCGTCGGCGGCGGCGCTCCGGGAAGCTCAATCGAAACCGGAGCCGCTGATTCCGGTGCAGGTTCAATCCTTTGGAGCAAGATTGGGCGAGATTGACAAATGGCAAAGAAGCGCAAATCCGACGAGGACTTCGATGAGCACTTAATCCAGGAGGCCGCGAAGATCACAACCGCGCTTGGAAAGATGTTCGCACCATTTTGCGAGGTGCTGCTGCATGACCTGCGCAATCCGAACTTCTCGATTCTCGTCATTGAAAATCCGCTGTCCGGTCGAAAAGTCGGAGATTCGGCCACCAATCTCGGTCTCGCACGCGTGACGCAGAAATTCTTTCCGGACGTCGTGCAAAATTATTCGAACGCGACGACCGACGGGAAGCTCATCAAATCAACCTCGATCGGCATTCGCGGCAAGTCGGGGAATTTCATCGCATCCATTTGCCTTAATCTCGATCGAACTTACTTTTCCGACATTGCCGGAAGGCTGGAGCAGTTTATCTCCGTTGAGGGTGAGCCGCCGGTACGCGAACAACTGCGTACGTTGTCCGTTGCGGAGATTCATCGCGTCATCAATCAATTCTCAAAGATGCGAAATACCGAGCCGGCGCGCCTGAATGTCGAGGCACGGCGCGAACTCATTGCCCTGCTCGAGCAGAAGGGGCTTCTCGGCTTAAAAAACGCGGTCCCGATTGTCGCGTCAGCGCTCTCGGTCACACGCCCGAGCGTCTACAACTATCTTCGCGCGACCAAAGCGAAGGAATCGCGCCCACAAGAGTGACGTTGAAAGGCGGAGCGCCCTGCCCCTGCAGTCCTACATGCAAATCGCAAGTCTCCGGCATTGACGTGTTTTTATCAAAATGTAAAACTATTTTCGAAAGAACTAGGCGACCTGGACTGCTCCAGGCGCACTCATTGACCTCATAAGGTTATGCGCGCGCGTTATGAAAATTGCTCGCTTTAATCGCGACAGGCTCGGCATCGTAGAAGGCGACCAGATCGCCGACGTCAGCGCCGCACTCAGCCAGTTGCCGACTGTCCCGTGGCCGGGGAAATGGGGTGACCCCCTTATCGGTTCGTTGGATCGCCTGCGGCCTCTTATCGAAAGCGCAAAGACGACCGCAGCCCGCGTTCCGATCAGCTCGGTCCATCTGGAAAGTCCGGTTTCGCTGCCGTCCAAGATTATCGGCGCTCCGGCAAACTTTGCACTCCACATCGAGGAGTCCAAAGCGGACGCCGCCATCGCCGCAAGCGGAACGATCAAGACGATCGCCGAACATGGTCTGTTTCTGAAGGCGTCGTCATCGCTGGTTGGATTTGGCGACGGCATTTCGCTGCGCTTTCTCGACCGCAGGACTGACCACGAGGCCGAGTTTGTCGTCGTCATCGGATCGGAAGGCTCCAACATTTCAGAAGATCGCGCGCTGGATTATGTCGCGGGCTATTCCCTCGGCCTCGACGTCACGCTGCGAGGCAGCGAGGAGCGCAGTTTCCGAAAGTCGATCGATTCTTACACGGTCCTTGGTCCATGGTTCGTCACCAAGGACGAGATCGTGGATCCGGACAGCGTGCGATTCCGATTGCGGGTCAATGGCGTGACCAAACAGGATGCCAATACGCGCGACATGTTGTTCAGCGTTCGGCAGCTGATCGCTCTCGCATCCCGCTTCTACAAGCTGTATCCGGGGGATCTGATTTACACCGGCGCGCCGGCGGGGGTCGGGCAGATTCAGGTGGGCGACAAGATTGAAGTGGACTGCGAGGAGATCGGTGCTGGCGTCGTGACGGTCGCTGGGACGTAAGTCTTGAGGAGGTCGCCGCAGTGTCTGAAACGGATCTGGATTCGCTCTATCGCAAGTTCGACGCCGCCGACCTGCAGCCCCTATGGGTCGGCACGCAAGGCTACGTACCACGACAGCCATCGCCGGACGTCGCGGTCGCGCACTGGCCTTCCGAACAGCTCTTTAAGCTTTTGCGGCAGGCCGGCGACGCCGTTCCCGCCGAGTTCGCGGACCGGCGCGTTCTCGTGTGCAAGAATCCGGCATTGCCGCCCTATGGTGGCACCACGCAAACGCTCTATGCCTGCGTGCAGCTTCTGCTTCCCGGCGAGCGTGCTGCCGAGCACCGGCATTCTCAAAGCGCGCTGCGTTTCGTCTTGAGCGGGGAAGGCGCTCATACGCTTCTGAATGGAGAGCCCGTTCGAATGAAGCGGGGAGATTTTATCATCACCCCGTACTGGACCTGGCACGGTCATGCCAACGACTCCGACAACGAAGTGATCTGGCTGGACGGGCTCGACAACGGGATCGTCCGGATGTTCGATGCGACGTTCTTCGAGTTACCTTTCTCCGAAGAATCGGACACGCCCTCTGCTCCTCCGCCTGCGATCATCGCCGACCATGGACAATGGCTTTATCCCTGGGATGACATGATCGCTGCGCTTGACAAACTTCGGCAGGCGTCCCTTCCGGATTTAGCGCATGGTTATCGGGTGCGCTACGTCGATCCAAAAACCGGCCGTGATCCGCTTCCGACAATCGCCGCCTTTCTGAACTATCTTCCCTCCGGGTTTGTTGGGCAGCCTTATCGATCCTCTGACAGCGCGGTATTCGTCGCCGCGCGTGGAGCAGGCCGCACAGACGTCGGAGATCGGAGCATTTCCTGGAAGGAAAACGATATCTTCACCGTTCCGACCTGGGTGCCTTATCGCCACCTGGTGGAGGGGGATGACGCTGTGCTCTTTTCGTTTTCCGACCGCAACGCGCAGGAGCGCCTGGAATGCTGGCGGGAAGACCGTAATGTCAGCTAGTCGCTTGCTTTCGGCGAAGCCTCGGATAGCGGTGAACGTGTCCGGGTCAGGCGAAGCTGTCATTTTCCTTCATGGCGTCGGAACAACGAGAACCTCATGGGATGCGCAGCTTGCGCATTTTAAGGCGACCCATTTCGCGGTGGCATGGGACGCGCGGGGATATGGCGATAGCGACGATTATGAGAGCGATCTGAACTTCGCCGCAGATTTTTCCGATGACCTCGCACGGGTCCTGGATGAACTGGACATCCAGACGGCACATATCGTCGGCCTGTCGATGGGCGGCTTCATAGCCCAATGCTTCTATTTTACGCACCCAAAGCGCGTCGCCACACTCGTTCTCGCGCACACCTTTCCGAGCTTCCGCGCCCTCGGAGACAAGTTCGTGGACCAGTTCGTCGCGACACGATTCCGGCCGCTCCTGGAAGGCGGCACACCGGCCGACACGGCCGATGCGACCGTGAAGGGCCTTCTCGGGCCGCAAGCATCCGTCGATGCGCGGCGTCGCTTTCATGCGAGCCTTTGCGCGTTGAGACGGGAGTCATATATCAAGGCTCTGCGTGGCCTTCTGGAGCAGGACGCTCCCGGCGCGCTGGAGGACATCGATGTTCCGGTGCTCTTGCTGACGGGGGATCACGACCGACTGTCACCACCGCCGGTCGTTCAGGACATGGCGCGACGGATTGCCGGCAGCGAATTCGCGATCATCCCGGACTGTGGTCACCTCTCGAACATGGAACGTCCGGATGACTTCAACCGCATCGTTCACGACTTCGTTTGCCGGCACGGTGGAATCGCCACGCGCCAGGCGGCCGTATCCGCTTCATGAGGAAAGCTGAGCTGTGCTGATCCGAAAGATGACGGAAGCGGACCTGCCGAGCTGCTACAGGGTCCATCGGATGGCATTTGGAACTGAGTTCGGCCTTCCTGATCCGATGACGTTCCGCGGCGATTCCGATGTGGTCGGGGTGCGCTTTGGAATGTATCCTGAAGGTTGCCTGGTTGCTGAGGAAGACGGCGAAGTGATCGCCTTCGGAATCTCGAGCCGATGGGGCAGCGTCGGATTGCTGGGGCCGATTTGTGTCCACCCGACTCACTGGAATCGCGGTATCGCCCGTCAGCTCACCAAGCACTGTGTCGATCTGTTCGATGAGTGGGGATGCTCGGCGTCCGGACTTCTTACCAATCCAACAAGCCCGCGCCATTTGCGATTGTATCAGACCTTCGGATATTGGCCGCGATATCTGACGGTCGTGCTGGCGCGCGAAACAGACAAGGCGGGCACGCCCGTGACGGCCGAAGATCTCGCCCGCACGGAGCGCAGCCGCGATACTGTCATTGGCGATATCCGTGCGCTCTCGTCTGAGGCGTATCCGGGGCTCGATATGACGACAGAGATCAATGCCGTGGTCGACCGAAAGCTCGGCAGCGTGCTGTTTACGTATGACGGCGAGACATTGTCCGACTTTGCAATCTGCCATTCGGGAGCCGGCAGCGAAGGAATGTCCAATGTTCTGTTCGTGAAGTTCGGGCTCGTGCGCCCGGGTGCCGACGCGCGCGCGCGGTTCGACAGGCTCATCCGGAACTGCGTTTCTCACGCCTCACACATGGGCATTGCACGCGTGATCATGGGAACCAACACCGGAAGACATGACGCGTACCGTGCGCTGCTCGACCACGGCTTTCGAAGCGAATTTCAGGGCGTGAGAATGCACCGGCCGATGGTTGACATGTTTGATACGCCCGGCGCCTACGCGCTTGACGATTGGAGGTAACTGCGACCGCTAACCTCAGGCATTTTACTCGTGCCTCCACGCGTCACAGCGAACCAATCAATGTTTGAGATCATCGCGCCCGGCGGAAGCGGGCGTCCCGGGGTCGCATCTGAACCATGACGTCCTGAACGAGATCGAAGCGCCAGAGCTTTCCTTTAGTCACGCGCGCGACGAACGTCAGGAAAGACAAAGGATCGTATCGCATGAGCGTCAATTCCTGGGTTGAGCTTCCGGCGAGCGATATGGGCGAAGCCGTTGTGTTGGCGATGGGGGCCGCTGGCATCGAATATGTCTTCTTCACGTCGGCCTCGGAACTTTGCTTCTATCAGGAAGCGATCGCCAAAGCGGCGACCACCGGTGCGAAAGTGCCGAAGCTGGTGACGATCCCGCACGAGCATGTCGGCCTGAATGCGGCGCTGGGTTATGCCGCCGTCACCGGTCGCCCGGCCGTTACCGCAGTGCATGTCGATGCCGGAACACTTCATCAGGGCGCGGCTATTCACACCGCCTACCGCAGCGGACTTCCGGTTCTCATGACCGCCGGTGCGCCGCCTCGCGCCTATCCGGGTTCGATGCGCGGAGCGCGCTCCAACGGAGCGCATATCTGGATGCAGCAGGTTTACGATCAGCACGCCATCGTGCGCCAATATGTGAAATGGGACCATCGTCTCGAATATCAGGACAATCCCGGGCTGGTGGTGGGGCGGGCGCTTCAACTGGCTTGCTCCCCGCCCTGTGGACCCGTCTATCTCAGCCTGCCTCAGGAAATGTCGTACAGGCAAATCGAGAGCTTCAGGTTTCCGACTCTTGATCAGCTCGGCATTGCGCGCGCCCCGGCGCCGGAGCCCGAGGGCATTCGTGAAATCGCAGCGCGCCTGATCCATGCGGAAAATCCGTTTGTCATCGTATCGCGGTCTGGGCGCGATCCGGCCAGCTTCCAGCCGCTGGTGACCTTGTGCGAGTTGCTCGGATTGCCGGTCGTCAACGCACTGTCGCGTGCTTTCAATTCGTTTCCGCTGTCGCATCCGCTATATCAGGGTGCGTGCGATCTCTCGGCGGCAGACATGGTGCTGGTGATCGATTCCGACGTGCCGTGGATGCCGGGGCCCGGAGAACCGGGCGCCGACGCGTATGTGGCCGAAATCGGTATTGACCCGGTCAAGCAGAAGGTGCCGAGCTACGAGTTCAGCGCCAACATTCGCCTCATCTCGGATCCTGCGCTTGCAATCTCGGCACTGCTGGATGCTGTGCAGGCGTTGCTGGGAAATGCGGATCGCTCGCGCTATGCGCAGCGCGCCGCGCGGTGGAGCAAGATTTCGGCCGATAACCATCTCTCCCGGACGAAAGACGCCCAGTCGCGTGCTGGCAAGAACCCCATCGATCCGCTGTGGTTGTCTTACCAGATCAATCAGTTCATCGAAGAGGATGACATCCTCATCGACGATACGCTCGCGCCCGCCCGATTCCACGAATTCGTTCGCTTGAATAGGCCGCGTTCCTACTTCCTCAATCCCGGCACCAGCGGCGGCTGGGGTCCGGGGGCAGCGCTCGGCGCCAAATGTGGAGCGCCAGACCGCGACGTCATTACCGTCACAGGCGATGGCTTCTATATGTTCGGTACGCCGGCTGCCGCATTGTGGACCGCCGCCCATTACAAGTTGCCCTACCTGACGATTGTCTATCAGAATCGCGGCTACAGCACCGGCACGAGCCGGTTGGACCAGACTTACCCGGACGGTTTCGCGAGGCGCCAGGATTTCGATTATGAAGGCGGATATTTCGACCCTCCGATCGACTTCGCGAAGGAGGCTGAGGCCGCGGGTGCTTATGGAGAAAATGTCCGTGACCCCGCCGATATCGCTCCCGCATTGAGGCGTGGCCGCGAACGGATCAGGGATGGCATCCCCGCCGTTATTTCGGTTTGGCTGCCGAGAGCCTTAAAGGCGGACTGAACGCAACGCAGTTCGAAAGCCCGCCATTCGGGCCCGATTTCAGAAAGGGATTCCCGTGCCCCGCATTGTAGACCTGACTCTTCCGATCACGACCGGCATGGCGGGCATTCCGACGATACCCTTCTATGCGAAGTACCCGACCCGGGTTGAGGCCGTCACTGTCATCAGCGAAGACCAGCGCGCAAGCCTCCTCGCCGAGCATGTCGACGTGGCATCCGATGCGCCCGCGATCGGCTCCATGAATACCGTGTTCACCCTGAACACGCACGTCGGCACGCATATCGACGCTCCACGTCATTTCTTCGGAGATGGCGAGGGTATCGATCAGCTCCCGCTGGACCGTCTGGTGATGCGGGATGCTGTGGTGATCGACGTCAGTCACAAGCCTGCCGGTGAAGGCATAACCGGCGACGATCTTGAGCGCACAGGCACCAAGCCGCAGCGGGGCCAGATCGCTGTGATCAAGACGCTTTGGACGGATCGCGCCTGGGGCAAGCCGGAATTCTGGAACGACACCATTCACCTCACGCCGAGCGTGGGCGAATGGCTGGAGCCATTCGGGGTCGCTGCCGTTGCGATGGATTGCTTTCCCGAAAAGCCATTCTGGAAGATGACCCTCACGCCGGCGGAGCGCGGCGCCAATCACAAGCGCTGGCTCAAGGCCGGCATTCCGATGATACAAATGCTGACCCGGCTGGGTGACATCGGCCCATCCTTTTCGTTGACCGCCCTTCCCCTCCGGCTGACCGGGGCCGATGGCTCCCCCGCCCGGGTCATCGGAATTGAGAAGTGATGCTGGACCGAAGCCGGACTTGCGTCCGATCGTGACAAGCCACGGGTGATGAACCATGCCGCAGATCAATGCCAACGGATGCGATTTTTACTACGAGCAGCATGGCCGAGGCAGGGACCTGGTCTTCATTCACGGCGAGATTCACGGAATGGAATACTGGGAATATCAGATCGCTGAATTCTCGAAGCATTATCGCTGCCTCGCCTATAATCGACGCGGTCATGCCAGGACTCAATGGACCGAATACGGCTTTTCACTGGTGAACCAGACCCGTGATCTCGCCGCCCTGATGGAAAAGCTGGACGTTCAAAGACCGATCATTATCTCGCTTGCCTTTGGCACCACAATCGCCGCCAATTACGCGATCGACCGGCCCAACGAAGTCACCGGGCTGGTGCTCGGCGCCTGGAGTGAGCTTCACGATGCCCTGCAATATTATCAACGCTGGGCGAGCTACAATGCGCGATCAGCTGATCTGCTGGAGCGGGAAGGCCGCGAGGCAATGGTCGAATTGGTCCGCCGGGAGGGCGGGAAATCGATGTACATGGTCATCCCCGTCGATTCACCGATCCGGGAGAAGGTGATTCAGATGATGACCAGTCATCCGCTCGGCGAGTACCGCCGCGGCATGCTGGAATTCGGTTTGTCGGTGCCCAATCTCGTGCCGGCATTGCGCAAGCTTGACGTGCCTGCGCTTGGAGTCTGCGGTGCAAACGACCCTTATCCCGATCAGCCCGAGGTGCTTCGCGGCATGAAGAACTTCCGCGAAGCACCGCGCATTCCGGGCGCCGGCCGGTTTGTTCATTGGGAGAAGCCAGCCGAATTCAATGCGATTGTAAGTGAATTTATCCGGTCGCTCGCCTAAGAGCGCCGGGGACGATTGGCGAGAGCTCTTTCGACCTCTCCTTGGACAACAAGGCCGCGATTGAGCATAGCGTTCCGCACGTCATCATATGCGCCAGACGAACAATGTCCGAATATGACTATGTGATAGTTGGCGCCGGAACCGCGGGCTGCATTCTCGCACGCCGTCTCACCGAGGGAAGCGACTGCAGCGTGCTTCTCCTGGAAGCTGGCAGCCAGGCGTCCAGCTGGCGTTTCGACATGCCGATGGCATGGCCGACCTTGCTCTCGAATAAAACGGCACTCTGGCGCTATCACGACCGCGATGCCGTTTCTCCCAATCAGCAACTCGTCGGCGGGCGGGTCGTCGGCGGCTCGTCATCGGTCAATGCCATGTCGTTCGTGCGCGGTCATCGGTCCGATTTCGACCGCTGGGCGAAAGCCGGTCTGACGGAAATGTCTTATGATGACGTGCTTCCGTATTTTCGGCGAATGGAGAGCTGGCAGGGCTCGGACAGCCCCTATCGCGGCAAGGATGGCCCTGTACCGGTCGCGCAGTCCCGGCTTGAGGATCCTGCGCTCACAGCGCTGATGCAGGCAGCGGACGCGCAAGGCGCCAGAACCTATATCGACTGCAATGAGCCCGAACCTTCGGGATTTGGACTGACACAGCTCACCGTAGCAGGAGGAAGGCGCGCGAGCGCCGCGACCTGCTATCTCGCGCCGGCTCTGGCAGCAGGAGCAAGAGTGCAGCTTGTCACCGGTGCCCTGGCGACACGCGTCGTTCTGGAAAAGGGTACGGCGGTCGGCGTCCAATATCGTGTCCGGGGAGAAAACAGGACCGCGCGTGCTAGCCGGGAAGTGATCGTCGCGGCTAGCGGCGTGCAGTCCCCGCAATTATTGATGCTGTCCGGCATCGGCGATCCGACCGTCCTCCGTGCGCTCGGTATCGCGGTGGAAGCAGCGTTGCCCGGCGTCGGCCGCAACCTGCGCAATCATGTGTCGCTCGGACTTCAGTATGCGCGGCGTCATCCGGGCCCGATCGGCCGCGGCCTTCGACTCGATCGTCTCGCGGGCGCAGCAATCCAGTGGTTTGCGGGTGGCGAGGGCTTCCTTGCAACGCCGCCCAACGCGGCCATGGGGTTCATCGAAACGCCGGAAAGCCGCGGCATTCCCGACATTCAGATTCTGTTCTTTTCAACCACGCCTCAGGCGCGACCATGCTGGCCGTTGGTCCAACATCCCTACACCGACGGCTTCACGCTGACGGCCGTGCTGCTGCGCCCGGAAAGCACCGGTTCGATCGAACTGCATTCCGCAGATCCGTTGCATGCGCCAAGGGTTTCGCAAAATCGTCTTGCAACGCAGCGGGATCGCGAGACTTTGGCGCATGGCATTCGACGAATCGATGCGCTCGCGCATGAGAAAGCACTCAGAGCGGTCAGCGCTGGCCCGCTCGGCGACCACCCAAGCGACCTGTCACATTCCGAGCTGGATTCGTTCATTCGCGTTGCGGCTATGCCGATGTTTCATTTGTCGGGATCGTGTCGCATGGGCCCCGAGGGCGATCGCATGTCGGTGGTCGATTCACGATTTCGCGTTTACGGGGTGCGCAACCTTCGTGTGATCGATGCGTCCGTCATGCCCGATCTTATCGGCGGCAATCTATTTGCGTGCGTGGCCATGCTCGCGGAAAAGGCGAGCGACGATATTCCGGGAAATAACAAACCGTGTTAAAGCCTATTTCGTCGATATTGGAGAGTGAAGCGCAACTGTGCATGAGACGCCACGAGGCGGCTCCATGAGATCAGGTAAGGTCTAAGACACCTAGGTCGCTTCGGGTCTTCTGGTCATCTCCATAGGGTCGCGGAGCTGCGCCTCTCGGCGCGTGACCTCAGCCAGCTCGTAACCTGCGTCGGCATGCCGAATGACGCCAATACCCGGATCGACGTGCAGACAGCGCGACAGCCGACGCGCTGCGCTTTCAGTTCCATCGGCAACAAGCAAGTGACCAGCGGAGATCGAGCCTCCCATGCCGCTGCCTGCGCCTTGGTGAATGGTCACAAGATCAGCCCCGCAGGATGCGTTGAGGAGCGCATTGAGCAATGGCCAGTCCGCGACGGCGTCGGAGCCGTCTTTCATGGCCTCGGTTTCGCGTGTCGGCTGAGCAACGGAGCCGGTATCGAGATGGTCGCGCGAGATCACGACCGGTGCGCTAACCTTTCCGCTGCGCACGAGCTCGTTGAGAAGCGCGCCAAGCCGCTCGCGCTCGCCCATGCCGAGCCAGCATGTACGAGCGGGCAAACCCTGAATGGCGACCTTGCTCGTCGCCATGTCCATCCAGGTTCGGAGCAGCGGATCGCCGGAGAATTCATCGAGAACCGCCTGATCGGTCACGCGCAGGTCATTCGCATCGCCTGACAGGCAGATCCAGCGCAGCGGCCCGCGCCCGCGGGAAAAGCTCGGCCGGATAAACATCGGCACGAAGCCGCCAATATCGAAGGCGTTGGCCGTGCCGTTCTCCTGCGCGTGACCGCGCAGGTTATTTCCATATTCGAACACGATCGCGCCGTCGCGCTGATAATCCAGCATGGCTTCGATATGCAGGCTCATGCTGTCCAGGCTGCGGCGGATATATTCCTTCGGGTCCTTGCGACGCAGTTCGGAGGCCTCCGCAAGCGACAGCCCGAGCGGGATATATCCGTTGAGAGGATCGTGCGCGGAGGTCTGATCGGTCACGGCCGCAGGCTTCAGCCCCATCTT
>JBIQKQ010000120.1:0-10404 GCA_044506365.1 Hyphomicrobiales bacterium
GCATCTTGGCGACTTCCATGAAGAAGTTCATGCCGATCGCCCAGAAGAACGACAGGCGCGGCGCGAACCTGTCGATCGGAATGCCGGCGCCGATGCCGGCGCGCACATATTCGACGCCGTCGGCGAGCGTATAGGCGAGTTCGAGATCCTGCGTCGCTCCCGCCTCCTGCATGTGATAGCCGGAGATCGAGATCGAATTGAATTTCGGCATGTTCTGCGAGGTATACGCAAAAATGTCCGAGATGATGCGGAGCGACGGTGCGGGCGGATAGATGTAGGTGTTCCGCACCATGAACTCTTTGAGGATGTCGTTCTGGATCGTGCCGGCGAGTTTCTGCGGCGGCACGCCCTGTTCTTCCGCAGCGACGATATAGAGTGCCAGAACGGGCAGCACCGCGCCGTTCATGGTCATCGACACGGTCATCTGGTCCAGCGGAATGCCGGAGAACAGCGTGCGCATGTCGTAAATGGAGTCGATCGCGACACCCGCCATGCCCACATCGCCCGACACGCGGGGATGGTCTGAGTCGTAGCCGCGATGGGTGGCGAGGTCGAAAGCGACCGACAGGCCTTTCTGTCCGGCCGCGAGATTGCGCCGGTAGAACGCGTTGGAATCCTCGGCCGTGGAGAAGCCGGCATATTGCCGGATGGTCCAGGGCTGGTTGACATACATGGTCGGGTAGGGGCCGCGCAGATAGGGCGCGATGCCGGGATAGGTGTCGAGGAAATCGAGGCCCGCCACGTCGTCCGGCCCGTATAACGGCTTGACCGGAATGCCTTCAGGCGTGAGCCAGGGGGCCGACGTAATGGCTTTTGCTGATGAGCCAGGGGTCTCGTCGAATTCGATCTTGGTAAAATCGGGGATTGAGCTCATCGGCGCATCTCACGCACAGCCGCAGAGAAAAAGGCGCCGGCAAACAGTCCGGCGATGGCGCCAGTCAAAACTCCTAGTTCATCACCCAAGTGCTTTGATGTGGGAAGTTCGAACGCAAGATATGTCTTTGCGAGGCCCGCAAATTCTGGCGAGTATGTTCCGATATTCAGCCACATCTTCATTGCGATAATGCCGCCAACCAAACCGATCAGCGGCAACATGAAGTATAGAGCAACGGGATATCGATGGCCAAGGAGCACGACTCCAGGCAGCAGGATAAGCGTAACCGGTGCAGCAAACAGCGCGCCATTCCACAGCCAGCCCAAAACCTGCGGGAGAAAAAACGCCGCCATGAGTGAGAATGGAAATCCAACTCCGACAATAAACAGAAAGCCGACCATTGCAGCGAGAGCGGTCGCGAAAATGCTGACGACGACAAGATACAATGTCCTTGTCGAAAGGTTGGCGGTCAGTTTCGTCTTTATAGCTATTGCTGCCATCGCGAGGCCTTTTAACTGATTATATCATGCGCTGCCTTGAGCGTCGCCAGTGCGTCGCAGCCGGCGTAAATGAAGGATTGCACGCCCGCCTTGTGCATGCTTTCCGCCTCTGCGGGCCGTCCGGCAAGATAGATATGGCGCGCGCCGGCCGATACCAGCGTGCGCGCCGCATCGGCGGCCTCGTTCGCATAGACCGCGTCCGATGAGCACAGGCATGCGAGCGCTGCGCCGGATTGCCGGAACGCGGCGGCGAGATCATCGCCTGCGAATTCCACCGCTTCGAAGCCGCCGGCCTCGAAGAAGTTCCTCGCGAAGGTCGCGCGCGCAATGTTGTCGGCGGGCTTGCCGAGAGTGGCGAGGAATATCCTCGGCCGCGCTCCGGTCTTGTCCAGAATGGCGTCGGATGCATCGCGCAGTTTCTCGAACGGTTCGGCGAGACGGATGCAGGGGAGGGCGTCCGGCGGAGTTTCGGCGGGGCGAGGCGAAGGTTTGCTTACTGATACCGCCACCTCGCTGAGAAACGGAAACTCGCTCGTGCCGGTCAGAGGGTCCCTGCGGGTCGCGATGGCCTTCTCGCGTGCGGCGCGGACTTCCGCGACCTTGCTCTGAATCAGCCCGCAATCGAGCGCGGCGGCCGCGCCACCGGCTTTCTCGATCTCCTGAAAAAATGCCCAGGCGGTACGGCACAAGTCGTCGGTCAGTGCCTCGATGCCGCCGGAGCCGGCGGCGGGATCGGCGACCTTCGCAAGATTGGCCTCTTCGATCAGAATGAGTTGCGTGTTGCGCGCCACCCGCCGCGCGAATTCATCCGGCAGGCCGAGCGCCGCCGTGAACGGCAGCACCGTCACCGCATTCGCGCCGCCGAGCCCGGCCGCGAAGGCCGCGATCGTCACCCGCAGCATGTTCACGTAGGGATCGCGCTGCGTCATCATCCGCCACGCGGTTTCCGCGGCGATGAAAATGGGCTGCGGTGGGAGGCCCGATGCTTCCTCGACGCGCGCCCACAGTTTGCGCAAGCTCCGGAACTTCGCCATGATCATGAACTGGTCGGCGTCGGCGGAGAGGCGGAAGAAGATCATCCGCCGGGCGTTGTCGAGCGCAACGCCGCCTGCTTCCAGCGCGCGCCAGTAGGCCACCGCCACCGACAGCGCATAGGCAAGCTCCTGCGCTTCCGATCCGCCCGCATTGTGGATCACGCGCGCGTCGGCTGCAGCGAACGGGCCGCGAAAGCCTTCGTCCGCCAGCGTTCGTGTCATCCGCGCAAACAGCGGCGCAATCTCGCCCCACGGCATCGGCGCCGACGCGCCGGCGGCCATCAACCCGATCGGATCGAAACCGATGCGCAGATCGCAGGCGGCCGGATCGAGGCCGAGCTTTCTCACAAGGGTCGCGACATGGGCCGGCACGTCTTTCGCCTCGCGGGTGAGCATGAATTCGAGCGGAACGCCGGCGTCGAGATGAATTCCGTCGAGAATGCGCGCGATGCCGTCCGCCGAAATGTCGATCCCGAAACCCGCAGCTCCAATCGCGCCGGGACAAACCAGCACGAGACCGTCGGCGCCGTTTTCCAGATCCTCCAGCGCCTGTTTGTTAGCCTCCTGCGGATCGGGATGATCGACGCGCGCCATCACCTGCCACGGCGCGCCGGGTGCGCGACCGGCGAGCGCCTTCACATCGGCCCTACGCTCGTAAAGCGGCTCGATGCGCAGCCCGTCATAAGTTCGGGCGACGAGCTTCTTGTCGAACGGCGCGCCTTTCAGCACGCTGTCGACGAGCTTCAGCCATTGCTCGCGCGTGGCCGGCGGGAAATCGGAAGCGAGAGGAAGATCTTGAACCATGGCCGCAAAATGCCACGCCTGAGCGGCATGCCACAAGCGCCCGGAATCGGGTGACCGATACCGATCGCAAGCGGAACGGGCCACATCGGAACTTCAACTGCAGGCGCAAACGCAGCGGGGCCCGCAGAGGAGATGGAACACGCGCGATCAGGAAAGCTCGTCCCGCGACGGCAGCTGTTCGATTCCGGAACGATCGAGCGCCGCGAGCGCGTCGCGCACCCGTACGCCAGAGAGCACGAGATCCGGCGCGATTTCGGTCAGCGGCACCAGCACGAAGGCGCGTTCGAACAACCGCGGGTGCGGCAGTGTCAGCATCGGCTCGTCCAGCTTGCAGTCGTCGTAGGCGAGAATATCGATGTCGAGCGTGCGCGGACCCCAGCGCGTCTCGCGGTGCCGGTCGCGGCCGAAACTTCGCTCGACCTCCTGCGCGCGGTCGAGCAGGCCGTGCGGCGACAGCCGCGTGTCCACCGCAATGCAGGCGTTCACGAAAGCTGGCTGGTCGATCACGCCCCAGGGCGGTGTCCGGTAATCCGACGAGCGCGCCAGCAGACTCACGTGATTGCCATCGCAGAACACGTCGATGGCGTTCGCGATGGTGGCGCGCGCATCGCCGACATTTCCGCCGAAGGCGACGAAGGCGCGCGCCATGTCAGCCCCCGCGTGCGATGCGCAGTCGACCTCCCCCTTTCAGGGGAAGGTAAAGCGAGGGGGGCACGTACCGCGCCACGTCATTTTCCTCGGCTGCGGGCGATCATCACACCGACATCGTTGAAGGTCGCGGCAATCGGCGCATGCGGCTTGTGCACGGTGATGCGCACGCGTGTCACGCGGGGAAAGCGTGTGAGGATGGCATCGATCACCGCACCGGCCGCGGCCTCGATCAGCTTGTAAGGCTTCTTGCAGAATGCCTCGCTCGCAGCCGCGGCGACCTGATCGTAGGAGACGGTATGCCGTAGCCGGTCCGAACGCGAGGCTTCGCTAAGATCGATATCGAGTGCGATGTCGAGCGTGAAGGTCTGTCCGACCTTGCCCTCATGCGGCATCACGCCGTGATAGGCATGCAGCGCAAGGCCGGAGATGAAGATCGTATCGGTCTCTTTCACATGTCGCTCCCGGTCCTGTCGCTCCCGCTCTTGGCGTTTCCGGTCCTGGTGCTTCCGGTCCTGGCTCTTGCGATCGCTTCGGCGACCCGCAGCGCCTGCACGGTCTCGAACACATCGTGCGTGCGCACGATCACAGCGCCCTCCTGGACGGCGAGGAGATGCCCCGCGATCGAACCGCCCAGCCGTTCGGACGGCTCGGAGACGACGATCGAGGAAATGAACCGCTTTCGCGACAGGCCGATCAGGATCGGCAGGCCGAAACATTTCAGCCGTGCGATCTGCGCAACCGCAATCACGCTCTGTTCCGGCGTCTTGCCGAAACCGATGCCCGGATCGATCACGATCTGCTCCCGGCGGACCCCTGCCGTATCGGCGATGGCCAGCGAGCGCTCGAAAAACGCAAGCATATCCTCGACGATGTCGATGGCCGGATCGGCCTTATCGCGATTATGCATGACGATGACCGGCACGCCATGATCGGCCACCACGCGCGCCATGTCCGGATCGCGCTGCAGGCCCCACACGTCATTGGCGATCGCCGCACCCTGGCGGATCGCCCAGTCGGCAACGGTAGCCTTCATCGTGTCGATCGACACCGGCGGCCCAAGACCGACAAGCGCCGGCAGTACCGGCTCCAGCCGCGCGCGCTCGATCTCGGTGGTGACCGGACGCATGCCGCCATAAGGCCGCGTGGATTCCGCGCCCACATCGATGATGTCGGCGCCTTCGGCAACCATCCTCGTGGCATGAGCGATGGCCACCTGCGGGTCGACGAACTCGCCGCCGTCCGAAAACGAATCCGGCGTTACATTGAGGACGCCCATCACCGCGGTGCGGTGGGGAGAGATCAGGGTGTCGAGCGAAAGCTCGCTCTTCGCGTTGGCGGTCGCCATGGCGTGTTCGACTTCGAATATGGCTCGTTCCCGCGAAAGCGGCGGACCCGGAGCTTGAACCACTGGCTTTCCCTCGAGTTCACGCGCGCAACGCGAAGCGCGGACCCGGGGGCGGGCGTTGGCGCACTCCAGTAGGTCAATTCGAGCGGACTAGCGATAGGTAATCTTCGGGGGGAGCTTCTTGGCGGCCTCAACCCAGCGGCCCACGGCCTTTTCGGTGGGGACCAACCGCACCAGTTTGCGCTTGTCGTTTTCCTTGCGCATTGCGGCGGCGAGCTTGGCCGGGTTGCGGTATTTCAGTTCGCGCACCGTATCGACGCCGACCCGGCAGAGCAGTTCGGCGTAGCCGGCGCCAAGCCCCTTTACGCGGAGCTTGTCGGCGAGATTGGCGAAGCGCAGCAGTTCGCGCGGCTCAATCCCGGTCTTCAATGACAGCGTCTCGCGCGCCTTGGCGCTCTTGGCCGCCTCCAGCAGCTTGTCGGAGGTCCGAATGCCGGCGGAACGCAGGCTTTCGATCACCTCCGGGTCAAGCCCATCCAGTTTTCTCAATGACTTCGACAACGCGGCACTCCCCCGACCGGTCCGTAAGTCAGGTGAATTGCGACAGGCCGGGGATCGCGCCGACCAGCTCGCCGACGGCGTCTTCGCCCGCTTTTTCGCGCGCGTAGCCGAGCAGTGTGCGTGCGACGTCCTGCACTTCGCCCATGCCAAGGCCGAGCCCCATGAGCTGCGTGCCAACGCCCATGATGCCGCCCATGCCGAAACCGCCCCCGGCGGGAGCTGCGGCCGCGGCTTCTTCCGCGCCCGGAATTGCGTCGACCAGCGGCTTCACCTTGTCCGCCGGTGCTTCCTTGATCAGGAATGCCAGAATGATTCCAACCGCCTGCTCGGCAACCTGACGGTCGATGCCGAGTTCGGCGACGAGTCGCCCGACGAGCTCGTCCATGTCTCTGCCTGCCCCCGATCCCGCACTGACGGCGGGTGTTGATCCCTTGATAATGGAGAAAGGACCGGGAAGGAAAGTGACCGCCTGACAAATGTGCAACGGTGTGACACGCTCGCCACTATGCGCGGCCGCTTGAAAATCGCGGCGCATGCGACCTTGCCGCCGCCGGCGTTGACGCTGCATCGCGACATCTTAGAAAATGTCGATCGATTTCAAGAGGAATGTGGGACGATGGCCAAATCTGCCAGCAAGTCGGGAAAGAAGAAATCGGCAAGGGCCGCCGAATCCGACGCGCCACAGGATAGCAAGCCGCAGCGCAGGAATGTCGCAAAGGCGACCGACAAAACGGCGCGGCCTTCGGTCGCGGCGTCGACAGCGCGCGCCGAGCCGATCGAGCCGGACGGCACGATCTTCGTCGGACAGAGCGTCAAGCCCGAACGCATCCTGCTGCGAATGGCCAATCGTCACGGTCTCGCAACCGGCGCGACCGGCACCGGCAAGACCGTCACGTTGCAGGTCCTGGCGGAAGGTTTTTCGCGCAATGGAGTTCCGGTCTTTGCCGCCGATATCAAGGGCGACCTCTCGGGTATCGCGATGATGGGCGAGGCCAAGCCCGCTCTCGTCGAGCGCGCGCAGAGCATGGGGCTGGAATACCAGCCCGACGCCTTTCCGACCGTGTTCTGGGACCTGTTCGGCGAGCAAGGCCACCCGATCCGGGCAACCGTCTCCGAGATGGGGCCGCTTCTTCTTTCGCGGCTGCTCAACCTGAATGAGGTGCAGGAGGGCGCGCTCAACATCGCCTTCAGGATTGCCGACGACCAGGGCCTGGCGCTTCTCGATTTCAAGGACCTGCGCGCCATTCTTGATGCGATCGCGCCGTTCGGCACCAAGAAGGAAGCGGAAGAGGGGACCGGCAACCCGCAGCTCGACCAGATCAAGCGTGCGGTCGCAAGTTACGGAAACGTCACCAAGCAGACGGTTGGCACCATCCAGCGCGCGCTGCTGGTGCTGGAAAACCAGGGCGGCGAGAAGTTCTTCGGCGAGCCCGCGCTCGAGCTGAGGGATTTCATGCGGACCGACCCAGACGGCCGCGGCTACATCAACATTCTGGCCGCCGACAAGCTGATGGGCAATCCGCGGCTCTATGCGACCTTCCTGCTCTGGCTGCTCTCCGAACTCTTTGAGGAACTCCCGGAGGTCGGTGATCCCGACAAGCCGAAGCTGGTCTTCTTCTTCGACGAGGCGCATCTCCTCTTCGACGAAGCGCCGAAGGCGCTTCTCGACAAGATCGAGCAGGTGGTGCGGCTGGTGCGCTCCAAGGGTGTCGGCGTCTATTTCGTGACGCAGAACCCGCTCGACGTGCCGGACAAGGTGCTGGCCCAGCTCGGTAACCGCGTGCAGCACGCGCTGCGCGCCTTCACCCCGCGCGACCAGAAGGCGGTGCAGACCGCCGCCGATACCTTCCGCCCGAACCCGAAGCTCGATACCGGGAAGGTCATCACGCAGCTTGGCAAGGGCGAGGCGCTGGTCTCTTTCCTTGAGGAAAAGGGCACGCCCTCGATTGTCGAGCGCTGCATGATCCGCCCGCCGGCCGGCAGGATGGGGCCGATCACGCCGGCGGAGCGGGCTGCGATCATGGCGCAGAGCCCGGTCAAGGGGAAATACGACACCACGATCGACTCCGAATCCGCGCACGAGAAGCTCACCCAGCGCGTCGCAGAGCAAGCGGGGGATCAGGAGGAGGAATCGGGCGGTATCGGCGACTGGATCGGCTCGATCTTCGGCACCAATCGCAAGCGCGGCGAGCGGCTGACGACCGGACAGCAGGTCGCGCGCAGCGTCGCGCGCACCGTGACGACGACGGTGATTGGCGGCGTTGCGGCGGCCATCGGCAAGCAGATCGGCGGGCGGGCGGGCGCGTCGGTCGGCCGTTCGATCGTGCGCGGCACGCTTGGCGGGATATTGCGGAGATAACAAACCTCGTGTCCCGGACGCGGTGCAGCACGCAGCAAAGCGGAGTGATGCATCGCAGGAGCATGGACCCAAATTGTGTAGTCCCGGTTCAGCAGCGCACCGCTATGCACTGCGCTGCAGCCGGGACGCGAGCCTGGAGCAAACATGAACCCCACCGAAGCCCTGCCGAAAGTCCTCGACCGCATCGACGCCGATCTCGACGCTTCGCTCGCGCGGCTGTTCGAGTTGCTCAAGATCCAGTCGATCTCCACCGACCCCGCTTATGCCGATCAGTGCAAGGCCGCGGCGGACTTCGTTGCAAGGGATCTTGCAAGTCTCGGGCTGAAAGCGGAGGTGCGGCCGACCGGCGGCCATCCGGTGGTGATCGCAAAGCCGGACAGGCCGAATGGCGGCCCGCGCGTCTTGTTCTACGGCCATTACGACGTGCAGCCGGTTGATCCGCTCGAACTGTGGACCACACCGCCATTCGAACCGCGCATCGAGGATCTTGGCAACGGCCGCAAGATCATCGTTGCGCGCGGCGCCTGCGACGACAAGGGCCAGTTCATGACCTTCGTCGAAGCTTGCCGCGCGTGGAAGGCGGTAACCGGCAAGCTGCCGCTCGACATCACCATGATGATCGAGGGCGAGGAGGAATGCGGCTCGAAGTCGCTGTTCTCCTTCGTCAAGGATCACGCCGATGAATTTAAACTCGACATGGCGCTGGTCTGCGACACCGCGATGTGGAACGCGACGACGCCGTCGATCACGACATCGCTGCGCGGCCTCGTCTACGAGGACGTGACGGTGACGGCGGCGGACCGCGATCTGCATTCGGGCCTGTTCGGCGGCGCCGCGCAAAATCCGATCCACGTGCTCACGAAGGCGTTGGCTGCAATTCACGACGATAACGGCCGCATCACCATTCCGGGCTTCTATGACGGCGTTCCGGAATTGCCGGACGACATCAAGGCCGACCTGAAGGCGCTCAATCTCACCGCAGACGAATTCCTCGGTCAGATCGGCCTGAAAATTCCGGTCGGCGAGAAGGACCGCATGCTGATCGAGATGATCTCGACCCGTCCCGCCTGCGACGTCAACGGTATCGTCGGCGGCTATACCGGCGAGGGGGCCAAGACCGTGATCCCCTCGCAGGCGAAAGCGAAAGTCTCGTTCCGGCTGGTCGGCGACCAGGATCCCGAAAAGATCCGTGATGCGTTCCGCGACTTCATTCGCGCACGCGTGCCGGCCGACTGCAAGGTGGCGTTCGAGAACCACGGCTGCGCTCCCGCGCTGCAGCTTGCCTTCGACAGCCCGGCACTCATGAAGGCCCGTCAGGCCCTGCAGGACGAATGGGGCCGCAAGGCCGTGACGGTTGGGGCCGGCGGCTCGATCCCGATCGTCGGCGATTTCAAGCGCGTGCTCGGTATGGACCCGATCATGGTCGGCTTCGCGCTCGACGACGATCGCGTGCATTCGCCGAACGAGAAATACGACCTGACCTCGTTCCACAAGGGCACGCGCTCATGGGCCCGTATCCTCGCTGCGCTGTCGTCCTGACCGCGCGCGGCTAGCGTAAACCGCCGGCATTTCGCGGTCTCTCGCGCTGAACGATGTGCATCGTCCAGCGTTGGCTCGTGGGAACGAATCCATGGAGACTCGATATGCGGACATTTCTGATTGCGGCAGGCGCCGCGCTGGCAATGGGAGCGGCGACGCCTGTACAGGCGTTCACGCTTCCAGGTGGCGGCGGCCTCGGAGGGGCGGCTGACGCGCTCGACATAGTCGATAACGCTCAGGTCATGGTCTATCGCGGCCGCCAATATTGCTTCTATCTCGATGGCTGGCACGGTCCCGGCTGGTATCGCTGTGGCTTCGCCTGGCGGTATGGCCTTGGCTGGGGCGGGGTGTATGGCTGGAACCGCTGGTACCACCCGCGCTATCACACGCGCTTCTACTATGGTCGCGGCTGGGACCGCCGTCGCAATGTGCGCCAGGAGCGCCGGCAAGATCGCCGCGATGTGCGCCAGGAGCGCCGCCAGGACCGGCGCGATGCGCGCCAGAACCGGCGCGAATTCCGGCAGGAACGGCGGGGTGACCGGCAGCAATTCCGCCAGGAGCGGCGTGGCGACCGCCAGCAATTTCGCCAGGAGCGCCAGCAGCAGATGCAGGGCCAGCGGGGCGGCGGCGAGCGCGGCATCCGCGGCGGCGGTCAGCAGCGCGGCACGATCGGCGCGGGTGGGGGCAATCGGGGTGGCCCGGTGGGCGGCGGCAATCGCGGCGGCTTCGGCGGTGGT
>JBIQKQ010000121.1:0-10392 GCA_044506365.1 Hyphomicrobiales bacterium
AATGCACGCGGATATCCGCGCCCGCGACCGAGATTTCCGAGCGCATGATCGGCTTGCCGGACACGACCACGCCGACATCGAAACTGGTGCCGCCGATATCCATGGTGACGATGTTGTCGAGGCCGGCCTGCGCGCCGCTTGCGCGCGAACCCATGACGCCGCCGGCGGGTCCCGAGAACAGGGCGAAGGCCGGCCGATCGTTCAGCACGGCGGTCGGCAGCACGCCGCCGGCGCAGGTCATCATCAGCACCGGCGCCTTCATTCCGGCCTTCTGAAGCTTCGCTTCAAGACTCGACAGATAGCGCCCCGCCAGCGGGCCAAGCGCGGCATTTCCGGCGGTGGTTGACATGCGTGCATATTCGCCGACGCCGGGGGATATCTCGTGCGACACGCTGACAAACGCGTCGGGTAATTCCTCCGCGACGATCTCGCGCAGCCGTTTCTCGTGCACCGGATTATGGGTCGCCCAGAGCGTGCAGATGGCGACCGCCTCGATCCCGCGATCCTTCAGCTTGCGGACTTCGCCGCGCGCCTGATTCTCGTCGAGCGGCTTGATGATCTTGCCGTTCACGTCGATGCGCTCGTCGATCTCGAACACGAGATCGCGCGGCACGAGCGGCGCAATCCGGTTGCGTAGATAGGCGTCGGTCCGTTCCAGTTCGTTCATGCCGGAAGTCTGGCGCTTGAGGCGACCGATCACCAGCGTGTCGCCGAACCCCCTGGTCGTGAGGATCGCGGTCCGCGCCGCGTTGCCGGTGAGAAGCGCGTTGAGCCCGACGGTGGTGCCGTGGCCGAACCGTTCGATATTCGCGCAGAATTGCTCGAAACTCAGGCCATAGGACTCCGCTGCAAGTCCCAGTGCGTCGATCACACCCCCCAGCACATCGGCGGTGGTGGGAGACTTGAACACCCGGGTCTGGCCATCATCGGCCGAAACCCAAAGATCGGTGAAGGTGCCGCCGACATCCGTTCCGATGAAGAAACCCAATGTGTTCTCCCCATGACGCAATGCTGCGGTGCCGAACCGCCGCATTTTTTTCAGGTCGCGCGAAGCCATTCGCCAAACGCTTCTGGCTGCGACCACGATCGCTCTTGCAATCGAGTTGAACAACTGTACAAATCGTTTGTCAACGGGTGCGAAAATTGCGCAACAGCGGTAACACCAGGGTGGCAATTCTCGACGCGGCGGAAAATCTGTTCGCCGCTGCGAGCTTTGACATTGTCAGTATGCGCGATGTTGCCGCGAAGGCGCGTGTGCCGCTCGGGCTGATCAACTATCATTTCCACAGCAAGGAAAAGCTGTTCGAGGCGATCATTGAGCGGCGCTCGGACGAACTGAATGCGCGCCGCCGCGCCGCCTTTGCCAGTCTCCAAAGCGAGCCGGATATTCGCCAGGTGATCGATGTGTTCCTGCGGCCGTATCTCGAATTGATGCTGGGCGGCGGGCCCGGGTGGCGCTCCTATGGCCGGCTGCTGGCGCAGACCGGACAGCAGCAGCGCTGGGCCCGGTTGATTACCCGCCACTTCAAGGAAACCCAGGATCTCATCCTCGGCGCGCTGGAGCGGGCCGAGCCGCGGCTGTCGAAGGAGGCCGCCGCGCGCGGCTACGCGCATATGGTGTCGGTGATGTTCGGCATGTTCGCCGCGAACGATCTGCTCAGCGTGATCTCGCGGCGCGCCTATTCCAGCCGCGATCTCGATCGCGCTTATGATTTCGTCTTGCCGTTTCTTGCCGGCGCGTTCGAGGGGCTGGCAGCGTCAAGTGTGCGCGATGCGGATCGTCAGGAAGCCGTGCGCGCCTGAGGTGACGAACTGAAAGCTCACGAACGAGACGCGGGACGTCAACTCGCGCAAGTTTGACACAGGAGGAAGGAATGAAGAGACTCACCGTTTACGCCGCGGCCATCCTGCTCGGCGCGTTGGCCGCCCTGCCGGCCCAGGCGCAGAAGAAGATCACCTTCGGGCATCAGCAGGTGTTCGACCTCGCCCCCATCCTGCTGGCGCAGGAGAAGGGCTTCTTCAAAAAGCACGGCCTCGAAGTTGCGCTGAAGCCGATCCCGCTCAATTCGCAAAACCCCGCCGCGCTGGAAGCCGGAGAGGTCGACATCGCGATGCCGACCGCGTCGGTGATGCTGCAGGCGGTCAATGGCGGGCTCGATCAGGTCGCCGTGTCCGGCTACACGGAAACGATCAAGACCGACAGCAATTTCGGCATCGTCGTGCGCCCGGAAGCGAACATCAAGGCGCCGGCCGATTTCGTCGGCAAGAAGGTCGGCGTGCCGGGACTGAATGCGTTCCTGCATGTGATGTTCCGCGAATGGCTCACCATGAAGGGCGTCGATTGGAAGAAGGTCGAGTTTGTCGAGACCGTTTTCCCGCAGATGGAAGGCATCCTGAAGGCCGGATCGGTCGATGCGGTGGTGGCGATTCAGCCGTTCATGGCGCGCATCATCAACACCAAGACGGGGGAATTGCTTTCGCATTTCATCCGCGACATGCCGGCCGGCATGAGCATCACGGTATTCGCGAGCACGAAGGCCTGGGCGAACAAGAACCAGGATGCGATCAAGGCGTTCCGGGCCGGGTTCGATGAGGGATCCGCTTATGCGCATGCCCATCCGGATGAGGCGCGGGCCACCGTTGCCAAGTTCCTGAAGCTGCCGGCGCCGGCGGTCGCGGCCGTGCACATTCCCAAATTCGATTCCAAGCTGAGCGAGAGCAATCTTGCGCCTTGGGTGTCGATCATGAAGTCGCAGGGCATGATCCGCGGCGACGTGAGCGTGAAAAACATCATCGTCCCGTGACCGGCCTGGCGGGCCGGTCGGCCCGGCCCGCCAGACGCCAGCATTTTATCGTGACGAGGCAATCATGGCAGCAACCACCAGGCTTCCCGACAGCGCCTATCTCGTCGGCAGCATCGGTCTCGATTCGGTCGACGAGATTCTGCGCACCGTTGGCCGGTCCATCGGGCAACGGCTCAAGCGCGTGCCCGATGGCGAGATCGGTCCGCGACGGCTCTGGGCGAGCTTCCAGTATCCCTTGCTTCGGTCGAGCCCGTTCCTGCGCCCCGATCCGTCGGGCGCCGTGCGGGCGACGTCGAAATTTCCACTGCTGGCGCTCACCGAGGGCGTGGAGCCGGACGAGATCACATTCGGCGAACTCGGCTACGCGCGGGAGGCGCGCGCCTCCTATCTCGATCTGCAGGCCGCTAAGAAGCGTGGCGACTTCCCCGATCACGTCCGCCTGCAGGTCTGCATGCCGACCCCGTTCGGCATCGTCTATGCGTTTGCGGCGCCGAAGGATGTGCTCGCGATCGAGGCCGCTTACGAAAAGGCGATGATCGAGGAGGTGAAGCGGCTGTGCGATGCGATCCCGCACGAGCATCTCTGTATTCAGTGGGATTTCTGCCACGAGATGATTGCGCTCGACGGCCAGCCGCAGGACTGGTTTCCCGCGACCGGGGCCTCGCAGACCGAAATCATGAAGCGCATGCAACGTATCTGCGCCCCGGTGCCTGCGGGTGTCGAACTCGGCGTCCATTTCTGCTATGGCGACTTCGGCGCCAAGCATTTCATCGAACCCAAGGATGCAGGCCGCATGGTCGATGTGGCGAACGACATGGCGAAGGCGGTTGGCCGGAACATCAATTACATGCACTTCCCGGTGCCCGTCGACCGGACCGACCGTGGCTATTTCGCCCCGTTTGCTGATCTGAAACTCGATCCGCAGACCGAAATTTATCTCGGCGTCGTTCATGTGTCGGCGGGCGTCGATGGGGTGATCGCGCGGATTGAGACGGCGCGCGAATTCGTTCCGCAATTCGGGATCGCGACCGAATGCGGCATCGCACGCGCGCGCAAGCCTGATCTGGTCCAGCGGATTCTGGAGACCTATGCCGGCGCTTCGCGCAATCCCTCGTGAGGTTACGGTGGCGGACGCGAAGTTGAACGGCGATCTGATCGCGTTCGAGAATGTCGACCTTACGCTTGGCGGCAAGCTGATCCTGACCGGCATCGAGGTTTCGATCCGCAAGGGCGAGTTTCTGTCGGTGGTCGGACCGTCGGGCTGCGGGAAGACCTCGCTGCTCAATCTCGCCGCCGGCCTGCTGATGCCGAGCAAAGGGCGCGTGACCTATGCCGGCAAGCCGGTCACCGGGCCGCGGCAGGATATCGCCATCGTGTTCCAGGACTATGGAAAGGCTCTGCTGCCGTGGCGGACCGCGGCCGGCAATATCTCGCTCGCGCTCGAGGCCACCGGTTACCCGAAGGACCGGCGAGAAGCGAGGATCGCCGAGCTGCTCGATCTGATCGGGCTGTCCGCGCATGCCGACAAATTCCCGAACCAGCTGTCCGGCGGCATGCAGCAGCGACTGCAGATTGCGCGCTGTCTGGCGCAGGACCCGGCGGTGCTGCTCATGGACGAACCGTTCGGTGCGCTCGACGCCATGACCCGGCAGGCCCTTCAGGATGAGGTGCTGGCGATCGCGGCACGCACCGGCGCCACCGTTCTCTTCATCACGCATGATCTGGAAGAGGCGATCTATCTGGGCGACCGGGTGATTGCGATGCGTCCCAATCCAGGACGCTTCGAGGTGTCATTTCCGATCGATCTGCCGCGACCGCGCGATCAGCTGACGACGCGCGAGCGGCCGGACTTTCTGCGGCTGCGGCGCGAATTGTTCGACGTCATCAAGGAGGTCGAACATTGAGCGGGCAGGCGCAGCGCGTTGGCTGGCGGGGGCTCGTCATTCCCGTCGGGTTTGTCGTGCTTGCCGAAGTGGCGGCGTGGGCGACGGGATGGGAAAGCTCGCTGCTGGCGGCGCCTTCGGCGATCGTCGCCGCCTTTGTGACTGCGCTGACGGACGGTACGCTTGCAATCGCGACGCTGCAGACGCTTGCGACCTCGCTTGGCGGTCTTGCCATCGGCGCCGCGCTCGGGCTCGCGATCGGCATTCTGCTCGGGCTTGCGCCGACCGCTGACCGGCTGCTGGAATTCTCTATCGAGGCCTTCAGACCGATCCCCGCCGTCGCGCTGATCCCGATCGCGCTGCTCGTGTTCGGCTTCGGATTTCGCATGGAAATAGCGATCGTCGCATTCGCCGCGTTCTGGCCGATCCTGATCCTGACGCGGGCTGCGGTCGCAGGTGTCGAGCCGCGGCTCATCGCGGTGGCGCGGGCGCTCGGTTTCGGCGTGGTGGCGCGGGTGTGGAAGATCGTCCTGCCGGCGGCGCTGCCACGCATCTTCGTCGCATTCAGGCTCTCCGCCGGGATTGCGCTGATCGTTGCGGTGACGGTCGAGATCGCCGCCAACCCGCTCGGGCTCGGCTATGGCATGATGCTCGCGCAGCAGACGCTGCGGCCGGAACTGATGCTGGCCTTTCTGGTCTGGCTCGGCATTGTGGGCTGGGCGCTGAACCACGCCTTGCTGTGGTCGCAGAAGCGGCTGTTCGGACCCGCGGCAATGGTGCGGATCGAGCCATGATCGGGCGGCCGACCCTAAACCGGATCGCCTGGCTGCTCGCGAGTCTCGGCGTGGGCCTCCTGATCATTCTTCTGTGGTACGTGATCGCAAAGGCGCGACTGGTATCGCCGGTGTTTCTGCCCGGCCCTGAGCGCGCCTGGGACGCGCTGGTTTATGGGCTGACGGAGGGCGATCTGCGGGCGAAGACGCTCGCCACCATCGAACGGATGATCTACGGCTGGCTGCTCGCCTCGCTGGTGGGAATTGTGCTGGGCGCGATGATCGGCGTGTCGCAGGCGGCACGCGCTTATGTCGAGCCGACGCTGGAATTTCTGCGCCCGCTCCCGGCCTCGGCCATGATGCCGGTCGCCATCGCGCTGCTCGGTCTGTCCGATGCGATGGTGCTGGCGGTCATCGCCTTCGGCGCCCTGTGGCCGATGCTGCTCGCAACGGTGCATGGCTTTGCAGCGGTCGAGCCGCGGCTTTATCAGGTCAGTCGTGCCCTCGGCCTGTCTCGCGGCGAGGTGATCTGGAAGATCGCGCTGCCGAGCGCCATGCCCGATATCCTTGCCGGCATGCGGGTCGGGTTGACGATCGCGCTGATCCTGGCCGTCGTCGGCGAGATGCTGGCGAGCCGCCCGGGGCTCGGGCAGGCGATCCTGCTCGCGGCGCGCTCGTTCCAGTCCGCGGATCTCTATGCCGGCGTCATCATGCTGGGCGTGATCGGTTATGTCAGCGGTACGCTGCTGTCGGCCGCCGAAGCCCGCCTGCTGAGCTGGCGCAGCCCGAACCGTTGATCCAAATCGATGGCAGCCGCCGCGCGGATCATTTCTCGCGGAAGGCGCGGTTGAAGTGGTCTGACATCGGCTTCATCAGATAGGACAGCACGGTTCGCTCCCCGGTCTGAACGAAGGCTTCCACCGGCATGCCCGGCACCAGCTTCACGTCGCCGAGCCGCGCCACCTGATCCGGCGGAAGCGCGATCCGGATGGTGTAGTAACCAATTCCGGTGCGCTGGTCGGTGGTGATGTCGGCGGAAATGCGCGACACCGTGCCGTCGATTTCCGGCGTGGTCTGCTGATTGAACGCGGTGAAGCGCAGGATGGCCTTTTGGCCGAGCTCCAGCTGGTTGATGTCCTGCGGGTTGACCTTGGCCTCGACCGTGAGCTTGTCGGCCGCCGGCACGATCAGCATGATCGTGTCGCCTGCCGAGATGACGCCGCCGACAGTATGCACGGTCGACTGAAACACCGTACCGTCCTGCGGCGCGCGAATGTCGATGCGGCGAAGCTGGTCCTCGGCGGTGACCTTTCGCTCTACGAACTCGCCGATCTTGCCGTCGACATCGCGCATCTCCCGCGCCACCTCGCTCGACAATTCCTGATCGATCTGGATGATCTGCAGTTCCAGTTCGGAGATCTTGCCCTTGGCCTGGGCCGTGGTCGCGATCAGTTGCCCGCGCTCGCCCTGCAGCCGCGTGGCCTCGCGTTCAAGCTGGGTGAGCCGATTCATCTGGATCAGATTCTTGGCAAACAGGTCGCGAACGCCGGCGAGCTCGCGCTCGATCAGCTCGATTTCCTTGGACTTGGCGTTCTGTTGCGCGGTAAGGCCGGCGATCTCCTCCTGCAACTGCCCGATGCGCTGGCGCAATTGCGACTTCTGCCCGGCGCGCGCGGTGCGTCGCAATTCGAACAGCTTCTGCTCGCTGTCGAGGATGGCCCGGACATCGTCGGAACTTATGCTGGCGAGCCAGGCTGGAAACCGGATCGCGGCCGCGCTGTCGCGCTCCGCTTCGAGCCGCGCCTTGCGCGCGGACAATTCGTTCAGTCCCCTTGTGACGATGGCGAGATTGGCGCCGGTGACGGTCTCGTCCAGGCGCACCACGATGTCGCCTTCCTTGACGGAATCGCCGTCCCGTACGCGCACTTCCCCGACGATGCCGCCGGTCGGATGCTGCACCTTCTTCACGTTGGAATCGACGACGATCTGTCCGGGTGCGATCAGGGCACCCGACAATTGCGCCGTGCTGGCCCAGCCGCCGAAGCCCAGCACCAGGATGGCGACGACGACGAAGCCGGCGAGGATGTGCCGGCGGATCGAGGGTTGTGCAGCGGATCGCGGTGTCATGCGGGCCTGCCGGGAACGACCTGGAGCGGTTGAATTGCGGGGGCGGGCGCCGGCACCGGAGCCGGCCGCAGGACCTTGGCCAGCACCTGATCCTTCGGGCCGACCGGATGCTGCATCCGCCCGCCGCCCATGACGAGGATCAGATCGACGGCCTCAAGCGCGCTCGGGCGATGCGCGACGATGACGGCGATGCCGCCGCGCTTGCGTACGCTCATCACCGCGCGCGCCAGCGCCTCGTCGCCCTCGTAATCGAGATTGGAGTTGGGTTCGTCCAGCACCACCAGAAACGGATCGCCGTAGAGCGCGCGCGCCAGCGCGATCCGCTGCGCCTGCCCCGCCGACAAGGCGCTGCCTTGCTCGCCGACCTGGGTCTCGTAGCCCTCCGGCAGCTTCACGATGAGATCGTGCACGCCGGCCGTCTTTGCAGCGGCAATGATGGCCTCGGGACTGGGGTCGCGTTCGAACCGCGAGATGTTCTGGGCCACCGACCCCGCCAGCAGTTCGACATTCTGCGGCAGATAGCCGACATGCTTGCCGAGCGCTTCCGGCATCCACTGATCGAGCGCCGCACCATCGAGACGGACATGCCCCCGGACGGGCTGCCACAAGCCGACGATGAGGCGCGCGAGCGAGGATTTGCCCGAGGCGCTCGGGCCGATGATGCCGAGCCCGTTGCCGGCCCGAAGCACGAAGCTCACGTCCTGCACGATGACCTTCTGAACGCCGGGCGGCGCGGCCGCGACATTTTCGACGGCAAGACTTGCTGCCGGCGCCTGCAGCGGCATGACGTCCTGCTTTGCCGGAAACACCGCGAGCAACCGGTTCAGCCGCGCCCAGCCCTGGCGGGCGGCCTGGAAGCCCTTCCAGTTGGCGATGGCAAGATCGACCGGCGCAAGTGCGCGCGCCGCGAGGATCGAGCCGGCGATGATGATGCCGGCCGAGGCCTGCTGATTGATGACGAGCCAGGCGCCGACCGCGAGCACGCCCGACTGGATCATCATGCGCAGCGACTTCGACACCGCGCCGAGCCCGCCCGCGACATCGCTCGACTTGCGGTGGCTCGACATATAGCGGCGGTTGGCCTCGGCCCAGCGCGCCGAGATGCGGCCAAGCATGCCCATCGCCGAAATCGCCTCGGCATTGCGGATCGAGATTTCGGCGAGGCCGTTACGCGCAAGCGCCGACTGGGCCGCATCCTGCATCGGCTTCCTGGTCCAGATCTCGGTCAGGACGGTCAGCGCCACCAGCACGACGGCGCCGAACAGCGCGGCCATGCCGATCCAGAAATGGAAGAAGACGAAACAGATCGCGATATAGATCGGCAGCCAGGGCAGGTCGAAAAACGCGATCGGTCCGGAGCCGGACAGGAACGAGCGCACGTTGTCGAGGTCGCGCAAGGGCTGCAGCCCGTCGCTGCGGTTGCCGGCGCGCAGCGGCATTTTCACCAGCGTTTCGTAGACCCGCCCGCTCAGCGTCTCGTCGAGGCTTGCGCCGATCCGCACCATCAGGCGCGAGCGGATGATGTCGATGACCGCCAGCATGCCGAACAGGAAGGCCGCGATCACGCATAGTCCGATCAGGGTCGGCACCGAGCGGCTCGGCAGCACGCGGTCATAGATTTCCAGCATGAACACCGAGCCGGTCAGCATCAGCACATTGGCGACCGCCGAGAACAGGCCGATCGCGATCAGCGCGCCGCGGCAGGCGGACAGCGCCGCCGAAAGCTCGGATTGCGGGGAGGCGGGAGAGGCGGGACGCTGCATCGTCTATGTCTTGCGGTGACCGCCGCCCCATTCACCGGATCGGATGCCTTGCGCCATCATGCCAGCTTCGCGCGAAAAAGTCGCAGCGAAAGTGAAGCCGGATGGTTAAGGCGCAGCAACCCCGGCGGACCCCCATCGCCTCAGCCGTCCAGCAAAGCGCCGCTGAAGATGAAATTCGCATTGGAGAATTGCGTCGTGTGAGGGACGCCGTTGAGGTCGATCCACTGGCCGTCGCCGAGGAGAATCCGCGCAAAGCCCTCGCCATTGTCCACGACCGTCAGATCCGAGACATCGTCATAGTTGAAACCGTTCAGGCGAATGATATCCCCGGAGAAGTCCATGATCACGTCCTGGCCATCGCCGGGTGCGAATTCGAACACGTCAATTCCGCCGCTGCCCGTTAGTTTGTCGGACCCCCCTTGGCCGATAATTCGATCAGCTTGATCGCCGCCAACGAGCCAATCCGACACTTCGCTGCCAACGACGGTGTAGGAATGAGCATGGAATGCGTCGGCGAGCGCCTGCTGTGCGTCCGGGGATGCGCCGAGCGCGATGCCGTTCGAAAACACCAGAGCGTCGATCTCGAGATTGCTACTCTCAATCAGTGGTTCGCCTTCGACGGGCTGTACGACAAACCCGGTGACGGTGCCGCTCTTGATCGCGCCGGTCGTCTCATAGGAAAGGTTGGCGCCGCTGACGATGACCTGGTTGGGGCCTAACGGGGAGGCGAACTCGAAGCCATGTGGCGACGTGTTCGTGATTTCGGACACCTTTCCCGAATACATTGTCAGGAATCCGGTCATGTCGTACCCGGAATCGGACAGTATGTTTATGTTCGCGACCGGTGCGATGGCGATGCTTACGGTTGCGGGGCTCTGGTCGACTGCGCCGCTATCGTCGACCGCCGCGTACTCAAACGAGGCCAACCCGTCAAATTCCTCGTGCGGCCGGAAATAGACAGTAAGTGAACCGTTCACCGCGGCAAGCGTTTCAGGCAAGTCGCTTTGAGCGAGCACGGTCGAGAAGTCGGAAGACAGTGACA
>JBIQKQ010000122.1:0-10378 GCA_044506365.1 Hyphomicrobiales bacterium
CTTCGCGCATGAGGCCATGGGCTGGCTGAAAGCCCGGCGTTCCGCGCGCCCTTGGAATTTCCAGGGGCACATGCGGCGAATGGACGACGGGCGCGCCCGCGCCGGCCAAAGAACAGGGACGGCGGAGCTTTGTCTTCTGGTCGTCCCCGCGAAAGCGGGGACCCATAACCACCACTCCGGAATATGGGCCCCCGCCTTCGCGGGGGCGACACGCCGGGAAAGCGTCATCAACAACCTCCCCTGCCTTGCCCGTCCTCGCCTGTCGCCGCATAGTCCGACGCCCATCGCGTGCGGCCCGAACAGACATGCGGCCGCGCGCCGTCGATCATCTCCCAGGGGGAAACATGAAGCTCGTGCGATATGGCCCGGCAGGCCGCGAGAAGCCCGGCATCGTCGATCAGGAGGGCAGGATCCGCGACCTGTCGCGCATCGTCGATGACATCGACGGCGCGATGCTCGCGGATGGCGGTCTCGCCAGGATCAAGAAAGCCAATCCGAACCGGCTGAAGGTCGTGCCGGGCAAGCCGCGGCTCGGACCCTGTATCGGCAACGTGCGCAACTTCATCGCGATCGGGCTGAATTATTCGGACCATGCCGCCGAAGCCGGCATGCCGATCCCGAAGGAACCGATCATCTTCAACAAGGCGCCGACCTCGATCTGCGGACCGAACGACAACACCATCATCCCAAAGGATTCGACCAAGCTCGATTACGAGGTCGAGCTCGGCATCGTGATCGGCAGGCGCGCGCGCTATCTCGATCGCGCGAAGGCGATGAGTGCGGTCGCCGGCTATTTCACCGCGAATGATGTCTCCGAGCGCTCGTTCCAGATCGAACGCTCGGGCGGGCAGTGGAACAAGGGCAAGGGCTGCGAGACGTTCGGGCCGATCGGGCCGTGGTTCGTGACCCGCGACGAGATCAGGGACCCGCAGAATCTCGACATGTGGCTCGACGTGAACGGCGAGCGGCGGCAGACCGGCAATACCAAGACCATGATCTTCGGGGTCGAGCACCTCGTCTGGTATTGCTCGCAGTTCTTCGTCATGGAGCCGGGCGACATCATCGTCACGGGCACGCCGCCGGGCGTCGGCATGGGCTTCAAGCCGCAGCCGAAATTCCTGAAGGCCGGCGACGTCGTGACGCTCGGCATCGCGGGCCTTGGCGAGCAGACGCAGAAGGTGGTCGAACTGAAGAGATAGGTCCGTTTAACCTGCGGGCCGGCGCGCACGGCAACGGGCCGCGGCCGGCGCCGCCGAAACAACAGGTGGAACTTACCCGGCGCGGCGGGGCTTGGAACGAGGGGGATAGATATCCTTCAGGAAACATCATGCCCAAGTTGAAGATAATGCGAGGCGTCGATCCCGCCGCCCCCGCGCCGTCCCGCGACGGCGCGGTCGAGATCGCAACGCGCGCAGACCTGGCCCGTATCGGCCGCTGGAGGCGTTCGTTTTCCGGCCAGCGCAAGGACCATCGCTTCTACGAACTGGTCGAACGGACGATCTGTCCGGATTTCACATATCGCTATTTCATCATCAGGGACGGGCGCGGCGAGGTTCGCGCCATCCAGCCCTGCTTCCTGCTCGACCAGGACCTTCTCGCCGGCGTGCCGTCGCTCGCCCGCGCCGCAGAACGCCTCGTGCGGGGCTGGTGGCCGCGCTTCCTGCGGCTGCGCACGCTGATGGTCGGATGCGCGGCCGGCGAAGGGCATATCGATCCCGGCCACGACGAACCGGACCGGCGCCACCTTGACATATTCGCGAAGGCGCTGCGCCAACACGCCATCGACGCCGGCGCAAAGCTGATCGTGATGAAGGAATTTACCGCGCAGGACCGGCCGGGCCTGGATTGCTTCCTCGATCATGGCTTCACTCGCGTGCCGAGCTTTCCGATGGCGAGCCTCGATCTGCCTTATGCCGATTTCGAGGACTATCTGAAGCGCGGCGTCAGCGCGAAAAGGCGATCGGAGCTACGCAGAAAGTTTCGCGCATCCGACAAATCGCCGCCGATCGAGATGAGCGTGATGCGCGACATCACGCCGGCCGTCGACGAGGTCTATGCGCTCTACATGCAGGTCTATGAGCGCTCGCCCCTACATTTCGAGAAACTCACGAAAGCCTATCTGTGCGAACTCGGACGGCTGATGCCGGACAAGGTCCGCTTTTTCGTCTGGCGCCAGTCCGGAAAGCCGGTCGCCTTCAGCCTGTCGATGGTTCACGGCGACACGATCTACAACGAATATCTCGGGCTGGATTACGCGGTCGCCCTCAAGCTGCATCTGTATTTCCGTGCGTTTCGCGATATCGCCTCATGGGCGATCGCCAACGGATACAGGCGCTGCGTCAGCACCAGCCTCTGCTATGAGCCCAAATTGCAGCTGGGGTTCAGGCTCATGCCGCTCGATCTATACGTACGCCACACCTCGCCGGCGCTCAACGTCCTGCTGGGCTGGCTGCTGCCGCTGATCGAGCCGACGCGCCACGACAGGACGCTCCGCAAGTTTCCGAATGCGGAGGAGATGAGACCCGATCGCAGAATGCGGGACAACTACCCCCGCGCTTCCAGCACGGCGCGCAGCGATATCTTCGACCAGGCCGAGACCCGCTCCCGGAAGGCGATGTAGGACTCATGCACCTTGCGCCCGGTCGCGCCGCGCACCGCAAGGTCGGCCAGCACACCGACCGATTCCTTCGAGGCGGCGTCAATGAGGTCGGGCGGAAAGGTCATCAGCTTGACATTGTGCTGCGTGACCAGCGCATTCAGCGCCTCGACATTCAGCCGCTCCATTTCAGAGAGCGCGAAGTTCGCCTCCACCGCACAGGCATGCGAGATGATCGCCTTCATTTCGGAATCGAGCGCATTCCAGGCCTTCAGCGAGACGATGCATTCGCCGGTGCCGTTCGGCTTGTTGAAGCCGGGCGCGTAGTACATCGGCGCAACGCGATAGAGCCCGAGCGCAATGTCCGAGCCCGGCCCGACAAATTCGGCCGCATCGAGCATCCCGGTTTGCAGGCTGGTCATGATTTCCGCCGGCGGCGTGGTCTGCGCCGTCGCACCAAGCCTGCGGTAGACTTCACCGCCCAAACCGAGCGAGCGGATCTTCACCCCGCGGATATCCTCGCGGCTTTTGATCTCGCGGCGGAACCAGCCGCCCATGCAGACGCCGGTATTGCCGCCCATGAACGGCTTCACGCCGAACGGCGCGTAGAGTTCGTCCCACAGCGCCTGCCCGCCGCCGGCATCGACCCAGGCGACATGCTCGTTCGGCGTCAGCCCGAACGGCACCGTCGTATAGAAGACCGCCGCCGGCTCCTTGCCCTGCCAGAAGAACGACGCCGTATGTCCCATCTCGGCGACGCCGCCGCCGACCGCGTCGAGCACCTCGAAAGCCGGCACGACTTCGCCCGCGGCCGACACGGAAATCTCCAGCCGTCCGCCCGACATGGCCTTGATCCGTTCGGCCACGCGCTCCGCCGACATGCCCGGGCCGGGCAGCCGCTTCGGCCAGGACGTGACCATGCGCCAGCGTCTGGTCTGGGCGCGCGCGACATTCGGCGCGGCGACCGCTCCGGTCAGCGCGGCCCCCGCCATCAGATTGCGACGCGAGATGCTCATTGCGATTTTCCTTCGCCCCACCAGTGATGGAAATGGTGCACCGGCCCATGGCCCTGACCGATCGTCAGTCGATCCGATGCCTTGATTGCGGCCGTCACATAGGCCTTGGCCTCGCGCACGGCTTCTGCAAGGGGCAGATCCTTGGCGAGGCCCGCGGCAATCGCGGACGACAGCGTGCAGCCGGTGCCGTGGGTGTTCTGCGTGTCGATCCGCTCGGCCGCGAGCCGCGCGACCGCATGCGGTTCAATCAGCAGATCGACGCTTTCGGCGCCGGAACCGTGACCGCCTTTCATCAGCACGGCTTTGGGACCGAGCGCGAGCAGCCTTTCGCCCTGCTCCTGCATTTCGGTTTCGTTCTGCGCCATCGCCGTCTCGAGAAGAGCGGCCGCCTCCGGCAGATTCGGAGTAATCACCATCGCCTTCGGAATCAGCAGCGTCCGCAGCACCTCGATCGCCTCCGGCACCAGCAGCCGGTCGCCGGACGTCGCGACCATGACCGGATCGAGCACCACCCGCTCCTGCCGGTACTTGTCGAGCCCGTCGGCGACCGCCGCGATCACATCCGGATGCGAGAGCATGCCGATCTTCACGGCAGTGACGGCAAGGTCGGAAAACACCGCGTCGATCTGCGCGGTGACGAAAGACGGCGGCACATCATGGATGCCGGTCACGCCCCTTGTGTTCTGCGCAGTCAGCGCCGCGATGACCGATGCTCCGTAAACCCCCAGGGCGGAGAAGGTTTTCAGATCAGCCTGGATGCCGGCACCGCCTCCGGAATCGGAGCCCGCGATGGTGACGGCGATCGCGGTCGGCGCCGCATCGGGATGATGATCGACACTCATTGGAAAACCTTTGCGCGAGCTTTGATTGTCGCGCCGTCGAGTCTGAACAGCGCATCGAGGATGGCAACGGCGAAGGTGCCGGGTCCGTTCGCGGCTTCGCCGGCGATGTCCCCGGCAATTCCGAAGATCAGGAGAGCCGCGCCGACCGCCTTCAGGGGATCGGATCCGGTCGCAAGCGCCGCCGCGACCAGAGCGGATTCGGCGCAGCCCATCGCGGTCACACGCGCCATCAGCGGATGGCCGTTGGCGATCCGCACCGTTCGTCCGCCATCGGACACAAGGTCGGTCTCGCCGGTGATTGCGAGCACGCTGCGTTGCTGCCGGGCAAAGGCCTGCGGCAACGCTTCATCCGACAATGCGGCAAACACGGCCGCGTTCATCCGGATTGCGGCCGGCTGATGCGCAAGCAAGGCGCGCGCATAGGCGGCCCGCGGCGGCGACCGATCGATCAGCACCGGGTCAAGCACCCATGGTTTGACCACGGCATGCATTTGCGCGATCGCGGCTTCCGCCGCGGCCCGACGCTCCGGATCGAAGGTTCCGAGATTGACCAGCAGCGCGTCGGCACGCGCCGCAAATGCCGCAACCTCGTCGGTTGCGATCGTCATCGAGGGCACCGCACCGATCGCAAGCAGCACATTCGCGGTGAAATTCTGCGCCACTGCATTGGTGATGCAATGAACCCGCGGCTGCTGCGCGCGCAGGCGCTCGATCAGGTCGGCGGTATGATCGGCTAGATTGACAAGACCCGCAGGGTCGCTGTCAGGCGCGCGCATCTCTCACTCCCTCCGCCGGCATGACCCGGATCAGGTTCGATGGGTTGGCGCGTCGCGCCTCTCAGCACGGCGGACAGTCCGCCGCCGCGCACCCCATGAGATCGCTGGCATCTAGGCAACACGAGCGGGCGACGCAAGCGGCCCCTCGCGCCGCGCCTCACTGCGAGGCCTTGATCCCGGCCTTCTTGATCACCTCCGCCCATTTGGCGGTTTCGGCCTTGATGAAGGAATCGAATTGCTCGGGCTTCATCGGCGATGGCTCCGAACCGACGCTGCGAATGCGCGCGGCGACCTCGGGTTCGCTTAGCGTCGCGACGAACACCTCGTTGAGCTTGGCGATGATATCAGGCGGCGTGCCGGCCGGCGCGACCACACCATACCATCCGATCGATTCATAGCCCTTGAGCCCGAGCTCGTCGAAGGTCGGCACGTCGGGCAGGCTGGGTGTGCGCTTGAGCGACGAAACGGCTAGTGGCCTCACCGCACCGCCCTTGATCTGTCCCATCGCCGACGGCGCATCGGTGATGCCGAGCGGGATATGTCCCGCGACCACGTCCGCTGTCACGGGCCCGCTGCCCCGATACGGAACGAGCGTGGTCGAGACGCCACCCATCTGGTTGAACAAGGCCGCCGTCAGATGCATCGCGGTGCCGTTGCCGCCATAGCCGATCGACAGCTCCCCAGGCTTCGCCTTGGCGAGCGCGACCACCTCTGGCAGCGTCTTTGCAACGAATTTAGGAGATGCCACCATCAGAAATGGCGAGGTGCCGACCAGTGTGATCGGGATCAGGTCCTTCTGCACATTGAACGGCATCTTTTCCATTAGCGTGGGATTGACGGTCAGCGCGCCGGCAGCGGAAAAGCCGATGGTGTAGCCGTCGGGCTCCGACTTTGCGACCGCGTCGGTGCCGATATTGCCACCCGCCCCGCCGCGATTTTCGATCACCACTGGCTGGCCGAGGCGCTTTTCCAAACTGGGCAGCATCGCGCGCGCGACCACGTCCGTCGAGCCGCCGGCCGGGAAACTGACGATCCATTTGATTGGCCGGTTCGGATAGGACTGCGCCGCCGCAAGCGCTGTCATGGACAGCAGGGCGGCGAGCCCCCCGGCGGCGATCCGAACGAATCTGGACATTTCGTGCTCCTCCCGAGCTTATCTTTGCTCCCGTAACGGGCGATGATATGCGATCCCTTCGGACGATAGAAGTGCATCCCCCAATTGCGACACTGTGACATGAGACAGGAAAAGACCAGCGTTCTGATCGTGGGCGGCGGCCCCGTAGGACTTACGCTCGCCATGGATCTCGGGTGGCGCGGGATCGACGTGATCGTGGCCGAGACCCGCTATCCAGGCGAACCGCCAAGCGTGAAATGCAACCACGTCTCCGCCCGCACGATGGAGACCTTTCGCCGCCTTGGGCTCGCGCAGAAGGTGCGCGACACCGGCCTGCCTGCCGATTATCCCAACGACGCGTCCTACCGAACCACCTCGACCGGCATCGAACTGGCGCGCATCCCGATCCCGGCGCGCAACGAGCGCTACACGGCGACCGGCGGCCCGGACACCTGGTGGCCGACGCCGGAGCCGCCGCACCGGATCAACCAGCAATTTCTTGAGCCGGTCATGTTCGCACACGCTGCGGCAATGCCCGGCGTGCGTATCCTGAACCGGACGGCGATCGAGGATTTCACGCAAAGCGATCACGCCGTGACTGCCACCGCGCGCGATCTCGACAGCGGCGAGACCTTTTGCATCGAGGCGAAATATCTTGCCGGCTGCGACGGCAGCCGCTCGATGGTCCGCCGCAGGATCGGCGCGACGCTGTCCGGCACCCCGGTGATCCAGCGCGTGCAATCGACCTGCATCCGGGCGCCGCAGCTGCTCGATATGCTCCCCGGCAAGCACGCCTGGATGTATCTGTCGCTCAATCCGCGCCGCTGCGGCACGGTGATCGCGATCGACGGCAAGGAGACCTGGCTCATCCACAACCATCTTTATGATGGCGAGCCGGAATTCGATTCAATCGACCGCGACTGGGCAATCCGCACCATTCTCGGCGTGCCTGACGACTTTCAATACGAGATCGTGTCGAAGGAGGACTGGACCGGGCGCCGCCTGGTGGCCGACCGCTTCCGCGATCGTCGAGCCTTCATCGCCGGCGACGCCGCTCATCTTTGGATGCCCTATGCCGGTTACGGGATGAATGCAGGCATCGCGGACGCGATGGACCTGTCCTGGATGCTGGCGGCGGTGCTGCGGGGCTGGGCACCGGCTTCGTTGCTCGACGCCTATGAGAGCGAGCGTCAGCCGATCACCGAGCAGGTGTCGAAATTCGCGATGGAAATGGCGCTGAACAACATGCGCCAGCGCAAGGGAACGCCGCCCGAGGTCGAACTGCCCGGGCCCGAGGGCGACGCGGTGCGTGCGCGTGTCGGCAAGGAGGCCTATGACCTCAATGTCCATCAGTATTGCTGCGGCGGGTTGAACTTCGGCTATTTCTACGCACAGTCGCCGATCATCTCCTATGACGGCGGCGCACATCCGGCCTACACGATGTACGATTTCACCCCGTCCAGCGTCCCCGGCTGCCGCGCGCCGCACGTCTTCCTGCCTGACGGCCGCTCTCTCTATGACCTGCTGGGCCCGGATTATTCGCTGCTCCGGTTCGATCCAGGCGTGGACGTGGACGGACTCGTTCAGGCGGCAGCCCATCGCGGTGTGCCGCTGATCGTCGTCGATCTGCCCGCGGAAATCGCCGGCGAACTCTATCCGCAGAAGCTGGCGCTGGTCAGGCCCGATCAGCACGTCGCCTGGCGCGGCGACAGCGAGCCGTCCGATCCGCTGGCGCTTGTCGACCTGATCCGCGGCGCTGCGGTCGCGGCCGCGCGCAAGGCGGCCTGACCTTGAAACGCCTCGCCGCCATCGCGCTTCTGACACTCGCCGTGGCGACACCTGCCGCCGCGCATACCGGCGAAGACCTCGCTGGCGGGTTCGCCGGGGGCTTCATGCATCCCCTGCTCGGGCCCGACCATATTGCGGCCATGCTGGCGGTCGGGCTCTGGGGTGCGTTTCTCGGCGCGCCGGCGATCTTCATCCTGCCGGTGGTGTTCCCGCTGGTCATGGCGGCAGGCGGCGTGCTCGGCATCCTGGGCGTCCCGCTGCCGGGGATCGAGATCGGCATCGCGGGCTCGGCCTTGGTGCTGGGCCTGATGGTAGCGCTCGCGGCAAGACCGCATCTCGTTGTCGCGGCGGCGCTGGTGGGCGCATTCGCGATCTTCCACGGTCATGCCCACGGGACCGAATTGCCAGACGGCGCCGACGCGCTTGCCTACGCACTCGGCTTTGTCATCGCGACCGGGCTCCTGCACCTCGCCGGCATCGGTTTCGGGTGGCTCACGCAATATCCCGGCGGGCGGATGGCGGTTCGCGCTGCCGGGGGCGCGATCGCAATCGCAGGCCTCGTCTTCCTCGGCCGGCTCATATGAGGCGGGCGGCGCTTGCCGCGGTGTCGCTCTGTTTTGCGAGCGCGGCAGCGCAGGCGCATACCGTCATTGCCGGGATCGGCGGCTTTCCCGGCGGTCTGCTGCATCCGCTCCTCGTGCCCGCCCACGCGCTGGCGCTGATTGCGCTTGGCTTTCTCGCCGGCACGGTCTCCAGGCCGATGCAGATCATGCTGATGACCGTATTTGCCGGCGCCGCCGTTGCCAGCTTCGGCCTAATCGCGATGGCCTACAGCACGACACAGGCGGAAACACTCGTTCTGCTTCTCGGCGCCGCAACAGGACTGTTGCTGGCGGCGAATATCACGCCGCCCTTTCCGTTCGCGGCCATCCTCGCGGCGGCGATTTCGTCCGCCGTGATCTTCGATTCGGTGCCGCAGGTGCTGACGGTGTCCGAAACCGCATCGGCGTTGACCGGGACAGCGCTTTCCGCGACCGCGCTCGCCGCCGCCTCCGCTATTGTTGCCGGCGCGCTGCCGCAGCATGCCGGGACCATCGCCATCCGCATCGCCGGATCGTGGATCGCAGCCAGCGCGATCATGGTGCTGGCGCTGAGGCTTTCGGCTTGAGCTTGCCAGCCCTTGCTTGCCAATCCCTGACCTTTTTGCTGGATTGCCCTGCAGCGGTTCACGGAGGCGTGCGATGACCCCTTTCTTCGTCCAGATCAAATGCCACATGGGCAAATCCTACGAGGTGGCCAACGCGATTGCCGATGCCGAAATCGCGTCCGAAGTCTATTCGACTGCGGGCCACTACGATCTGCTGGTGAAATTCTATGTCGATCCGTCCGTCGATATCGGCCATTTCGTGAACGAAAAGGTGCAGGTCATTCCCGGCATCCAGGACACCCTGACCATCATCACCTTCAAGGCGTTCTGACCGCCCGCTCGCCGCTTCAATCTCGGTTCATTCCCGCCAGCCCGCAAACAGGGTCGCGATTCCGGCTCCGTTTGCCGGAGGGACGATCTTGCTCTCTCACGGCGCCGGAGGCGGCGCATCAATGTCGCGCTTGCCGAGTTGGCGCTCGCGGAACACCACGATCAGCCCGGCCGCCGCGATGATGCTCGCGCCCACGAACACGATCGGCAGCGGGATTTCACCGAAGATGACGTAGCCGAAGACCAGTGCCCACAGCATGGTGGTGTAGTTGAACGGCGCGACCACCGATTGAGGGGCGTTGCGATAGCTCTCGGTGAGAAAGATGTGTGACAGCCCGCCGATCACCCCCGTAGCGACCAGCGCCGCAAGCTCGGCGGGTGTCGGCCATATCCAGCCGAAGGGAAGCGTGGCAAGCCCGGCGAGCGCGCAGAACAGCGAGAAATAGAATACGATCGACGAGGTGGTCTCGGTGTCGGTGAGCCTGCGCGTCTGGATCACGGCACCGGCGTTGATGATTGCCCCGGTCAAGCCGCATATCGCGCCGATGGCGGTCGCGGCAGTCGCAAGACCGGCATAGCGGGACGGATCGAAATGCGGCCACAGCATCACCAATACGCCGACGAAACCGAGCGCCACGGCCGACCAGCGATAGATCCGCACGCGCTCCTTGAGAAAGATCGCGGACAACACCACGGTGGCAATCGGCGAGGCGAATGACAGCGCCGTGGCGTCAACCAGCGGCAGCCGCGCCAGCGACGCGAAATTCAG
>JBIQKQ010000123.1:0-7979 GCA_044506365.1 Hyphomicrobiales bacterium
GCGAGTTCAGATACTTGGCTTGCGCATCGGGGCTGAGCGCGCGCCCGCCGAAGGCGATGGGCCGGCCTCGCCAGTCCGCGATCGGAAACATCACGCGGTCGCGGAAACGGTCATACGGCACCGGAATGTCGTCGCCGTGCACCAGCAGCCCGGCTTCAACCATGTCCTCGACCGGCACGCCATGCTGGCCCAGATGCTCCTTCAAAGCGAAACGATCCGGCGGCGCATAACCCATGCGGAACCGCAGTTGCGTTTCGGGTCCCAGTCCGCGATCAGCGAGATAGCCGCGCGCCCTTGCGCCCGCGCGCGACTGCAAGGTCGTCTCGAAGAATTTCGCCGCCAGTTCGACCACCTCGTACAGCGATTTGCGCCGCTGCTCGCGGACCGCATCCTCGCGCGAGACTTTCGGCATCGGCAGGCCGGCCATGACCGCCAGCCGCTCCACCGCTTCGGGGAAGGTCACGCCCTCGGTCATCATGATGAAATCGAAAATCGAGCCGTTCTTGCCCGACGAGAAGTCAAACCAGGCTTGCTTCTGGTCATTGACGAAGAAGGACGGCGTCTTTTCCTGATTGAAGGGCGACAGTCCGCGCCATTCGCGCCCGGCCTTTTTCAGCTTCACGCGCCGCCCCACCACCTCCGAGACCGGCAGGCGCGTTCGGATTTCGTCAAGAAATTGCGGTGGGAATCGCATTCGATGGCTATAGCGAATTGCCGCGACGCGGTCATAGCGACCGATTCGGACGGCAATCCGAAGGCGCCGGGTTTCGCGGTTATTTCAGGGGCATCGCGCGCTTATCACCGCAATTCACAGGGCCGTTGCGGCGTCTGGCAGCCGGGGGCAACCGACAAAGCCCGCCATCGGGCCACTGACTCGAGCGGCTTCACGTCCAGCGGAAATGTCAGCGGTCCTCCGGCGGAACCAGCAGCAGTCCCTCGGACCGCGCCCATTTTCGAAACTCATTCCCGGCCATTTCGATCTCGTCCGTGGTGCGGGCGCGGGTCAATTCAAGCAGCAGGGCTTCCGCCTGCGCCGATTTGGGATCCCTGGCATGCCGCTCCACAACCTTGACTGCATCGTCGATGGTGCGGATCGGCTCCTGCGGATGGATCGTCAGGTGAACCGGCGGATGAATCGCCATTCCGGCCGCCATGGCCTGCTCCTGTCTCAATCGCGATCGAAGACCGGCGTCTCGCGCCGGTCCTCGACGCCTTCGCCGCTGCCGATGTCCTCGGCGGCACGGCGCGTCGCTTCGCCGGTCGGGTCGAGGCCGTCCTGCGTCTCGTTGGCGCCCACCCCGTCGTCATGCCGCCCGGTCACGAGGCTCCGCGGCCGGGCGCCGACATCGCTCCGCCGCAGATCGTTGTTGCTGATGCTGTCGCGATCCGACGCGCCCTGATCGTTGTCACGACCCATAGGCGTTTCCATCAACACCCGGTCTCGTTCGTCGACCTCGCTTTCGTTTGCGTAGCGGCGCGGCTTCCCGCGTTCGGCTTTGTCCATGCCCGTCTCCTGATGAGAGATGTGGCAAGAACGGGCGAGCGACGCGGGAAGTTCCGGGCAGCGACCGGCACGCGCATGCCGGCGGCATCCTCCCATGATATGCTGTCATGTCAGCAACCGGAGCCGTCGCATGGACATGTCCCGCATCACACCGGGCCGGAACCCGCCCAAGGACATCCATGCGGTGATCGAAATTCCACTTGGCGGCGTGCCGGTGAAATACGAGATCGACAAGGAGTCGGGGGCCCTGTTCGTCGACCGTTTCCTGCATACGGCGATGTTCTATCCGGGCAATTACGGCTTTGTGCCGCACACCCTCTCGGCCGACGGCGACCCGTGCGACATCCTCGTTGCCGGCCAGGTACCGGTGGTGCCCGGCGCGGTGATCCGCTGCCGCCCGGTCGGCGCGCTGGTGATGGAGGACGAGGCGGGCGGCGACGAGAAGATTCTCGCGGTGCCGGTCGATGCGCTGCATCCGTTCTATAACGGGGTGCAGAGCTATCGCGACCTTCCCCCCATCATGTGCGAGCAGATCGCGCACTTCTTCCAGCACTACAAGGATCTGGAAAAGGGCAAATGGGTCACGATCGTGCGCTGGGTCGATGCGCAGGGCGCGGAGCAGCTGGTGATGGAGGCCATCGAGAGATACGGGGCGGTGCGATAGTCATTCCAAGCGCACGCGGAATGGCGACGGATCACTCTTTTTGCGCCGTGCGCCCCCGCTCGGTCGCCTCGCCCTTGGATTCGCCCTTGGATTCGCCTTTGGCCTTCGATGCGGGCTTGGCGGCCTTTGGCGCCGCCTTCGGCTTCCTGATGATGTTGATCAGCATGCTTGCCAGCGGCACGATCAGCGGCAGCGCGGCATCGAACGGACTCCTGACCGCCTGACCAAATGACGTCAGTTCCGCCTGCAGTAGCCGTGCATCGGCCTGCAGCGCATCCATGGTATTGCGGTGGATCTCGTTCGCGAGCTCGAGTTCGCGGCCGGGCGACTTCCGATTTGCGATCAGCACCAGAATGCCGGCGACGACGAAATTCACCGCGCCGAGAATGAGCGCCGCCGCGATCGTATTGAAGAGATCGCGCAGCGCATAGAAGGCGGCCACCTCGATCATCAGCAATCCGATCAGCGCGAGCATCCCGGCCGCGACGTGAAGTGTGGCACGCGCCAGCGCATGACGCAGCCTGATGTCGGCGATGGCCCGCTCGGTTCGCCAGAGCACCCGCAGATTGCTGATCAGACGGTCCATCGTCATCGCCCCCGCCCCATGAGATTTGCGACCAGCAGGCCGAGCAGGAAGGCGGCGGCGACCGAAGCGAAGGGATGCGCAGCCACGATGTCCTCGGCATCGTCGGCGGCTTCCGAGAAGCGCTCCTGCAATTCACCCAGCACGCGCTCGAGGTCGGAACCCGCGTCGCCGGCGCGCGAGGAAGCGGCCGCGGCTTCCTCGGTCTCCTCCGGGACGTGCCGCAATTCGCGCCGCAACGCCTCGAGCTCGTCCTTCAGATTGCGCGCCGCCATTGCCGAAATCGCCCCGCCAGAACCGGCGTCATTCTGCGCGCAATCGCCAACCCGTTCAAATGCGGCTGTTGATCGCCGCAGAACGCAAGACGGACGGATCAGCCGCCGAGCTTTGCCTTCACCAGCGCGCTGGCCTTGCCGAAATCCATCCGGCCGGCATATTTCGCGCGCAATGCGCCGATCACCTTGCCCATGTCCTTCATGGCGGCGGCGCCAGTCTCGGCGATCGCGGCCTCGATCGCGGCGCTCACTTCGGCATCCGACATCTGCTTGGGGAGGTAGGCGGAGATGATCGCGATCTCCTCGCCTTCCTGCTGCGCCAGTTCGGGACGCCCGCCCTTCTCGTACAGGTCCTTCGATTCCTGCCGCTGCTTGATCATCTTCTGCAGTACGGGAAGGAGATCGGCGTCGGACAGCGTCTTGCCGGACGCACGCGCTTCGATATCGGCATTCTTGAATGTGGAATTGACGAGCCGGAGCGTCGCGATCTTGCGTTCGTCCTTCGCCTTCATGGCCTCCTTGAGGTCATTGTTGATCTGATCGCGCAGCATCGCTGTCTCCCTTCGCCGCCGCGGCCCCTTGAATACGGGCGAGGCGGCAATCGGCCTGCATGTAGCGCCCGCTCAGGCAAAAACCAAGCCGAGCCCATCTGGGTCGCAAGCCTCTCACGACGGCAGCGGCCGTGGCCCATAGAGGATGATCGCGGCGCCGGCGATGCAGACCGCGGCGCCGATCGCATCCCAGCGGTCCGGCCGCGCGCCCTCCATCGCCCACAGCCACAGCAGCGAGGCGGCAATATAGACCCCGCCATAGGCGGCATAGGCGCGGCCGGCATGGGACGCATCCACGAATGTCAGAAGCCAGGCGAAAACCGCGAGCGAGGCCATGCCGGGAAACAGCCACCAGACCGGCTGGCCGAGGCGCAGAAACGCCCAGAACGCAAAGCAGCCGGCGATTTCGGCGATGGCGGCGCTGATATAGACGAAAGCCGTAGTCATACCTTGTGGTCCGATTCTCGCATTCGCGTCCCTTCTCGGCAGGTTCCTTCGCGAAGGTTAAAATCAAAGGACCACGAGCAGAAATAGCGTTTTGGTGGAGCTCTGGATTTGACATTCGCTTCGCGAGCCCGCTGCCGGGTGGTGGCGCATGTCAAATCCGCTCCACCAGCAGGTTCCGGGGTTGGCATTGCCGGCCGGGAGGACTATTCAGGCCGCTTATGAACATCCTAAACGATTCCGGCTGGGCCGAACCCGCGGCGACCGCGCTCCTCGTGCTGGCCGACGGAACAGTCCTCGAAGGATACGGCTTCGGCGCCACCGGCAGCGCGGTGGGCGAAGTCTGCTTCAACACCGCGATGACCGGCTATCAGGAGATCCTTACCGACCCCTCCTATGCCGGCCAGATCATCACCTTCACCTTCCCGCATATCGGCAATGTCGGCACCAACGACGACGACATCGAAACGGTGAACATGGCGGCGACGCCGGGCGCGCGCGGCGCGATCCTGCAGGGCGCGATCACCGATCCGTCGAACTACCGCGCCACGCGGCATCTCGATCAATGGCTGCGGGCGCGCGGGATCATCGGCCTGTCCGGCATCGACACCCGCGCCCTGACCGCGCTGATCCGCGAGAAGGGCACACCCAATGCCGTGATCGCGCATGATCCATCCGGCAAGTTCGATCTCGCCGCGCTGAAGACGGAAGCGCGCGAATGGCCGGGGCTCGTCGGCATGGACCTCGTTCCGATGGTGACAAGCGCGCAGCGCTTCACCTGGGACGAGGGCGAGTGGTCCTGGGATAAAGGCTATTCCCGGGTCGAGAATCCGGAATTCCATGTGGTCGCGATCGACTACGGCGTGAAGCGCAACATCCTGCGGCTTCTGGCGTCAAACGGCTGCAAGGTCACGGTCGTTCCGGCCACCACCCCGGCCGAGGACATCATGGCGCTCAAGCCGGACGGAATTTTCCTGTCGAACGGCCCCGGCGACCCGGCCGAGACCGGCAAATATGCGGTGCCGGTGATCCGCGAGATGATCGACAACAGCGTGCCGACCTTCGGCATCTGCCTCGGCCATCAGATCCTCGGCATCGCGCTTGGCGGGCGCACCGTGAAGATGCATCAGGGCCATCACGGCGCCAATCATCCGGTGAAGGACCTGACCACCGGCAAGGTCGAGATCACCTCGATGAATCACGGCTTCGCGCTGGACAAGGATTCGCTGCCCGGCAATGTCGAGCAGACCCATGTCTCGCTGTTCGACGGCAGCAATTGCGGGATCGCGCTCAAGGACAAGCCGGTCTTCTCGGTGCAGTATCACCCGGAAGCCTCGCCCGGACCGCGCGATTCGCATTATCTGTTCAGGCGCTTCGTCGAGATGATGCGCGCGCACAAGAAGCGGCAGGTCACCGCCTGAGGAACGACCGGAGTCGCCGTTGCCGCTGCATCACCGCGACTCCATCTCCAAGACCCGGCTCGATGCCCTCGCCGACGCCATGTTCGGCGTTGCGATGACTTTGCTCATCGTCGACATCCGCCTGCCGGAAACCTTCGAGCCCAAAAGCGGCGCCGATCGCATGGTCTGGCTGTTCGACGACATGGCGCGCGATCATCCGCGCTATGCGGCCTGGATGCGTTGAAAGGACGAGCGAGGATGAGCGACTGGATCACCTTCTTCGATTCCGATCACGCGATCTATGTGAATGCGCGGCACAAGCACGTGCACGCGATCATCACCGGCGATGGGATGCTCGCGCATATCGCCGAAGGCGACCGCGTTCTCGATTATGGATGCGGCGAGGCGGCCTATGCCGAGCGACTGATGAGCAAGGCCGCGCAGCTGACGCTGTGCGAGGCGGCCCCCAATCTGCGCGAACGGGTGAAACGGCGCATCGCCCATCAGCCGGCCATCGCGATGCTTGCGCCGGACGAGGTCGCTGCATTGCCCGACGGCGCCTTCGACATCGTGATCATGCATTCGGTCTCGCAATATCTCTCGCCCGCGGAGCTCGACCGGCTGCTGCGCGAATTTCTCCGGCTGCTGAAACCGGGCGGCAAGCTCGTGATCGGCGATGTGGTGCAGCCGGACACGCCCGCCTGGAGAGATGCGCTCGCCTTGCTGCGCTTCGGTGCGCGCGAGGGATTTCTTGTCGCCGCGCTCGGCGGTCTCGTGCGCACGGCCTTCTCGGACTATTCCAGGCTGCGCCAGGATGCCGGCCTCACCCGCTACAGCGAACATGAGATGGCCGCAAAGCTTAACGCGGCGGGCTATCGGGCCAGCCGCGCGCCGCACAATATCGGGCATTTGCAGACCCGCATGACCTTCATCGCCCATGCGCCCGGAGCGGATTTACCTTAAGCGCAGGACTTGAGGTTAATTATTGGTCGTCCGCCCGACTTACACTTGATCACAATCACTCCGCCGTTATCGTCGGGGCTGGCCCGGTGGCGGAGTGATACGCGAAGGTCGTGCAAGACCTCCTAGCCTTGGTTCAAATCCAAGGCCGGGCCTCCACTCTCCTTCGGCTGCAGAGCAGCCGCGGATCGCCTTGCTGAGTTCACAAGGCAGAGGAAGAATCCGCCGCGCTCGCGCGCATTGGAAACAGCGCGCACGACAGCACCCGTTCACGCGAACAGCGGCCACGGCCTTTGAACCCGCCGACAGACAGCGCCGACGAAATTGCATCAGCTCGGGGCGAGACAAAATGCCATCGATCAGCGCGGACATCGAAGCATCGGCCGCTTACGGCGTAGGCGGGCTCAATGATCGAAACCGCAAAAGGCCGCCTGTCGACGCCGCGACTGCAAACCCATCGCCCACGCGACGTCCGTCCGCCGTGCGGCCTTTCATCAAGGAGAGCGTCATGACGGCACGAGAACGCGCAATTGCACTCGGTTTTGCGATCTTCTGGGCCGCGTTCATGATCTGGTGGAGCGCGGACTATTCCCCGGTCAATATCGGCATCTTTACCGTAATGGGCGTGGTCCTGGGCTTTGCATGGATGTGGTTCATGAAGCGGTTGGGATATTTCCGCTGATCCATTTTCGCCGCGCCTTCCCCGCGGCAGACGAATCGACATTCGCGTCGCATAATACGACATCCTGAACGGATGTTCGGAACGCAACGCGAATGATCATGAAACGGGCGTTCGCACGAGGCCCGCGGCCTCGTGTCGAATCACATCACACGAGGGCGCGTAAGCTCTACGCCCTTACCGCTCGCGCGCCCGCGATCAGGATGCAGGCGCCGACGAATCCGGCGATCAGGTAGCCAACCCAGCCTGCGAACGAGACGCCGACGAGTCCGAACAGGAAGCTCGCGATCGCGGCTCCGATGATTCCGAGAATGATGTTCATGAAGACGCCCGTATCGGATTTCATGAACATGCTCGCGAACCATCCCGCGAGGCCGCCGATGATGATTGCTGCGATCCAGCCAACACCTACGTCGTCCATGGGTCATCTCCCCGGTTGCGCCGCCTGTAACGCACCCGAAAGGAATAAGTTCCAACCGATAACGGGGGATGCGCCCTCTCGCCTTACGGGCAGGCGTGAGTGGCGCAAGCCCGCGTCCATGCGCGGCAAATCCTTGTCCGGCGGCACCGGATCGACCAGAGGCCGGTCGTCATTTGGATGCGGCTGCGGCGGCTTCTCGACCGGATAGGGTTTTCCGGGTTCTTCCGCGGGCGGCTGCGGCGGCTGGACGGGTTCTTTTGCCATGTATCGTCAACGAAGCCCGCGGCATTGGAGTTCCGTGCGCTATTGGGCAGCGCCGACCGTATCCGCCATCTCGGCGTCACGCATTACACCTCCAGCGGCCAGAACGCCATCGCCCGCCTCATCGCTCGCGAACCCGTCGACTTCATCCAGATCAACTACTCCATCGGCGAACGCGACGCCGAACATCGCCTTCTGCCACTCGCCCGCGATCGCGGCGTCGCCGTCATCGTCAAC
>JBIQKQ010000123.1:7989-10329 GCA_044506365.1 Hyphomicrobiales bacterium
CGAGCGGCTTGGGCCGCCCGACGGTCGTATCCCGTGCCGTCTGATGCTCGATCTCGGCATTGATCTCGCCGCCGATCAGGATCGCGATCGAGGTCAGCCACAGCCACATCATCAAACCGATGCCGGCGCCCAGCGAACCATAGGTCGCGTTGTAATCGGCGAAATTCGAGAGGTACCAGGAGAACAGCGCCGAGCCGGCTACCCACAGCAGCATCGCCACCACCGCACCGACGCTGAGCCAGCGCCATTGCGCGGCGCGGCGATCCGGACCGAAGCGGTAGAGGACGGCGAGTCCGAGCGCGATCACGATCATGATCGCCGGCCAGCGCAGCATCGCAACTGCCCATTTGCCGAAACCCTCCAGCCCGATTGCGGCGAATACCAGCGGCAGCACAATCACGGTACCGATCGCCAGAAGAAGAAATACGAGGCCGCCGAGCGTCAACGCGAGCGACACCAGATTAAGGTGGATGAAGCCACGCTCCTCGGTCTCGCCATAGATCACGTTGAGGGCGTCGATCATGGCCTTCATGCCGGCATTGGCGCTCCAGATCGCGAGCAGGAGCCCGATCAGGAAAGCGCTGCTGAGGCCACCGCCGCTGCCCTGGGCGATGCGGGTAATCTGCTCCTCGATGATGCCGTAGGCGCCGGCCGGCATCAGCTCCGCGATAAAAGCCAGATGATTGCCGACGGTCGCAGCATCGGCGAACAGCGCATAGGACGACACCAGGGCGGTGATTGCGGGAAACAGCGCGAGCAGACCGTAGAAGACCACGCCCGCGGCCACGGCCAGAAGCCGGTCGTTCTGGATTTCCGCATAGACCCGCCAGGCGATGTCGCGCCACCCGGCCAACGGTATATGCGCGGGGGAGGATGCGCGGCGCCCGCGGCCGGACTCGCGCCCGCGGGCGCTATGAACAGCCCGCGGCGCCGCATCAGCCACCGCCTCACCGAAGGCGCGGCCAGAACCGGAGGCGCCAGAATCCGCCGCCCCGGGCTGTCCCTGCCCGTCCAACGCAAGTGGGCGCGCCGGCCGCGGCCGCCGCGAGCGGGCGAACAGGCCAAGGGCCGTCCCGATCGCCAGCCCGCCAATCCAGAGCGGCAGGCTGAACGGCTTTCCTTCCGAAGCGTGGCGGGGCGGCATGGCGGGCGTGTCCGGGCGCGGATCCGTTGGGTAAGCCGCTAACGCGATGCCGGATGCAAAGTTGCCCATAAACCGCTATCGCGGGCTTCCCACCTCCCCGATTCTGGTCTAGACACCTCGCCGCGCGGGGCCCATATGCCTCGCTGAGGGCCGAAGGACGCGCGCAAAAGCGCGCCCTTTTTTTATGCGCGTGAAGCCCCCTCTTCCGGGGCGCGCCGCAAGCGCCAACCCGGAATGACTGCAAGTCTGCGGAGCCGATGCCGAAACGAACAGACATCAAATCAATCCTGATCATCGGCGCGGGCCCCATCGTCATCGGACAGGCCTGCGAGTTCGATTATTCCGGCACCCAGGCCTGCAAGGCCCTGAAGGATGAGGGGTACCGGATCGTCCTGGTCAATTCCAATCCGGCGACGATCATGACGGACCCGGAACTGGCCGATGCCACCTATATCGAGCCGATCACCCCTGAAATCGTCGCCCGCATCATCGAGAAGGAGCGCCCCGACGCCCTGCTTCCGACCATGGGCGGGCAAACCGCGCTGAACTGCGCCCTGTCGCTCAAGCGCATGGGCGTGCTCGACCAATTCGGCGTGCAGATGATCGGCGCCACCGCCGAGGCGATCGACAAGGCCGAGGACCGCGAGCTGTTCCGCCGGGCCATGCACAAGATCGGGCTGGAGACGCCGCGCTCGGCGCTCGCCAATGCCTCGGTGATGAAACAGGCCGACCGTGAGCGCCATGCCGCGGAAGTCGCGGCGATCAAGGCCAAGCAGCTCGCCCCGGACGAAGAGCAGAAGGCCCTGGCCGCATTCAACACCGCCTGGATCGCCGGCGAGGGCGAGCGCAAGAAGAAATATATCGAACGCGGGCTGATCGAGGCGCTGGAAGCGCTGTCCGTCATCGGCCTGCCGGCGATCATCCGGCCGTCCTTCACGCTCGCCGGCACCGGCGGCGGCATCGCCTATACGCGCGAGGAATTCCTCGACATCATCGAGCGCGGTCTCGATGCATCGCCGACCACCGAAGTGCTGATCGAGGAATCGGTGCTCGGCTGGAAGGAATACGAGATGGAGGTGATCCGCGACCGCGCGGACAACTGCATCATCATCTGCTCGATCGAGAACGTCGACCCGATGGGCGTCCACACCGGCGATTCGATCACCGTCGCGCCGGCGCTGACGCTCACCGACAAG
>JBIQKQ010000124.1:0-10314 GCA_044506365.1 Hyphomicrobiales bacterium
GTCCGGCGTCTCGGGCCGTGGCCGGCCGGGCTCGGGCGAGGTGGTGCTGACCGATGACGCTGGCGGCTCCCGGGGCAACTACAAAGACTATCTCGCCTATATGCGAGATCGCGCCAACGGCTTCGATTCCATGTTGATCCCGCTCAAGGGCGGCACGGAATATTCGGTGCGCCGATAGGTTCGGCGTTCGACGAACCGACCTAGCCTTGCGAACCGGCGGACGTAGCCAGTCGCATCACGGCGGCCGCGCCGACCAGCGCGCCGCCAGCCAGGCAGAATATTTGCCGCCACACCGGCGACGGAACGGCCTCGCCGGTCACGCCATGCACGAGTGCATATCCCGCCACAGTGGCGGGCGCGCCGAATAGAAGCGCCAATGCGATCCGCAGGATCGGGGCGCGCAACATGGCAAACAGAGACGTCAGAATGCCGAACGACACTGCGCCAGCAGCAAGGCCGGCGATTGCGGCCCCGGCCCATCCCGCGCCGGTGGCGTAGGCGAAGCGCGTCGCGGCCAGCGCCAGCATGAAGGGCAGCGCGTAGATCGCCAGCGTATAGGCGAGGACCCACATCATGCCGATCAGCATGACGGTGACGACGATCATCGCGGTCATGTCCGCCTCCCTGTTCGACGATGACGATCCGGCACCTCACGGCGACGCGCCGGATCGCGGTTTCAAGTGACGATCATTCCGGCGCTGCGCGCGAGCTTGGTGTAGGTGCTGAGACGGTATTCGGCCCTGAAATAAAGGTCGCGCTCAACCGCGGCAGGCCGAGTTTGCCGCGCACGTCCTCAATCTCGCTGAGCATCAGGTAGCCGAGTTCGGGACAGCCCATGCCGAGGTCGCACAATCCGAACAGCCTTACGTCAGGGCCTTCCGGATAAGCTTCCGTCAGCAGCCACGTCGCCGCCGCGTCAGGCGTGAACAACTTCACGACCGGGAACGGATCGAAGCCGTCCTGTTCCTCACTGGTGTGGCCATTCTCGATCAGCTTGGCCAGCAGTTCGTCGGGGATCAGGACTTCGGTGCGAGGAAAGCGCGGTTTCATGATGCGGCCTCCCCCGCCAGTTCGTTGATCCGATAGCGGACGCGAAAGGCTGCGATGGCTCCCGCCTGCCGCGCCAGCTTGCGGCCGATCCCGTCAATCTCGCCGCGCCGCTCGAAGCGTAGCGCTGCGACTCTGGCCTGAAAGCCGCGCTCGTCGGCGCGGCTCCAGGTGGCGGAGGCGCGGCTGAACTGGCGTGCCTTGACGCGGCTGCTCGTAGTCATGCGTTCGGCGCGTGCTTCGATCTGCCGTTCGATAACGGCAAGGTGGCGCTCGGTCTCGGCATGCGCCTTTTCCATGCGGGCCAGCATTGCCCGCTGCTCTGCATCGATCTTCATCGTTATGGTTCCTGCTGTCGAGGTCTCCGCCCGGGCAGATCAGGCGCGCCCGGAAAACCACTCGGGCTGTGTCGGAAGACTGGCCGGAGCCGCGTGTGGCGGCTCCGGCCGTGCGCTTCATTCGGCTGCGACGTTGAAGCCTTCACCGGCGTCAGCCGCGACGGGAGCGTCCGCCGCTGCAACCAGTTCGGCGTCCACCTGCGGCGCATCCATCCCTGCGGGCTGTGTGGTGCGCATCAACGGCGGGAGCCAGCCGGTCCCGGCAAGAAGCTGCTCGGCGGCTTCCGCCATCGGCTGCTTCTTCACGCTGGCGATGCGATCCGCCGCCTCATCGCTGACGGCTTCGCGCACGGCGGCGAGAATATGCGCCTTGGTGATGCGGCCAAGATAGGTCCGCACTGTGGGCGTCCAGTACGCCGTCATGTCGAGGCCAACCGCCGTCGCCAGCTTGTCCGCCGTCTCGTGCGCGCGCGGCTTCTTCTCCCAAGGTTGTTTCACCGCATTGACGGTCAGCGAGGCGCAATGTGCAAACAGCGCCATCACGCTCGCATGGTCCAGCCCGGCGATGAACTCCCACAGGTCCCTCACGTCGCGCGGCATATCGCCTGCCCACCCGGCATGACGATCCGCCAGCGCCTTCGCCGCCGCCGTGTCCTCGATGCCATCCGCATGCCCGCCAAGGCTGGCGCTGACAGGACGGATGTCGAGGCAATGGGCGTCAACACCGCGATAGAAGGTCTGCGCGGCGAGCGCATGAGTGACGGCGATCAAGGCCATATCCGGCTGTTCGCCAAGTGTGAGGCGAAGGCCAAGCGTGCGATGCGCGGTCAGGTCGCGAACGAGAAGATCCGACAGCGGATTGCCGTCATCCTCCGCGTCCTCGTCCTCACCGTCATGCGCGACTGCACCGTCGCCGTCTTCGTAGCCGTCCGCGATGATCTCGCCATCATCGTTGACGCGAACACCGTCGATGAAGGTTTCGCCATCCCCGGCTTCCTCGGGCCTCTCGTCCTCGGGCCGAATGAAACCGCGCTCGATGCGGGCTTCTCCGTCCGAGGACAGCACGACGAACACGCCACCGCGCGCGATCTCGTCAGGATCGTAGGCGTGGCGCAAGGCGTCGATACGCTCGATTTCGGCTTCAAGTTCCCCGAAACGCTGGTCCACATCGTCGGGAAGCTCGTCCGCGCCCTCATGCTCCGACGACAGGCGATCATATTCCTCCTGCGCGGCCGCATGAGCGGCTTCGTCTTCCTCGGAAAGCTCCACCGGATGCGCATAGGTCCGGCGCAGGCCGTGAGCGTGGGGATAGTCGATATGAACCGAAACCCACTTCCAGCCTTCCGACTGCTGAATGTTCGCGGCGATGCCTTCCAGCTTCTCGGTGACAAGCCGGTCCAACAGCGCCGCGTCTTCATAGAAGCCGCCGCGATCCTCCGTGAACAGATCGCGGACAATGTTGCCGCCTGCTTCCGTGTAGGCTTCTGCGCCGATGAAGATCGCGCGCCGATCCGTTGCCGGAATGTGCGTCCTCATGACGTCGCGGCGGATGAAGGACGGATCGCGGTTATAGGAGAGGTTTTCGTAAACCTGTTCCTGCCGCGCATGGTCCTCGGTGATGGCGAAGGCCATCAATTGGTCCAGCGTCAGCCCGCCGTCACGATAGATTTGCATCAGCTTCGGACTGACAGCCCCAAGCCGAAGCCGCTGCCGCACCACATGCGCGGTGACGCCGAAGCGGGCCGCGATTTCTTCCGCCCCCCATCCGCGCGTTTCCGCAAGCTCGCGGAACGCCTCGAACTGGTCAGCGGGGTGCATGGCCGTGCGCGTGACATTCTCGTCAAGGCTGATCTCGAACGGGTCGTTCGCCGTGTCGATGACGCAGCGGATGGCTTCCGTCTTCTTGATCTGCTTGCGCTTGGCACGCAGCAACTGCGCCAGCCTGCGGCCTTCCCCGATGGTGACAAAATAGAAGCCGGTCGGCTCGCCGCTCGCATCAAGCTCCGGCTCCACCACAAGGTTTTGCAGGATGCCCTTGGCGGCGATGCTGGCCGCGTAGGCTTCTATGTCGGCCTCGCTGTGCGGGGTCTTCCGTGCATTACGCGGCGACTTCTTCAACTTGTTGAGCGGAATGAAAACCGTCTCACCGCTTGCCGCAATCGGCGTATCTTCCGCTTCGGCATGCGCGGCAACGATCTCCGTGATCGCATCCCCACCGTGGCGAACGTCAACGTCCGTTACCGTTTCCGCCGCCGCGACCGTGGCGGCCTTCGCCTTCTTCGATGTCCTAGCCATTTTTCAATTCTTTCTCTGTTCATGCCGGAGGCATGTCCCCGACATGCCTCCCGGGGGCGCGTGAGCGCTCGGCAGAGAGGGGGGCGGCTGCCGGCGAGCATGGCCGGGCTGCGCGGCAAGCGAGGTGGATTGGAAGGATCGGGAGATTGACGACTATGTGTCGCCTTGCGAGCGCGTGGCCCTGCCATCGCCAGGCGGTAGTCGCGGGGGAGAGATGGCCGAGACCATCTCTCCCCACAGACGAGCGGCAAGGCGTCAGCCGCAGCCGATCAGGACAAAGCGAGCGAAGCTCTCCGTACCTGCGTGCAGGCTGTGCTAGCGGTTGCGGCTCTATGAGGGCTCACGACTGCGCCCGTCGGTATGGGCGGACGAGTGAAGCTGGAAATACGCCGGCCCCGAAATATTTGCCTATGTTCTGGTATTTTTACGATGCGCTACGCCCTACTACTAAGACGTTCTCACTCCGAGGCATCGCCGTCTTTTCGCAGGGGCAGCCATCTGTTTGTATCTTTCCATGAGCAAAGATACGAACGCCCCGCGACGCACCATGTCGCTAGCAACAAAGAAAGCGATCCGGCGCGCTGAGCTGCGACAGATCGTACCCTTGGCAGACACCACCATCTACGAACTCGAGCAGCGCGGAGAGTTTCCCCGCCGCTTCTACCTCACGGCGCGGTGCATCGTTTGGGATCTGGCAGAGGTCGAAGAATGGATCGATCAACGACGGCGCGCCTCAGAGGCGTCGCTGATTAAGCGAGCCCCCTTGCCCGATGTGCGGCAGCGGAAGATGCGCCCGGTCAGGCGGTAGCAGCCATCACGCCTGGAAACTGCATTGCAGGCGGATAGAGCACCGGCGTGTGATTTCGATCTTGCTCCCAAGCGTTCACCATATCCGCCCACTCTTGCAGCATGTGACGGCGTTGGTGTTCGTATTCGGCCTTGTTGTAGACACCGCGCGAGCTGCGGCCGTCTTCGTGCGCCAAGCACTTTTCAATCCAGTCGCTATTGAAGCCGATCTCGTTCAGCAGCGTTGACCCGGTTCGGCGCAGATCATGGACCGTGAACGGCTCCAGGGCCAATCCGAGCTTCTTGGCGCGATCAGCAACTGCCGTCGTGATGCGGTTGAATGTTGCTCGCGACATTGGAGCATCCGCGTCGTATCGGGACGGCAAAAGATAGCGGGAGTTTCCCGCGCACGTCTTAAGCGCGATCATGATGTCCAGTGATTGCCGTGACAGATAGACGTTGTGCGGCTTGCGGCGCTTCATCCGTTCCTTGGGAATGCTCCAGACGGCGTTCTCAAAGTCCACTTCGCTCCAAACGGCATCGAGCAATTCGCTCTTCCGCACCATCGTGAGCAGGATGAGCCGAAGACCAAGCCGAATGGTGGGCAACGTCGGGACGTGCCTCAGTTGCTCGAACATGATCCGTATTTCGGTTGGCGAGAGCGACCTGTCCTTCGGGGCAAAGGTCGCAATAGAAGCAGGGCCAACCTCCGCCGCCGGATTTGGGACCTTCTCGCCATTCAATATCGCGTAGGCGTAAATCTGCTTGACGATGTCGCGAACATGAATCGCGGTCGCCGGCGCTCCACGATCCTTCACCTTGACGCACTGCGCCCGTAGGTCGTCGGGTGTGATCTCGGTAAGCAGGCGACTTTTCCAGACAGGCAGTATGTCCCGATCAAAAATCGCCTTGCGCATAGCGCGGGTACTGTCCGCCATCGGTGCCGACTTGATCCAGCGCTGACCAACGGCGCCGAACGTCTCGCCGAGGGCAACGCGCCGCTTTGCGCGCTGCTTTTCCTGAGCGGGCGAGCGACATCTTTCTTCGCAGCGAGACAGCGATCGCGCGCCTCGGCGAGCGACAAGCCCCCAGGGCCATAGCGACCAATGGTCAGCGTCTCGCGCCGGCCATTCAGGCGATAGTCCATTCGGAAGGTTTTCGCACCTGATGGAATGACAAGAACGTACATACCGTCACGGTCCGTCACCTTGTAGTTTTTTGCCTTTGGTTTCAGGCTCTTAAGCTCGGCGTCGGTCAGCATTCTCAGCCTCGCAAAGGCTAGGATGATGTGGATTTGACCGTCATTTTGTCCGTCGCGAAAAAGACCGTCAAGTCATATAAATCGCCACGCAATATCAATGTCTTATGTAAAATTCAAAGCAGACGCTGCCTAATGAGTGTTGACGGTCTCTCCATTGAAGGGTTGTCCGTGGATTTCCGAGACCGTCACAAAGACCGTCAGACCGAGCCGCTGGCGCCCGATCCATCGCGAAAGACTTCGCAAGAAAATCTATTATATATCAATATTTTATGGTGGCTTAGGAGAAAGACCGCGATAGACCGCGCCGGAAGTGAATCATTCCCACTCGATCGTGCCGGGCGGCTTGCTGGTCACGTCGTAAACGACGCGGTTGACGCCCTTCACTTCGTTGATGATGCGGGTGGCGGTTTCGCCGAGGAACTTCATGTCGAACGGATAGAAGTCCGCGGTCATGCCGTCGGTCGAGGTTACCGCGCGCAGGCCGACGACGTACTCGTAAGTGCGGCCGTCGCCCATCACGCCCACGGTCTTCACCGGCAACAGCACCGCGAAGGCCTGCCAGATGGTGTCGTAGAGACCCGCCTTGCGGATCTGGTCGATGTAGATTACATCCGCCTCGCGCAGGATATCGAGCTTGTCGCGCGTGATCTCGCCGGGACAGCGGATCGCGAGCCCCGGCCCCGGGAACGGATGACGGCCGACGAAGATGTCCGGCAGGCCGAGTTCGCGGCCGAGCGCGCGGACCTCGTCCTTGAACAATTCGCGCAGCGGCTCGACCAGCTTCATGTTCATGCGCGCCGGCAGGCCGCCGACGTTGTGATGCGACTTGATCGTCACCGACGGGCCGCCGGTGAACGACACGCTTTCGATCACGTCGGGATAGAGCGTGCCCTGCGCAAGGAAATCGGCGCCGCCGATCTTCTTCGCTTCGGCCTCGAACACGTCGATGAACAGCCGGCCGATGGTCTTGCGCTTCACTTCCGGATCTGTGACGCCGTCGAGTTCGCCAAGGAACTGTTTCGAGGCATCCACATGCACCAGCGGAATGTTGTAGTGATCCCGAAACATGTCGACGACGCTCTTCGCTTCGTCCTTGCGCAGCATGCCGTGATCGACGAACACGCAGGTGAGCTGGTCGCCGATGGCCTCGTGAATCAGAATCGCCGCGACCGATGAATCGACGCCGCCGGACAGACCGCAGATCACCTTGCCTTTGCCGACCTGCGCCCGAATTTTTTCGATGGCTTCCTCGCGGAAGGCGCGCATGGTCCAGTCGCCCTTGAGGCCGACCACTTTGCGTACGAAGTTGCGCAACAGTTTCGCGCCGTCCGGGGTGTGCACCACCTCGGGGTGAAACTGCATCGCGTAGAACTTGCGGTTGTCGTCGGCGATCACCGAGATCGGCGAGCCGGCCGCTTTCGCCACCGCGCGGAAACCGTCCGGCAGTTTGGTGACGCGGTCGCCGTGGCTCATCCAGACGTCGTATTTGCCGCCCTTCTGCCAGACCCCTTCGAACAGCGCGCAGTCGTCGGTGACTTCGATGGCGGCGCGGCCGTATTCGCGATGGTGTCCGCCTTCCACGGTGCCGCCGAGTTGTTGCGCCATGGTCTGTTCGCCATAGCAGATGCCGAGCACCGGGATGCCGGCGGTGAGCACCGACTGCGGCGCCGTCGGCGCGTCCTTGTCGAGCACCGAGGCAGGGCCGCCGGACAGGATGACGCCCTTGGGCTTCATCTCGCGAAAGGCGGCTTCGGCTTTCTGGAACGGCACGATCTCGGAATAGACGCCCTCCTCACGCACCCGCCGCGCGATCAGTTGGGTCACCTGCGATCCGAAATCGATGATGAGAATCTTGTCGTGCGCGGCCGCGATGTCCGTGGCCGCCGGGCTCGTCTGGCTGTGTGCTGTCATGGGCAGGAGATACGCGACCGGCGGCGGCCCTGCAATGCCGCAAAAGCGGTTATCGGCGGGATTTTCAGCCCCGGATTCTCAGCTTGGACTGCGAGCCAGCACCGAGACGAAGAAGCCGTCGGTGCCGGTGCGGCGCGGCGTCATCAGGAGGCCCTCCGGGCTTTGCAGGGTGGCCGCCAGGAAATCCTCGGTCTTGTCCCAGAGCGGGCCCGCGACCTGCACCGGCGGCACCACGGCAAATCCCGGCTGGCGGGTGAGAAAGCCACGGATTTGGGCGTTGTTCTCCGCCGGCAGCACCGAGCAGGTGATGTAAACGATGCGGCCGCCCGGCTTCACCAGCGGCGCGGCGCGGTCCAGCACCTCGGCCTGCGCCTTGAGCCGCACCTCCAGCGCGCCAGGGCGGATGCGCCACTTGGCGTCCGGGTTGCGCCGCCAGGTGCCCGTGCCGGTGCACGGTGCGTCGATCAGCACCAGATCGGCGGAGGCGCGGATATCGGACAACGGGTCCACGTCGCCCTTCGGCGCGCGTACTTCGGCGTTGTGGACGCCGGCGCGCGACAGCCGTTCGTGGATGGGGGCGAGTTGCCGCTTGTCGCCGTCGGTGGCGATCAGCCGGCCCTTGCCCTGCATCATTGCCGCCAGCGCCAAGGTCTTGCCTCCCGCCCCCGCGCAGAGATCGATCACCTGCTCACCGGGTTTGGCGGCCGAGAACAGCGCGGCGAGCTGCGAGCCCTCGTCCTGCACCTCGTCGCCGCCTTTGAGGAAATCCTCCTCGGCATGGATGCCGGGATTGCGGGCGTCGGCGCCGAGTGCGATCCGCAGGCCCCACGGCGACCACCGTGTCGGCTTGGCGCCGAGATGGGCCAGCGAGGCCGCCGTCTTCTCGCGCTTCGCCTTCAGCGTGTTGACGCGCAAGTCGAGCGGCGCGCGGCGAGCCATCGCGGTTGCTTCCGCCACGCGGTCGTCGCCGAACACCTCGGCCAGATGGTCGTCCATCCATTCCGGATAATCACCCGCGACCGGAGCCGGCGCGCCGTTGAGCGTGCGCACCGTCAATGCATGGCGCTCTGCCGGCGACAGCGTATCGGGCGCAAAGCGCGAACCGTCGCACAGCGCGGCGAGCGCATCGGCGCTTGCACCGCGCTCCAGCTTCATCATGCCGAACACCCGCGCGCGCGGCGTGTCGTCGTCCATGATCCAGGCGCTGGAGGCGCGACGGCGCAGCACGTCGAACACCAGCCCGGAAATCGCCGCGCGGTCGCCGGAGCCGGCAAAACGATGCGCCGTACCCCATTCCTTCAGCGCCTTGGCCGCCGGGACCCGCTGCGTATCGATGGCGGAAATAACTTCAATGGCTGCGGCGAGCCTTGCGCCCGGTGTCATGACAATCCTCGGTCAAGCGCCGCTAGAGCAAAAGCAGCAGTCGCAGCGCGAAGTACAGCCACATCGCCATCAACACAAGCACGCCGGCGAACCAGACCAGCGAACGTCGCCGCACGTCGTTGCTGGTGACGAAGATGCCGGCATGGGCGAATCGGGTGACGACGAACACCCACGACAGCAGCACGAACACCAAATCGGCGCGGCGCAGCGGCAACGCGATGGCAACCAGCACATAGAACAGCAGCGGCAACTGGAACTGGTTGTTGAAGCAGTTGCCGATCTGCGTGGCGCGATCCGGCCAGTTGCGGCCGAGCGCGATGTCCTTGAACGTCACCTCACCTGAGGTCAGCGCGCGGGTTCGCACCCCGGCCATCATCAACAGGAGCGCGAAGGTCAGGCCCACGAGCACGAACACCGGCAGCAATACCATCTGGACGGACATCGCGGCCTCCGTTCTCCTGCGCGGGCGTGAGCGCGTCCCGACTAGGCCTTGTCGGGGCCGACGCGGACCAGTTGCTTGCCGAAGTTGGCCCCCTTGAGCAGGCCCATGAAGGCTTGCGGCGCGCTCTCGAGCCCTTCGGTCACGAATTCCTTGTGCTTGATCTTGCCCTCGCGCAGCCATTGCGACATGTCGCGGATGAAGTCCGGATACATCGCGGCGAAATCGCGGACGATGAAGCCGCGGAAGTTGAGGCGCTTGACCAAGATCTGCCGCATGATGGTGTTGGCCCACGGCGGCGTCGGCGTGTCCTTGCCGAAGATGGTGTTGTAGTCGGCGATCAGGCCGCAGACCGGAATGCGCGCGAAGTCGTTGAAGCGCGGCAGCACCGCGTCGAACACCTTGCCGCCGACGTTCTCGAAATAGACATCGATGCCCTTCGGGCAGGCTTCCTTCACCTTCGCGCGCAGGTCGGGATCGCGATGGTCGAGGCACTCGTCGAAGCCGAGTTCGTTCTTGACGTAAGCGCACTTCTCCTTGCCGCCGGCGATGCCGACCGCCCGCGCGCCCTTGATCTTCGCAATCTGGCCGACCGCCGAGCCGACCGCGCCCGACGCCGCCGCGACCACCACCGTCTCGCCCGGCTGCGGATTGCCGATGGCCAGAAGACCCGTGTAAGCGGTCATGCCCGGCATGCCGAGAATGCCCACTGCCGTCGAGATCGGCGCAATCTTCGGATCGATCTTGCGCAGGCCCTTGCCGTTCGACAGCGCGTATTGCTGCCAGCCGCTATGGGCCAGCACGATGTCGCCCTTGGCGAAGCCGGGATTGTTGGAGACAGCCACCTCGCAGAC
>JBIQKQ010000125.1:0-10252 GCA_044506365.1 Hyphomicrobiales bacterium
AAATCGGCGATCCGGCGCATGATCGCAGGTTCGGCCAGAAGCGGCGCGTGCCCCTGGTCCGGGACCTCAACTGCTTCAAGATCGGGCCGGCGTTCGCGCATGGCCCTCAGCGTGTCCGGCGACAGGATGTCGGACAGCGCCCCGCGAACGACCATGATCGGCACCTTTGGCAGGGCGTCGAATTGCTCCCACAGGTTCGGCAGCGGCTGGTCCGGCGCTACCTCGTTCAGCGTCTCGGCAAGCTTCTGGTCATAGCGGGCGATCAGGCCATGGCGGCCCTGTTGCCAGCTTCGATTCGCCCAGGCGTGCCAGTCGGCCTCATTCAGCTTCGGGAATTGAGCCCCGAACAATCCCCTGAGAATGGCGGCGCCCTGCGTCCGATCATCGGGAGTGGGTATCCTTCCGACATAGCTCTTGATGCGCATCAGCCCGTCCTGCTCGATCACCGGACCGATGTCGTTCAGGATCGCGCCTGCGATCAGGGCCGGCTGCACCGCTGCGAGCAGCATGGTCAGAATGCCGCCGCGCGAGGTCCCGAGGAACACCGCGCGATCGAGCCGGAGCGCCGTCGTCACCGCGATGACGTCGGCGAGTTCGACTGCGGGATTATAGTTGCGCCAGTCGCTGTCGTAGGCCGAGCGGCCGCGGCCGCGCGAATCCATCGCAAAGACCGGCCGCGCGTATTCGTGGCTTGCGGTGAGATAGCGGGCCAGCGGCTCGAAATCGGATTCGTTGCGCGTCAGTCCGGGCAGGCACAGCAGCGGAAGGCGCAGGCTGGATGAAGCGGTCCGGTAGCAGCGGACGTGCAGCTTAAGGCCGTCCGGCGCCGCTACGAACCGGCTTTGGGCGATCTCGGCGGCTTTTCGGGAAGACATCAGGCAAGTGTAGCCGGCACAGGGAGGCCAGCAAGCACCGCGAAAATGGATCTGGTGCATTTTCAGGTGGACAGGGGCTGCTGCTGCCCAAAGCGTGCTCCCGCCCGCGTGGGGAGAGGCGCACGATATGCGCTGCGATTCAGCCCGGCACGTTTCGCTTTAGTTTGCGCCCATGCCGCGCCTCAGATCGGCTTCGATCATGAGCTGGCGAGACGCGCCGAAGCGCACCCGATAGACCTGCATGTTCTCCATCACACGCTGGACGTAGTTACGCGTTTCGGAAAACGGAATGCGCTCCACCCAGTCGATCGGATCGACTTTCGGGTCGCGCGGATCGCCGAAACGCTCGATCCATTCGCGCACGCGACGGGGGCCGGCGTTGTAGGCGACGAATGTGAGGATATACGACCCGCGATAGTTTCCGATGGCGTGGCCAAGCTCGGCTGCGCCGATCTGCACGTTGTAAACCGGATCGTAGAGTTTCTTGGGGTCGAACGCGATGCCGTTGCGTTTCGCGACGAGTTTCGCGGTGCCCGGCAGCACCTGCATCAGCCCTTGCGCATTCGCGCTCGAACGGGCGCGCGGGTTGAACCCGCTTTCCTGACGCGCGATCGCGTAGGCGACATGCGGTTCGACCGGCGGTCCGATCGGGGTGAAGCGCGGGAGTCCAGCGGTCGGGTAGGCGTAATATTCGAAGGGCAGGCCGCGGCTGACGGCTGTCCGTCCAAGCAGCGCGAGGGTGCGCGCGTCCCCTTTCTTCTCCGCCAGCGCGGCGACCGCGGCGAGGCTGGCCGGATCGATCGCGCGGTCGGCCATGTCGGCGGCGGCTGAGGCGACCAGATCGCGCTCGTCGATCGCGTAAAGCATGTCCATCGCACGAACGATTTCGAGGCGGTTCGCCTGCGGATGGCTGGGCGGCGGCGGCGGTAGGCGCAGTTCCGCCCCGCCAAGCCGCGCATGCGCGATCTGGCCGTAATAGGTGCTCGAAAAGCGTGCGGCGCGCTCGTAATGACTGCGCGCCTCGCCGTTCTGGCCGAGCGCTTCGCAGGCCCGCGCGTACCAGTAATGACCGCGCGAGATCGAGGCCGGATGTTCCGCCACCTGGATCGTCCGAGCAAACAGCGGCTTTGCCGCGCCGGCATCGTTCAGGAAGCGCAGCGCGATCCAGCCGGCCGTGAACAGATGCTCAACGCGCGCCCCTTCCTTCTCCGGCATGGCGGCGTCGCGCGCGATGCGGAACGCCGTGCGCGGGTCGCCGGCATCAAGCAGCTTGCGTGCCAGCAGGCGGCGTTCTTCCCACCATTCGTCCGGATCGTGCACCGCGCTCGCGGCGGTGGATGCGGCAAGCATCATCCTGGCTGCTTCATCGACCTGATCCGCCCGCCGCAGATGGCGTATGCGGGCGAACAGATACGCATTGTCGCCGCGAGCGTCGCCAGGCACCGCGTCAAGCAGGGCTTTCGCCTTGGATGATTTGTCGTTGACCGCCGCATGCGCTCTCACGATGGCGACCTGCGAGGCGCCAAGCCGCTGCGCCGCGCGCAAGGCTGCGCCGTTGTCTTCGGCATAGAGGCGCCGGTCCATCCGCGCCTTGTGATCGCCGCCGGACAGCAGCGAGCCGAATGCATCAAGGACCTGCCGCTCGATATCCGCCGAGAGCGCATCGTTGCGCCAGGCATCGCGTACGAGCTGCTGCGGCTGCGCGCGGACGCCCTGCGCCAGCAAAGCGCGCGCGAAGACCAATTTCCCCTTCGCGGTGAGCGGGCTGTTGGCCGCGAAATAGCGGCGCACCACCGCGTCGTTGACGTTGTTCTGGTAGAGCGCGGCTTCGGCCTTGCGGCGGAACTGATTGATGTTGGGCCAACCCGGATTTGCCGAGGCGAAACCGGCATAACGTTGAAAGTCGAAATCGTCGGTCTCGGCGCGCAGCACGATCCATTCGATCACCTTCGCCGCGACTGGATCCGTGACGGCGCCGCCCACCGCTGTAGCCTCGCTGTTGCGGCCTCGCCGCACCAGTTCGATCGCCTTTTTCAGAGCCGCAAGGCTTTCGGCGGAGATCGGGGCGGCGGGGGCAAGCGCGGCTGGCACCGGCGAGGCCGGCGGCGTCAGCGCCGCCTGGCGCTGCGGTTCAGCGACGACGGGGGCGAGATTGGTAGTCTGCGGCGGGACCAGCGCCGATGGCAGGATCGGCGCCGTCCCGATCGGTGTCGGGAATGCGATCGCCGCGGTCACGCTCTCGCTCTCGCCTGGGCGGCGCTTGGGCAGGGGTACCGGCGCGGGCGCGGCGGCACGCCTCGCGGATTTGGATGCGCCCGATTTGGACGCAGCCGATTTCGATTTGGATGGTCTGGTTGTGGCTTTGGGCGCCGTCTTGTCCGCTGGCTTTGCCGGAGTGGCTTTGGTCCGCGCCTTGGTCTTCTTGTCGGCGCCCGACCGCGACTGTGCGCTCAATGCGGCGTCTTCGGTTTTCGGGGCCGCCTGGACGACGGCCGCGGCGGCCAGCAACGCGGCAAAGCCGGCCATCGTGGCCGTGAACGAGCCTTTGCGTGTCAAGTCGAAGCCCTCGTGCCGAATCGGATGGTGCAGCTTGTGCTTACAGCTCTTGCTATTGCCTTGAATATGCTGAGGAACCGTTTACCTACCCGAAACGCGTCCCTGCCATCGGAAAGCGGCGAGAGCGCGGCGGCGGTCCATCGGTACCGCCACCGCCTTCACGGTGATGGTCACGGGCCATCACGAAATGGCTGTGTTTTGCTTCAAGAACATTCGCTTTCAAGCTCGGTGGCGACCCGCTATTGATCGGTTCGCCGTCGTGTTCGAGCTTCGATGGTCCTGATCGCAAATGCTCCAGTGCGGGGTCGAGAAATGACAACAAACGGAAAGTTCCGGGGATCGTTCACCGCCTTGGTGACGCCCTTCCGCGACGGCCAGCTCGACGAGAAGGCTTTCCGCGACCTTGTGGAGTGGCAGATTGCCGAAGGGACTGACGGCCTCGTGCCGTGCGGCACGACCGGGGAAAGCCCGACCTTGTCACATCCGGAGCATCAGAAGGTCGTGGAATGGTGCGTCGATCAGGCGCAAGGCCGCGTGCCGGTCATTGCGGGCGCGGGCTCCAACGCAACGTCGGAGGCCGTCGCACTCGCCAAGCACGCGGAGAAGGCGGGCGCCGATGCCGTGCTGGTGGTGACGCCCTATTACAACAAGCCGACCCAGGAGGGCATGGTCCAGCATTTCAAGGCGGTCAACGACGCGATCGGAATTCCGATCATCATCTACAACATCCCACCGCGTTCCGTGGTCGACATGTCGGTCGACACCATGAAGCGGCTGTTCGAACTGAAGAATATCGCAGGCGTAAAGGACGCCACCGGCAATCTCGCGCGGGTCTCCCTGCAGCGGCAGGCGATGGGCGAGGATTTCATCCAGCTCTCGGGGGAGGACATGACGGCGCTCGCCTTCAATGCGGCAGGCGGCCATGGCTGCATCTCGGTCGTCTCCAATGTGGCGCCGGCTCTGTGCAAGCAGCTCCAGGACGCGACCCTTTCGGGTGACTATGACGCAGGCTTGAAGGTGCAGGATCGCCTTGTGCCGCTGCACCACGCGATCTTCCTGGAGCCCGGTCTCTCCGGCGCGAAGTGCGGGTTATCGATGCTCGGTCGCGGCCGCGACGAGGTGCGGCTGCCGTTATTACCGGTGACCGCCGGGACCAAGGCGGCGATCCGCAACGCCATGGTGCATGCCGGGCTGTTGAACTAGCAGCGAGCGTCAATGGCAGAGGCGAAAGAGCGTCCGCTCAAGGTCGTCGCCGACAACCGCAAGGCGCGCTTCAATTACGAGATCGGCGAGACGTTCGAGGCGGGCGTTGCGCTGACCGGGAGCGAGGTGAAATCGCTGCGCGCGGGGAAGGCGACCATTGCCGAATCCTATGCGGATGCGCGCGACGGCGAAGTCTGGCTGATCAATTCGAACATTCCGGAATATCTGCAGGCCGGCCGCTACAATCATGCGCCGAAACGGCCGCGCAAGCTGCTGCTGCACAAGCGCCAGATCAACAAGCTGATCGGTGCGGTCGAGCGGCAGGGATTCACGGTGGTGCCGCTGAAGCTCTATTTCAATGCAAGAGGCCGCGCCAAGGTCGAGATCGCGCTGGCCCGCGGCAAGAAGCAGCATGACAAGCGCGAAACTCTGAAGCGGCGTAGCTGGGATCGCGAGCGCAGCCGTCTGCTGCGCGCCAAAGGATAATCCAAGGGGATGATTTAAGAGGGATGATTTAAGGGACGACCCGCGACGCCTCGCGCCGCCGCGGGTCGGGGACGGGCCGCCCAATTGGGGACGAGCGGCTCCGCCCGGTCGCTATTTGGCTCGTCAGCCCATCGCCTTCTTGAAATCGTCGCCGGCCTTGTCCCAGTTCACGGTGTTCCACCAGGCCTTGAGGTAGTCCGCGCGGCGGTTCTGGTATTTCAGGTAATAGGCGTGTTCCCACACATCGACGCCGAGCACGGGCTTGGCGCCGAGTTCGAGCGGCGTATCCTGATTGGCGGTGCTGATCACGTCGAGCTTCTTGTCCTTGTTGACCACAAGCCAGGCCCAACCCGAGCCGAAGCGTGCGCCGCCCGCTCCATTCACCTTGTCCATCATCGCCGACGCATTTCCGAAGGCGGTGTCGATCGCCGTCTTCAGCGCGCCGGAGGGCTCCTTCGCTCCGCCGGGCGTCATCAACTCCCAGAAGAAGGTATGATTCCAGTGGCCGCCAACATTGTTGCGAACGCCCGTGCGGATCGCTTCTGGGACCTTGTTCAAATCGGACAGGATCGTCTCGATCGGCGTCGTGCCGAGTTCGGGCCAGCGCGCGGCAAGCTGGTTGGCGTTGTTCACATAGGCGGCGTGATGCCGGTCGTGATGGATCTCCATGGTGCGCGCATCGATATGCGGCTCGAGGGCCGAGAAGGCGTAGCCAAGCGGCGGCAGCTTGAAAGGTCCCGCCGGCTGCGCGGGCGTGGTCTGCGCCAGCACGGAAGAGCGGCCGAACAGGCCGCCGACGGCGAAGGCGCTCGCAGCGCCGGCGATCAGTGTCAGGCTTTGGCGTCGGTTCATGAAGAAGGCTCCTTTGGCGCATGCGGCACACCGACATCCTGTGATGGTCGGCGTCTCGGCGATTGAGGGCGACAGCTTCAGGCGAGCGGGCCGAGCGGATGGAGTTGCGTCCGTCGCAGCCCGCATCTCGACTACGACCCTGAGCCTATAAGGTTTCAGGGCCGAGATAGAGGGCGCTCACATGGAAGTGAGCGCCGGCGGCCACTCCGCGCAGCAATCGTCGCTGTCCCAAAAGCAGAACCCCCGGCCTTGCGGCCGGGGGCTCCGTTCAGATCAGGCGATGATCGTCAGATCACGGCCAGAAGCTGCGCTGTACGCGGATCGCGCCGGACCAGTAGCTCTGGTCTTCGATCGCATACAGCCCAGGAGCCAGTCCGGCAGCGTAGCCGGGAGGGGAGCCGGCGAGGACGGCGCTTCCAGCGAACGCAGTGTCAACCTTGGTGTAGGCCACTTCCACGCCGATATCGAGATTGGCAACCGGGTTCCACATGGTGCGCGACGCGATGCGCCACAGTGCGTAATCCGGATCGCAGTTGCTGATCGTGCCAGCCACGAAGCGGATATTGGCTCCGGCACACGCACCTCCGAGATTGGAGGCAATCAGAGCCTTCGCGGTGTCATTGTACTCGACATTCAGGTAGCCCAGCACCCAGGAGGTGCGCAGGCTCGGCGTCCAGTAATGTTCGAACGCCACCGTGCCGCCCCAGGCTTCAGTCAGTTCGAGCTGACCGCCATAGCCGGCCAGCGTGCCGGGATTGGCGAACACTGCGTCGACCTGTGCGCCCAGTCCGATGCCCTGCCTGTGGATGAAGTTCTGCCCGTTGGCATGCGACACGAAGCCCGTCGCACCCTTCGCAAAGGCAATCACGCCGGACAGGGTGTCCTTCGCATCCCACGGCATCTTCAGGGTCAGGCCGGCGCCCACGCCCCAGCCCCATTCATCGCCAGGATGGTTGCAGGTGGTGTTGTTGCCGGTGCAGTTCACACCGTTGCCCGCGAAGTAGTTGGCCCGAACGGCGGCCAAACCACCCATGATCTGGGCAGAACCCCAAGCCTGGTCGACACGAAGGTTGCCGACGATGTCAGGAATATGTCCACCGCTGCGGTCGGTGACGTTGGGAGCGGCGGCGCTTCCAAACAGATCCGTCACATTGAGGTCGACGATCGGCTTGGTGCGAGCACCTTGATCTTCGATCGACAGCGAGGCCGAGAGGCCGTTACCGAACTGCCAAGTATAGGCGAACACGTTGTGACCCGCCGGACCTGACGAACCGTCCAGGAACATCGGCACGAGGCCGTAGGCGGCGCCGTTATAGAAGGCGAAGAACGTGTCCGACCGGCCGATGGTGAAGCCCGCGAACTGGATGAAGGCGCGTTCCATCGACACGGTGTTGGTCGTGACAGCACCGCCCACAGCCGCGGCCGTATTGAGGGCGTTGACACCGAAGGCGAAATAGGCGCGCAGGGTGCCGTATTCGGTCTGCGTGCGAATGTCGCCGGTCAGGCGGAAACGGGCCTGCATGCCGAAGTCGCTGGCGTTGCGGGTGAAGGTGCCATCGCCGCCGGTCGGGACGCGATCAGCATAGTGACCGCCGACTTCGTTGTGATAGGCCTCCCAACGGACATAGCCACCGATCTTGATGCAAGTGTCCGTTCCCGGGATATAGTAGTAGCCGACGCCGTACAGGCTGCAGATCTTCACGTATTCTACTGATCTCACCCTGAGCGGCCCCAATTTGTGAGTGATTTCAATCACTAAGCTGCGGCGCGGCTGGCCCTTTCCAGTCGAATCGCAGCGGCCGGACAGGGGATGAACTGGGTGCCGGAGCGCACGTCCAGGATCGGAATTGACTTTATTCCCGCGGGCATATTGTCGCAGCGGTCGTTCCCTGGTGCCCGCGATTCGCTCCGCGCTTCTAGGGAGACGCTAGGTGGCGGCCATCGCACAGGCGAAGGTGGAGTTACCGGTGCGCTCCCGCCGCACGAAAGGGGGAGGGCAGACGAGCAGGGCCGGCCCTGCAGGACGGCACGGCTCTCGACCCGCATCCTCGCCGCGCGACCTCTGGATCGCGGCAGCGACGATTTCTGGGGGGTTGACGGTTTCGGTGAGGTTGGCGGTTGTGGCGCGCGCCGCGATGCACGGCGCGCGGCGGGGTTCAGGACGCTGGCGAGGCGTGCTGCTCAAATAAAGCGTGACCTCGGCGGCCGCATGCCGCCGAGGGTGTCAGACGATGGTTGCGAGCGCGATCGCGGTGTCGGGCTAGGAAACGGCGCTGTGGCGGCCGGCGCCCGCCGCCACAAGATCGGCTGGCGGGGCGGGAGGCGGCATGTCGGACGAGCCGCCGATCACGGTTGCGACCACCTCCGCGGCCTGGTTGAGCGTGTCCTGCGCGAGATGCGCGTAGCGCTGCGTGGTGCGCGGCTGGGTGTGTCCGAGCAGGCCCTGCACGACGTACAGCGAGACTCCCTCGTTCACCAGGAAGCTCGCGAACGAATGCCGCAGGTCGTGCAGACGCAGATCGTCGAGGATGGCCCGCTCTTTAATGCGCTTCCACGGAAAATGCAGCGAAGGGCACGGCCGGCCGGTCAGGGGCGAGGGGAAGATATAGGGGTTGTCACCCTGCCGCGGGATCGAGCGCAGCAGCGCCATGGCGCGGCCGTTCAGTGCGATCGCGCGCGGCTTGCCGGTCTTGGAAATCGGCACCAGCAGCGTGCGCCGTTCCCAGTCGACATACTCCCATTTGGCGTGCGAAATCTCGTTGCGGCGCGCGCCGGTGAGCAGCAGCATCATGATGGTCTGCGCCGCGCTGCGGTTTTCGTCGACATTGATCGAGGCGATCAGCCGCTGCGTCTCCTCCGGCGTCAGGAAGCGGTCGCGTTGCACGTCGGGCGCGGTATTGAGCCCGAAGGTCGGGTTGTCGCGGACGCCCGGGATCTTCCACTTGCGGGCCAGATTGAAGATGAAGCGGATCAAGATCAGCACTCGATTGGTGGTGCCGCTGGCATAGCCCCTGTCGCGCATGCGCTGAATGAGATCGGCAACCGCGTCGCCGGTGATCTCGTCGAGCGGTTTGGACCCGAGGACCGGCAGGATGTGCACGCGGAAGACGGTTTCGTCGGTTCGCCAGCTCCGCTTGTAGGCTTTGACGTGCGGCAGGTAGCGGTCGCGCACCAGCTCGGCGAGCGTCGGGATTTGCCGCAATTCGCGCCGGCGGGCCTGCGGATCGGCGCCGAGCAACGCCTGGGCGAGGATGATCCGCGCCTTCTTGCGCGCCTGGTCGAGCGTCAGGGCATCCGCCGGCCCGATCTTGTACTGCCGCTCCCGGCCGCGCTCGTCGGTATAGCGCTGGTAGTACGTCTTCCCGCCCGAGCGCCTGACCTCGAGCATGAAGCCCCTCTGGTCGATGTCGAAATAGTCGACTTTTGCGCGGGCCGGATCGCAACGCACGTTCTCGACGAACGCTCGGCTGAGAACAACCTTTGGCATGGCACTCATAAACACATGTTTGATGAGGTCCATGTCACAACAGATGACATTCCGGCGTCAAGCCATTGTGATCTAAAGGATATTTTCTACGACAACTTTGTCACATGTGACGAAAAGCGCGTCGCAAAAAACGCTCTTCATGTCACAAGACAAGACATCCAGCCGGAGGAAGAATGATCGGGAACAACCGGCAAAAACGATTCACCATCGTACCGAACATCGCCGCGATGAATGAAGAGCGGCGCGAGTTTGCCGCCAAGGTTCGGGCGGCCCGCGCCTTGCTCGGCTGGAGCCAGGCCGAACTCGGACAGCGCGTGGGGGTGACGCAGCGCTCGATCAACCGGCTGGAGCAGGCCGGAGTCGACGTGCGGCGCTCGACCGCGGTGGCGATCGAGAGCGTGCTGCGGGACGAAGGGATTTCGTTCGAGATGGTGCCGTCCGGCGGTTTCCGGATCTTGGTGCAGCCGCTGCGCAAGCGCATCGACCGCTGATCGTCGCCGCTGCCGGCTAATCAGGCGCTGACGCACGCCTTCCTGCGGTCGATCTCGCTCTCGTCGATGAAATCACGGACCGCTGCAAACACCGCACGAAACATCTCCGGCGTGAGCACCCCGGTATTCGTGTTGTAACGCGAGCAGTGGTAGCTATCGAACAGTTCGACACGTCCGATCGCGCAGCGCGCGCCATGAGCGAATTTTGCCGACGACTTGCGCGCCCCGAGCGCCGTCACCGTCGCGTCATGGGCGATCCGGCCGAGTGCGACGATCGCCCGCAGCTCGGTCATCTCGGCGAT
>JBIQKQ010000126.1:0-10180 GCA_044506365.1 Hyphomicrobiales bacterium
GGCGATCCTGCAGGCCCAGCAGGACGATGATCGCCTGCGGCTTTTCGGCCGCGATCAGCTCGCGCGCGACTTTTGGCCATTCGGCGTCGCTCTTCTGTTCGTAGCGGATCAGGCCTGAATAGGCGCGGTGCTTGCGCAGGATACCGATTTCCGGCGTCTCGTTAAGCTGCTCCTCGAGCCCGTAAGCCAGCCAGTCGGCCATCGAGTCGCCCAGCACCAGGATGCGAATCGTCGGGGGAACCTCCGCCTTCTTCGGTGCGGGTGCGGTGGTCTGCTCCTGCTGAACCGGCGGACGCGGCTTCTGCTGGCGCGGGAAGCGGAAGAAACGGTCATCGAACGGGAAAAACTGCGCCTGCGCAGGCCAGCCAAGCGCGGCAACGGCCACGATCAGCCCGCCGAGGCCCGCCGCCAGCAGCAACCGCTTTCGTGCATTCTTGCGCCGCGCCATCCCGACCCATGCAATGCTGGCGGGGAACCACACCCCGCCGACCCGAGACTGCATAGCAAAAGAAGATGGCGGGGCGAAGGTTCAGGCCGCCCGGTCCGTTAATTTCCACGCAATCGCGCCAGCACGGTTGCGCTCGGAAATCCGTCAGGGACGAGCCCTGCCCGCGCCTGGAAGCCCCGGATTGCGGCGCGCGTCTTGGGCCCGAGCCGGCCATCGGGCTGGCCGATATCGAACCCATGACGGGCCAGCAATTGCTGCATTTCGGTGCGCTCCTCACGGCTGAGAACGCGTTCCTGCCGCGGCCAGCTCTGTACGAAAGCATCGCCGCCGCGCAGCCGGTCGGACAGGTGGCCGATCGCGAGCGCATAGGCCTCGGCCGGGTTGTAGCGCATGATCACGCGAAAATTATTGAGCATCAGGAAGCCCGGTCCCTGGCTCCCGGCGGGCACCATCAGGTACGCCCGGTCGGACGAGCGCGGAAATTGCTGGCCGCCGACCCGCCGGATGCCGAGTTGCTCCCATTCGCGGACGGTCATGACCTTGCTGCGGTCGGCCAGCATGAAGTTGAAGTTCTGTGGCACCACCACTTCGTAGCCCCAGGTCTGCCCGGTCTCCCAGCCATGGCGCCGGAAGTAATTGGCCGTGGAGAACAACAGATCGGGCACCGAGGTGGTCAGATCGCGCCGCCCGTCGCCATCCGCATCCACCGCATAAGTCTTGTAGACCGTCGGCATGAACTGGGTGGGCCCGAACGCGCCGGCCCACGATCCCTTCATCCGGTCGGGCTGCACGTCGCCGCGATACAGGATCTCGAGCGCGGCCAGAAATTCGTTGCGGAAATAATCCTGGCGTCGTCCGACACAGGCGAGCGTCGCGGTCGAACGCAGCACCGCGCGATCGCCCATCATGGTCGAGTATTTCGACTCGATGCCCCAGATCGCGGCAATGACATGCCGGTCGACGCCGTAGGTCCGCTCCATGGCGTCGAACGTTGCGCGATGCTCCTGCAGCAATTCGCGGCCGCGCGCGATGCGCTCCTCCCCGACCAGGCGGTCGAGATAGTCCCAGAATGCCATGGTGAATTCCGGCTGCGCGTCGACCAGATCCATGATCCGCAGGTCGGGCGTGAGATCGCGCGTATAGGAGTCATAGGCCTGTTTCGGAATGCCGCGCTTTGCGGCCGCCGGATAGAGCCGCTGAAGGCAGCCCTGGAAATCCGCCGCCGCCGCGCGAATGGCGTCCGCCGTCATGAGCGGATGGCCGGAGCTGCCGGATTCCCCGCTCCAGTCCGGCCCGGTGGCCTGAGCGAAAGCGCGCCGCGAGCTGGAGGAGTGAATCGCCCGCCGGGCCGGGGCGCTCGCAGCGGGTGCGACCGCCGCAGAGCGTGGGATCGACGATGTCGCCGCCGGACTGCCGCGATCGTCGGCGACGCCGCCCGCGCATCCCATCAACGTCATGCCGAATGCGGCGAGCGGCCACAATCTTGCCGAAATTTCCCACCGACGGGCCATCGACGCCTCACGCAACCGGTACATAAAACCCAATCCCTATGGGGAACGCATACGGTTGCCAGACGATTAACAACATTCATAAAAACGTGGACGTTTCTGGACCGTTCACGGCTTTTCCAGAGTTCGCGTGTTAACAAAAGCTCCCTGTCCACAGTCTCCTGCGTGGTTCACCTCATGAAGCCTGTCCGCAAAGCGATTTTCCCGGTGGCCGGGCTCGGCACCCGTTTCCTGCCCGCGACCAAGGCGATGCCCAAGGAAATGCTGACCGTGGTGGATCGCCCGCTGATCCAGCATGTGGTGGACGAAGCGCGCGAAGCCGGGATCGAACATCTGATCTTCGTCACCGGCCGCAACAAGTCGGTGATCGAGGACCATTTCGACCGGCAATTCGAACTCGAAGTCACGCTCAAGGAGCGGAACAAGAAAAGCGAATTGAAGCTGCTCGACGAAGACACGCCGGGCCCGGGCACGACGAGCTTCACCCGCCAGCAATCGCCGCTCGGTCTCGGCCATGCGGTCTGGTGCGCACGCGAACTGGTCGGCAACGAACCATTCGCAGTAGTGCTGCCGGACGTGCTGGTGCAGAACGAGCCGGGCTGCCTTGCGCAAATGGTCGCCGCCTATGACAAGCAGAAAGGCAAGGCGAATATCATTGCGGTCGAGGAAGTGCCGATGGACCGCGTCCATATGTACGGCATCGTCGGCGTCGGCAAGGAATCCGGACCGGCCATGCCGATCACCAAGATGGTCGAGAAGCCGAAGCGCGAGGACGCACCATCCAATCTGTCGATCACCGGACGTTACATCCTGCAGCCGGAGATCTTTTCCATCCTCGAGAACCAGCAGACCGGCGCCGGGGGCGAGATCCAGCTCACCGACGCGATGATCGCGCTGGCGAAGACGCAGCCCTTTTACGCGGTGAAATTCGAAGGCCGCTCTTACGATTGCGGCTCAAAGCTCGGCTTTCTCACCGCCAATGTCGCCTACGCGCTCAAGCGCAAGGACATCGCGCCCGAGCTGCGTGAGGAATTGAAGCTGCTGCTGGGCTGAGTCTGGGGCCCCCGGACGCTGTGCAGCACGAAGTGATGCACTGCAGAGCCGGGGCCATTTTCAATTCCGCTGGTCCCGGTTCTGCAGCGCAACGTTTCACGCTGCGCTGCGCCCTGGACACGATGGCTCCTGGACACGATGGCTTACCGCTGCAATCGCAGCCCGACCGTGAAGATGTTCGTCGTGTAGTCCTGGCCCTCGAAGGTCGACTTCAGCCATTCGCGGCGCGCCTCCGCCTTGAAATGGACTTCGCGCGTCATCTTATAGACAACGCTTCCGGCAACGACGTAGCGGTCGTCCTTGCGGTCCGAGCCTTCGTAATCATCCGTGCCATAGCCGAGTGTCAAGCTGCCGATCAGCCAGCGGCGGAAGGCATGATCAATCTGCAGCCCGAAATCGCGGCGAAGCGAACCGGCCACGCCCGGCAGGATCGATTCGTCGACATTGGTGGTTGCATTGATTTTCAGCGTCGTAAGCGGCGTTGCGTAATAGGTCAGCGCCGCATCGATCAGCGGCGCGCGAAGCTTCGGAAAGGCCGCATCCGCGTATCGTCGTTCCAGAAATCCGATTGACGCTTCGCCAACGAGATAGCGCGACAGCTCGAATTCCGATCCGACCTTGATGGTCGAGCCGTCGGAGTTGCGCGCGAGGCCATCGGGATCGTTCTCCTTGTCGTGGCGCCGCTGGTCCATGCCGTATTCCACGAACGGCTTGATGCCGGGCAGCGTCTCGTAGGCGGCCCGCACCCGCGCGCCATACTGATTGTAATTGCGGTCTTCGAAACTGATCCATCGTCCGTCATTGGTCTGGGCGTCGCCGTAGGCGGTGCGGTCGATCGAGCCCTTCAGCGAGACTTCCAGGCGATTGAACGTATGGGTGATGCCGGCCGTAGCGCCGGGGGTGATGTAGAGCGGCGGCGTTGCGATGTCGGTCGGCAGATTGGGGTCGCCGGGGTTGTCGGCCTGCAGACCGAAGCGGCCCTCGATCTCGGCATTGGTCTGCTTGGTGATATCGAGCCGCGCCTTGCCCTTGAGATCAAGATAAGGCTGATTGAGATTGTCGAGTTCGTCTTTGTTGTACCAGATGTAGCTGCCCTTCAGATCGGCCGACACTTCGTGCCGCGACCAGTCTGACCGAAGGCTGAGTTCGGGCGCCACCTTCTGGAAGGTCGAACCCCTTTGGTTCTGGCGCTGGCCGGGATTGCTATTGTAGCCGCCGGACACTTCCACGGCGGGCTTGTAGAGGAACGAGCCGGCGTAGAACCCGACCGGCCCGAACGGGTCCTCCTCATCCACGCGCTTGCGGATCGGACGCGCGGCAATCGGGCCGGTGGCATCGAGCGGAATCGGCGCGCTGTTGGTTGCGCGCCGGCGCAGCGCCGCCCGGCTCTCCTGGCGCTGGAACGGCGCGGCCACCGTGCGGTCCGGTGCGGAGGCCGCAATCGGCGGCAGGTTCTCCGCTTCGGCGCGCGCTCGCTGGCGTGCCTCCTCCCGCGCCTTGCGCCTCACCCGCGCATTGGTCGCATCGAATCCCGTCGCTCCGGCACCGCTCGCAACCGACGTCATCTCACCCGGGCGTGCCGGCTGGCCCGGCCTGCGAAACTGCTGCGTGCGGCCGGAATCGAAATGCGGATCGAACAGGGTCGGCGTCGACAGATCACGCGGCTCGGCCTGCTGCGCGATAGCCGGCACGGTCACCCACAGACCCGCAATGCCAAGCACAACGATCGGAACGAGGCTGCGCGCCACGCGTCAACTCCTGCCGCGCCCGCATCGGCGCCGCCGCTCCGGGACGGGCGAATGAAGGCGGCCGGCTTCGCGGGCCGGCGGAAAGGGTTAACGGAGTTAAAAGGGATATGGTTAACGGGGGGTTTCTGCGGTCATTCCGGAGGATTGCGAAGCAAACGAGCCCGGAAGCCCATAACCACCAGCGGGAGTTTGGATTCCGGGTCCGCTCCTTCGGAGCGTCCCGGAATGACGGCCATCAAACCCAGCCCTTGAGTTCGCGCATCACGATCTCGCGGATCACCTGCATGCCCGCCTCGCTGTCATTGAGACAGGGGATGGCCGCAAAGTTGAGGCCCCCATTGCCCTTGAAGATGTCGCGGTTCTCGACCGCGATCTCCTCCAATGTCTCCAGGCAGTCCGCGGCAAAGCCGGGCGTCACGATGGCGAGATTTTTCACTCCGCTTTGCGCCAACGCCTCGACCGTCTTGTCGGTATAGGGCTTGAGCCATTCCGCCGTTCCGAACCGCGACTGGAAGGTGAGCCGCAGCGTATCGCCATCCATCCCCAGCGCCTTGCGCAGAAGATGCGTCGTCACCGCGCATTGCTCGGGATAGGGATCACCCTTGTCGGCGTAATCCTGCGGAATGCCGTGAAACGATGCGAGGATCACGTCCGGCTTGAACGACAGCTTCGCCAGTTCCGCGCGCATCGAGGAGGCCAGCGCCTCGATATAGACCGGCTCGTCATAATAAGGCGGCGCGACGCGCAGCGTCGGCTGCCAGCGCATGGTCATCAGGTGCCTGAACGCGGCATCACAGGCGGTCGCGGTGGTCGCCGCCGCATATTGCGGATAGAGCGGCACATAAAGAATGCGGTCGCAGCCTTTCGCCGCAAGCGCATCGATCGCGGAGCCGACCGACGGATTGCCGTAGCGCATGCCCCAGTCGACCTCGATCCGGCCGTCGACCGGCGCAAGCGAAGCGGCAAGCTTCTGCGCCTGCGAACGCGTGATGGTCTTCAGCGGCGATTCGTTCAGCTCCGTGTTCCAGATCGTGTCGTAGTCACGGCCCTTGCTGGCCGGCCGCCGCGTCAGGATGATCAGGTTGAAAACGAGCTTCCAGGTCAGCGAATTGTCCTCGATGACCCGCTTGTCGGACAGGAATTCCTTCAGGTAGCGCCGCATCGAACCGTAATCGGTGGCGTCGGGTGTGCCGAGATTGGCGATCAGGACGCCGATTTTGCCGGATTTGACCGGCGGCTGATCCGCAGAAAGGTGTCCGCCTGCGGCGGCGGCTGACGATGCGTCCATCATGCGGGCATGCTAAGCCCACCTGCCCGTCGGAAATCAATCATGAAAATCGCCATCACCCGCCGCCTCTTGCTGCTCGGATCGTCCGCCCTTGCCCTGATCACAAGCCTGCCGCGCCCGGTGGCGGCGCAGCCGACCCGCTCGCGCGTGACCTTCGTGCTGGTGAACGACATCTACCAGATGAGCGAACAGCCGGCGCCCGACGGTCAGCCCCGCGGCGGTTTCGCCCGCCTCGCCGCTGTGGTGAAGGCCGAACGCGCCAGGGGACCCGTGGTCTTCGTCCATGCGGGGGATACGCTGTCGCCATCGCTGATGTCGGGTCTCGACGAGGGCGCGCATATCATGGTGCTGACCAACATGATCGCGCCGGACGTGTTCGTCCCCGGCAATCATGAGTTCGATTTCGGCAAGGAGGTTTTCTTCCGGCGGATGGCGGAAGCGAAGTTCCCGATCTTCTGCGCCAACATCCTGAACCCGGACGGCACGCTCGCCGCGGGGATGCGGGAGCGCACCATCCTGACGTTCGACGGCATTCGCATCGGCATCGCGGCGGCGACCGATGAGGACGCCGTGATCCTGTCCAGCCCGGGCGATCTGAAATTCCCGCGGGCGGTCGACACCATCGAGCAGCAGGCGGCAGCCTTGCGCAAGGAGGGCGCGGACATTGTGGTGGCCTGCGTCCATACCGACCGCGCCAAGGACGAGGCGATGTACCGCCGGCAGGCGGCCGACATCATCCTGAGCGGGCACGACCACGACCTCTGGCTCAACTACGACGGCCGCACCGCCGCGATCGAGTCGAGCTTCGACGCCCATTTCGTCACCTGTATCGACGTGACCTTCACGGTTCGGACCAATGAGGGTCGCCGGGAGGTGGCGTGGCATCCGCAATTCCGCGTCATCGATACGCGCAGCGTAACGCCCGATCCCGAGGTTCTTGCGGTCGTGAACGGCTACGAGAAGACGCTGTCGGCCGCGCTCGATGTGCCGATCGCGACCACCGCGGTGGCGCTCGACAGCCGCAACGTCACCGTGCGCACGCAGGAGGCGGCGATCGGCAACCTGATCGCCGACGCGATCCGCACCGAAAGCGATGCCGATATCGCGATCGTGAACGGCGGCGGCATCCGGGCGGGCCGCATCTACCCGCCCGGCTCAACCATCACGCGGCGCGACATCATGGCGGAACTGCCGTTCAACAATAAGATCGCCGTGCTGGAAGTGCTGGGCAAGACCGTGCGGGCCGCTCTCGAAAACGGCTTCAGCGCGCTGCCGCGGGCGGCGGGACGCTTCCCGCAGGTGTCCGGTCTGAAGGTCGTGGTCGATCCGTCGCGGCCAGTCGGGCAGCGTGTCGTCTCGGCCGAAGCCGACGGCAAGCCGCTGGACGACAAAAAAGTCTACCGGCTCGCGATCAACGACTTCATGTCGCGCGGCGGCGACGGGTACGAAATGTTCAACAATGTCCGCGAGATCGTTCCCGGCCATGACGGCCCGCTGATGACGGCCGAAGTCATCGACTATCTGGAAAAGATCAAGACCGCGCGCATCGGCGTCGAGGGGCGGATCGAGATCAAGTCGGGATAATGTGACCGTCGCCGCCTGACAGCGTCACAATTTGGGCCTAACCTTCCCGCCCATGAACGTCGCGCAAACCAGCCAGACATTGTTCGACGCGTTGCGCAGGTCGGCGGAGCCGAATGTTGCCGATGTCATTGAAGCGCTGATCCGCAACGGCGAGGACCGGGCGCTGTGCCGCGTCAACGTGTTGCAGATCGCCTCCGCGAACCGGCTCGACGAGGAACGGACCATCAGCGGCTTTCTCCATGCCGCGCGGCTCGGCCTGTTCGAGATGAGCTGGAACGTCCTGTGCCCCGGCTGCGGCGGCGTGCTCGACGCGACGCAAACGCTGAAGGCGGTCCGCAAGGATCGCTACGATTGCGCGCTATGCGCCTGCGGCTATGAGCCGACGCTCGACGAGATGGTCGAAGTCACCTTCACCGTAAGTCCTGCGGTGCGCCGCATCGCCGCCCACGATCCGCATTCGCTGCCGATCGTCGACTATTTCCGCCAGATATTCTGGTGCTCCGGAGTCGATCTCCCCGATACGCCCGCCCTGGAGCATGTGATCGAGGAGATCACACTCGACGCCATCGAGCTTGCGCCCGGCGAAAAAGCGCAGATCTCGCTGCAACTGCCGGCGGATTTCATCATCGTCTTCGAGCCGGTGACGCATGCGGCGCACTTCATCGACGTGAAGGGCGAGCCCACGCGCGAGCGGCAGAGTCTCGCCATGGTGTTCAGCAAAACGCAGGCGCCGACCGGCACCACCGCGATGCAGCCCGGTCCGCTGCGGCTCTCGTTCGAGAACCGCACCGATCAGCGGACCCTGCCCTCGGTATGGATTGCCGGCGATCGGCTGCACGACCTGCTTGGCAAGCGCCGCCCGTTCCTCACGGCAAAGCGCCTGTTCACCAACCAGACCTTCCGCGACATCTATCGCGCCAATACGCTCGACGTCGATCAGGGCCTGAAAATAACCAGCCTGACCTTCCTGTTCACCGATCTCAAGGGGTCGACCGCGCTCTATGACCGGGTCGGCGATCTTGCGGCCTATGACCTCGTACGCGCGCATTTCCGCGTGCTGAACGAGATCGTCGCCGCCGAAACCGGCGCGGTGGTCAAGACCATCGGCGACGCCGTGATGGCGACCTTTCCCGCGCCCGACCGCGCGCTGGCTGCGGCGCTTCGCATGCGCGATTCAGTCCGCGACCTCAGATCCGACCTTTTGATCAAGATCGGCATTCACGAAGGGCCGTGTCTGGCCGTGACGCTGAACGATCAGCTCGATTATTTCGGCCAGACCGTCAACATCGCGGCAAGGGTGCAGGGCCTTGCCCACGAGCGCGCGATCTTTGTCACAAAGCCCGTCATGCAGCACCCTCAGGTCGCCAGCATGATCGCGCAGAACCGGCTCGTGCCGACCGAGCAGCTTGCCTCGCTGCGCGGCGTCAGCGACACGATGGCGGTGTATCAGATCCCCTGATCGCGCGCGCGATCACGGCGCGAAGCGCAGTTCCAGCCCGGCGATGCCGCCGAACACGTTCAGCCCGACCTGGCCTTCGACACTGAGCGGCTGCAGCGCGAAGGAATTGTTGGAGCCGCCATACAGCACATTGGCGCCGAGCCCAACGCCGACCGCAGCGCCCGCTGTCACCCCGCCGTAATTGCCCGACAGGTCGCCGAGCCCGATCTGCTGGGTCGGCGCGAACACGGCCCAGACGAGGCTCGACACGGCGGTGCCGCCGAGATCGACGCCGGCACGCCGCAGCACCGCCGTGTAGAGCTGGCGCGGACCGAAATCCGGGCGATAGATGCAGCTCAGCTCGGTAACCGACCCGATCACGAAGCCGATCGAACCGCCGCCCCGGCATTCCAGCACGCCGGTCTGGGCCTGCTGCGCGGAGGCCGGCGAAACCTGAGCCGCAACCAGCATCAGGGCGGCGAAAAGCGAAGATCGGAGCATGATGTCCCTCTCGTGTGCACAGTCGTGAAGCGGCTGCGGCGACTAGGCGCCCAAAGTCGGGCCGAAATTAGCCCGCATCCGTTTCAAAGAAGATAAGCCTTTGCCGACAATTGCGGCCAAGGCCCTTTACTGCCTCTTCAGGTCATCGCACGGATGGGTGGAGCGCGCGCTGCTTCGCGGACTCCGCAACGAGGGCTATTTCAGATTACCGCAGAAGCGCTGGATGCGCTTGCCGGCCTCTTCCAGGTCCTCGGTCTTGGTCGCGTAGGAAATGCGGAAGGCCGGGCCGGCGCCGAAGGCCGAGCCGTGGACGACGGCGACGCCCTCGGTCTCGAGCAGCTCGGTCACGAAATCCTCGTCGGTCGCGAGTTTCTTACCCGAAGGCGCGGTCTTGCCCATCGTTCCGGCGCAGGACGGATAGACGTAGAACGCGCCCTCCGGCATGGGGCACTGGATGCCGTTCGCCTGGTTGAGCATCGACACGATCAGGTCGCGCCGCTCCTTGAAAATCTTGTTGTGCCTTTCGATGAAGTCCTGCGGACCGGTCAGCGCCTCGACCGCGGCCCATTGCGCCACCGCCGACGGATTGGACGTCGACTGCGACTGCAGCAT
>JBIQKQ010000127.1:0-10130 GCA_044506365.1 Hyphomicrobiales bacterium
GTAGCCGAGCTTGATGATTTCGCCGGTCGCCATCGACTCGTAGATCGCGACCACGAGTTCGAGCGAGCGACGACCTTCGAGCCCGTCCACCAGAGAGGGCGAGCCGTTCATCACCGCATCCACGACATGCTGCAGATAGGCGATGTGCCCGAAGCCGTAGACGTTGGGCGGGTTCTCGCTGAACTTTGCGAACACCTCCTCATCGCCCGCCTGCGGTGTTTCGAACTTCCAGTCGGTGAGCTTGTTCGCCGCGAAACCGCCGATCACGACCGTGCCGTTCGCGCCGAGGATTGAGAGCGAGCCTTCGAGATCGACGGGGCGCGTCGCGGTCGTCGCCTCGATCACGCCGATCGCCCCGCTTGCGAAGGTCACTACGGCGGCACCCGTGTCCTCGACCTCGATGTTCCGGGCCAGCGCGGCGCGGCCGGCTGCATAGACCGTCACCGGCTGCCCAAGGCACCATTGCACGAGATCGACATGATGGCTGGCCTGGTTCGCAAATACGCCGCCGTCATAGGCCCAGGTGCCGCGCCATTTGTCCTGGTCGTAATAGCTCTGCCGGCGACACCAGCGCACTCGCGTGGTGCCCATTACGATCTTGCCGAAGCGGCCGGCTTCGAGCGCCTCGCGCAGCTTGCGGACCGGCAGGTTGTAGCGGTTCTGCTTGACGATGAACAGCTTGATGCCTGCGCCGTCACAGGCCGCGATCATCCGGTCGGCATCCTCCAGCGTCAGCGCCATCGGCTTTTCGACCACCAGGTGCTTGCCGTAAGGCGCCAGTGCAACCGCATGCTCGGCATGCTTGCCGCTTTCGGTCAGAATGCAGACCACATCGATATCGGCCCGGCACGTCTCCATCATTTTGTGGAAATCATCAAAGGCCGGAACGCCATGACGCGCCGCCAGCTTGTCGGCGCGCGCAGCCTGCACGTCGCACACCGCTGCAAGACGCGCATTGGCCAGCTGCCCGTTCGCGAAAATGTCCGAATAGCGCTGGGCGATGCGCCCGCAGCCGAGTAGAGCAAAACCTAACGTTTCTTTCATTGATGTCCGGCCTGTTTCACATCTGCCTGCAACGCGATCGAGGGCGTGCGGGCGGCCACGGATTTCAGGAGTGCGATGTCGTTTGCGACCACGTCGGACCATGGACGGATGATCTGTCGCCCAAGCGCTCTGGTCTGTGCACGACGGGATGCGATCAGGCCGGGTGAACGAACGAGCCGACAGAGCGCGTCCGCCAGCGATCGCGGCATCGTATTGCGGTCATAGCGTTCAGCGACATGATCCGGGATCATCCGATCGGTGACGGTGTCGAGCGGTAGCGAAGGATCTGAGGTCGGCAAGACCAGACACGCGCCGGCCGCGAGGGCCTCAAGATTGGCATTGGACAGATTGCCGTACATATTGGTCGAGACATAGATGTCGGCGGCGTTCAGGAACAGGTTCACTTGCGAATGAGGCTGCGCTCCGGTGAAGCGAATGCGATCCGCAAGGCCGGCCGAGGCTACGCGCGCTTCCATTTCCCCGCGGAGCGGCCCGTCGCCGACGATAACCACGTCGGCGCCGTCCGGCATCGCCTGCAACATGAGCATCGCCGCCTCGACGAACGGGATCGCACCCTTGTACGGCTCGAGCCGGCCGAGAAACATCACCACCGGTCGCACGCCCAGTCCGGTCTGTTCGCGGAACATGCGAACCTCGCACTCCGGCAGCGGCTGCGCATCGCAGCCATTCAGCCTGACCGTCCATGGCGTATCGGCGCGCACAAGTCTTGGGATCAGCGCCGCGGGATCGCTGCCATCTTCGGTGCAGACCACATGCGCGAAGGGAGAGCGCATCTGCCAGCGGAAGAACGGGGCCCTCCCGGCGGCAATATCACGGTGATGCGACTGCACACCCATCAGCCGCAGCACGACCCGGTAGCCTGCGCGCGCCAGCAAGGCGGCCGGAAGAATATTGGTGTAGTTGGCATAGACGAGATCCGGCTTGAAGCGCGCCGCCGTCATCAGCATCCGGGAGGCATGCGCGGCCTCGTTCCAGGCGGCATTCGCGCGTCTGCCATTGCGGCCGAACGGCGTTGCGTATGGCAGGATAACGGTCTCTCCAATGACCGGAATAACCCGCCGCGCAGCATGGGAAAAGCGGTCATCCGGCTCCTTCGCACAGAACATGGTGAGCAGGTCGACATCGCGGTCCGCGGCGAGCCCTTCGATCAGGCGATAGATCGCAGGAACCCCGCCCGGCTGCCATTGCCCTTCCGCGAGACCCGATTTGAGGCCGGCGAACAGCCGCGCCAGAAACAGAACACGCATTGATTTATTCAGTCCTGCGCCGCAAGCTGGTCGAGCGCAACACCATGGCGCGCAAGATAAAGTTCGGCGAGCCAGGCGATATGATGACGCGCGCCACGGCTATCACGCCACACCCGCCTATAGGGCACGCAGGCGGCAGTGCAGGTCGGATCCAGCCAGTACTGGAAGTAGCGGCGCTCGAAGCGGTGCCAGCGCTCCCGTCCGAAGGGCGCATGCAGGATCTTCGCCGCGAGGCGAATTGGGATAACCGAGAGCGGACGGATGGTCTCGCGGTTCACCGGCACGTCCTGCCACACGCCGCCCCAGTTCGCTCTGGCCAGCATGCGTGCATAGAGACCCTGCCCCGCCTTTTCGGCAAGGGGCACGCCCTCCCAGAATTGCAGGTAGTCGTTGTCCCAGAGCGGCAGCCGCCACTCGTGCCCGAGGAATTCGTAACTGCGCTGGCCAGTGATGACATAGCGACATTGCCGGTCCTGAAACTCGGCGTATTCGTACAGGCCATGATCCGCTTGCGGATCGCCGAGCGCGCCGCCTGCTCGCTTGATCGAACGACGCAGCAGCGCCGTGATCCGGGCAGTGTTCTTCGGCGTTGCAAGTGAACGCCAGAGCGAAAAATGCTTCTTTAGCAGCGCGTTGATAATGCGCTCCCAGCGCGCGTCATCGCTCAATCCTTCCGCCGGCAGCCGCATCGATTCGGGGACGTGGTTGCCGGAAATGTAATCGCCGGAATTGCCGTTTACGATCACCGCATCGTCCGGGATATAGCCGTTCGCTTTCAGTTCGATCAGCGGCGCCATATCCTGCACGAACGGCACGGCGCAGCCACTGTCGGCGAAGTCGAGATACCGCGCATAGTCCTCGCCGGCGAAGAAGCGCCGGTGCTTGCCGATGGTGGCCGGCACAAAGGTCCATCGATAGCCGAGCCGCTCGGCGATGACCCGGCTTGCCTTTGCCTCGAAATTGCCGGCGCGGCCATAGGTGAAGCAGCGCACGTTTCTGTAGCCGAGATGCTTTGCGGCGCTGGCAATCAGACGCGAGTCCCGGCCGGCGCTGAGCGGAATGACCAGCGTCCGATCGCCGAGCGTAGCCAGCATCCGCTCGATCAGATGGAGCGTGAGATCTTTCAGTTCACTTTCGAGCGCATCGGATGAGGCCTGTCGCACCAGCCAGGGCCGGTAAGTGTAATAACGGTGCCGAGCAAGCGCACCATTCTCAATGAAGGCGAGTTCGCCCGGCACCAGGGACTGGATGCCGCGATACAGCGCCGCATCGTCGACGGTATAGCCCGCCATGCCGATCGCAAGCGATGCATCGGGATCGATATCACCAAAGCCGAGCCCCGCGCGCCGCCTCAGCCGTTCCGGTTGATCGTCGATGGTCCAGCATCCGCTGACCCGCGCAAGCGCAAGCGGGATACTGCGTACCCAATCGACCGCAGCGAAAGCCCAGCCGCGACCGGCCGCGGCGATTGCGAAATGCCCGATTGCCGATGCGAGGATGTCGCCGATGGCTTTTGTTGAAGGCCGCTCCTGCGCAAACCGGGCCGCGAGCGACGCCGCATCAAGGCCATCGATCCAGCCCTTGAACCAGACCGTGACATCGCCATGCACGAACCGGCGCCAGCCGTATTCCTCGCGGATACCGATTTCGGCTTCGGCTGGCCCAGCATCGCCTTGCACCATCGTCTGGGCGGCCGGCATCATGCGCGCGCCACCGCCTTGACGGCCGGCTCATCCGCAAGCCTCGCGGCAGAGCCGAGGGTCGCGAGGCTGCGCAGCCACATCTCGACATTGACCAGCATCCACATGGAAGGGATGCCCTTGCGCTCGCCGGCGCGGAAGCGCGCCACCGCATTCTTCAGCGCCGCCGGATCGGCATAGGCGCGCAACCGACCGTCGGGATCGGTCAGGAGGTCGAGATAGCGGCCAAGCCCGTTCGGATCGCCCAGCCAATCGTCGTATGGCAGCCAAAGTCCGATCTTGCGGCGATGGATCAGTTGGTGATCGAGGAATTTTTCAGCAATGCGCTTCAGCAGCGGCTTGGTGACACCGCCCGGAGCACGGATGTCGCGCGGCAGTCGGTTGACAACCTTCGCCAGCGGAAGGTGTACATAGGGCACGCGTGCTTCGACTGAAGCCGCCATCGACATCTTGTCCTGCCGGACCAGCAGCGATTCCAGATACGAAACCTGGTCGATGGCGAACAGCCGGTCCCGAAAATCCTTGAACCGCGCGCTGGTCGCCTCGCGCAGGCCGGGTGCCGGTACGAGACCCGGAAACATCGCCTGCATGGCATGGAAATCATGATACACGGTCGAATAGACGGCGGAGTCGCGGCCATCGAGCCGCTTCACGCTGAGGAACGGCCAGACCGGCGGCAACAAACGTGAAGGCAGGAACCGGGCGAGCAGATCCTGACGCGCGAGATTTTTCCACACGCCATAACGAAGATAGCCGCCGAACATCTCGTCGGCGCCCTCGCCGGTCAGCGCAACCTTGGAGCCTTCGCGCATTCGGTCGCACAGCAGCATCAGCGTGACGCATCCGCCGTGCGGCACCGGCCCTTCCATGTGCTGCACCGCGCGCGGCAGAGCATCGGCAAATTCGTTGCCGCCGATCCGGATCTCATGATGATCGAGTTCGTAACGCTCGACCACCGACTTGCGGTATTCGCCTTCGTCGAACGGATGATCGCCGAGACTCACTGCATAGGACGCGATGCGCCGGCCTGCCGCCTCGCTCGCCATGGCCGCGACAAGGCTTGAATCGATGCCGCCCGACAGCTGCAATGTATAGCCGACATCGCTCATCAGATGATCGCGGACCGATGTTTCTACGGCGGTCTCCGCCATTCTTTCGGCATCGTGCGGCGTGATGCGGTCGTCGGGTCTCAGCGTTTCGAGCACATTGCAGTACCGACGCCGCGCAATGGACCCGCCCTGAAGCGGAATGGTCAGCAATGTGCCGCCCGGCACACGCTCGATCCCGCGGACGTTGCTGAGCGAACCCGCGGCCCAGGTGAACGTCACCAGCTCGGCCAGCGCGGTCTCATCCGGTTGCGGTTCGACCAGCCGGTACAACGGCCGCATCTCGCTGGCTATGCCAATTCTGTTGGCCTGTTGACAGACATAGAGCGGCTTGATCCCGAACGGATCGCGTGCCGCGATCGCCACATTGCGTTTGCGGTCGATCAGGACGAACGCGAACATGCCTTCGAGCCGGTCGAGCACGCCTTCACCCCATTGCAGGTACCCCTGCAGCAGGGTCTCGGTGTCCCCGTCCGTGCGGAAGCGTGCGCCGGCAGCTTCCAGTTCGCTGCGCAGCTTGCGGAAATTGTAGATCTCGCCGTTGAAGATGAGCGTGCATCGGCCCGCCTCGTCGGTCATCGGCTGATCAGAGGCGCTGCCGGGATCGATGATCGCGAGCCTGCGAAACACCAGCGCCCAACCGGGTTCTGCGGCATGGCCAGCCGAATCCGGGCCGCGATGATACAGATCACCATCGGCGCCGGCCAAAAGCGCCTCCGGGAAGCTTCGACCCGGTTCGAAGAACGCGGCGAGTCCGCACATCAGGCGTCTCCCGCAAGCAGTCGGCGGAATGCCAACGGATCGCCCGGCCCGGCATCGGCGAGCACGGCGTCGCGCAAGGCGGCCTGGTCGAAGGTCATACGGTGGTCGTCGCCATGCGACACCGGCACGATCGGGGCCCGCTGCGCGAGCAGGCGGGGGATTGCCGGCGACAGGCGCCCAGCGCCCATATCGAGATACACGATGCGTGCATCCGTGCAGCAGGCTTCCCACAATGCGGTTGTCGTCGGCGTATCGAACACGAATACATCCGCTTGCGCGAGTTGAGCACTGAAATTGCCGCGCCGGGTCGGGGCGACAGCCTCGAGCGGATGCGGGCGGCCGCGAAACAGCCCTTCCGGGTGTGCCTGGCAAACGAAATCCGCCGGAAGAGCGTTGAGGAATTCGGCCACTCGCATCTGCCAGTCGAGATGCACCGGGTCCGGCGGCAAGGCCGGCACCAGCTGACGGAACCCCAGCAGCTGGGTCGGTGCGTAGACCACCTGCGGCCTGGCGCCAGCCGCCTTCGACCCGCGCCGCGCCGGCACGCGCCGGAACAATGGATCACCCTCGCCGCCGGTGATCTTCACCGCACCCGCCCGCTCTTTCATGACGTGCCGGCAGTTTGCGGCGCAATCTTCAGTCGGGAGCGTGAATTCCGAAGACACGGACAATTCGAGCAAATCGGTAATCTCGGCGGTCGCTACGAATTCCCGCGGGGTACCGTGATCGAAACGCCGCACGCGACCGCCCCGCCGCAGGACTTCGATGCCGATGGCACGCGGCGCATAGAGGCCGCCCGACCCAGTCCAGACTTCCTCAGGCAAGGCAATCTGCCGTAACGCCGAGATGTCGCGCGCCGCTTTTGTGAGATGCGTCCGGACCATCGCTTGGACAAGATGCAACGCGCGCTCGCGATACGGGTCCTGGAGCGAAGCGGCGTCGACGATCGCGCAACCGAGCGCCCGTACAGTCTCGGAGGGATCGGGTGCATTTGGAGAGCGGCGGCGCGCCGCATCGAGGATGGTCTCGGCATGATGGAAGCCGACCCCGCGCCTCTGGCGCTGCGCCACATCGCGCAGCAAGGAGTTGTGACTGACCGCAACCACGCCGGGCGAGAGCAACGCACGCGGCATCGCCGAGAGCCTCGTCCAGCTCCGCATGCGTGCGATGCGGCGTGCATAGGAGAGTCCGAACCGCGCGGGCGGCAGCACCGGTTCGGTCCGGACAGGCAACGGTCCGTGTCCCGTCCGCAGATAGTCGAATTCGGCAGCGGTTCCAATGATCTGCGAACCATTCTCTTCCGCCCGGCCAACTGCAAGCGCCGCCAGAACGATCGCCCGCCCATAAGCCAGCATGACTGGCAGCGCGAGCATTGCGCCATCGCGCAGCACCGGATCGCCGAGCCCGCGGGCGCAGTCAAGCGCGGCGCGCGCCTGCTGGGCGCACACCGCATTCGCCTCTTCGAGTCCCACCGGCCAACGAACATCCCGTCTCCAGCCCGGCTGCGCGAGCGCTGTCTCGATATCGGCCGGGATGGCCGGACTTTTCGTGTCAACGCGCTGCAGCATGGGCGGCAAATGCCGTTTCGGCCGCGGACCGTAAATCTGGGTGCGCCGCGAACAATGCGATGATCTCCGCATAACCGAAATGCGGATTGCCTGGATAGAGCGCGTCGTAGATCGCGGACGCAATCCGGTAATCTTCCGGCGTGTCGACGGTGAGACGCCAATTCCGGCGATCGGGCCTGGCATCGAGTATCACCGCCGGAAATATCGCGGGCTGCCGCCATAGATACGGCGTCACATGCTCACGGTCGAAGCGCTCCGTCGCCTTTGCCTCGGCCTCATATAATGCCGCCACATCGAACACCTCGGTATCGAAGCCGTGCGGATAGCCGGATTGAGCCGAGGTGCGCACGTAGCGCGTGCCCGACGAACGGGCGCAGATAAAGGCCGCCAGCACGGTCGCGCTGACTTTCGGATCGAGCAGCGGACAGTCCGACGTCACCCGCATCACAGTTGCGGCCCCGCTGTCGCGCGCCGCCGCCGCATAGCGCGACAGCACGTCCTCCTCGCTGCCGCGCACGACGGCAACGTCCAGCCCCTGCAGCGCCCCGATTACCGGATCATGGGCCTGCCCCTCGGCGAGAGCGATGACCACGCGATCGATCCCCTCGATCCGCAGCATGCGCTCGATCATGCGACGGATCAGCGGCGCGCCGGCGAGCGGCTTCATCACCTTTCCGGGAAGGCGCGATGAGGTCATTCGGGCCTGCACGATCGCGACCGCCGGCCGCCAGTCCTCACGCATGGGCGGCCTCATCGCGGCGCCTCCGGCGCAGGACGCCGGCCTTTTCCGCGGCGACCGCCGCCGGCCAGAGCCGATCGATTGGCAGCCCGCTGCGCTCGGCAATCGACAACAGGTCATGAGCGCCGTCAGAGAGATTGAGAACCCACATCGTGGCCTGCACGCGATCGGCCTGATCAGGCGCGCCAAGCGTCGGATAAAGCCCGCGCCGGCCAAGTTGCGGCTCGCAATAGGGCACGAGATTCTCAAATGTCACATTGCGATCCAGCGTCCGGCATATCGCCTCGTAGGCGTCGATGCTGCCGGCGAGCGCGCCGAAATCAATCAGCGTCTTATTGTCCAGCGAGGTGTGGTATTCGCGATATTCGCCGTAAACGCCGCGCATCAGCGAACCGACTGGAAGGTCGAAGCCCGGCGAACAATACTGCCTCTCGTCGCTGCCGGTCGGTGCAAAATCGCGCAGGCGGCAGTCCGCGCCGATCGCTTTCAACGCTTGCGCGGCTGCCCGGTCAGCAAGGGTATCGCCGCCGCGAGACCGCTTGTAGGTGAAATGCGTGCCGAGCCCGCAGCAGGTTGCGACATAGCCGGCGACAAGATGCTCGCGCAGATGACCGCCGCGCAGCGCAAGATAGGCAATGGCGCCGATCGTCTCGGGCGCGAATACGAAGCGATAGGTCAGCCGCCGCTCCGGCCAGGCCGCCAGTCTCCGGTAAAGCATCGCCGCAACCAGGGGCCCGGACAGTTCGTTATTGGCGAGCGAGGGATGGCAGGTATAGGTCGAGATCAGGACTTCGTCGCTCTCTGACCCGGGCAGCACCGCTTCGGAGATCGTCAGCGCGCCGTCCTTCAATTGGGTATCGACCACCACCTCGTACTCGCCGTCGGGCAGCGCAGCGCGCTCGTTCTCGCTGAGACAAAAACCCCAGCGCGGCTCGTAATAGCTCGTGACGTAGGGGATGGCGTCCGGCATGTCCGGGCGGCTGTGCAGATGCGGATCGAGCGCCGCGCGAGAGAGCCTGCCGCGAAACGGCACCGAATAATTCACCAGCCGCAGATTGTTCTCGGCCACATCCAGAATACGACGGCCATCCGGCGCGTTCAGATAAGCTGCACCCACCACCCATTCCTGCGGGACCGTCCAGTCGAAGACCCGGGTGCCGGTCGGCACCTCGATGCGCTGCAGTGGCAGATATTCAGACAGGATATCGTGCGTCGCGCGCACGCCCTCGCCAGTGAGCGAACGAAGGAGCGGCCACAGGCGGTCGAACAGCGCCTCGATCTGCTCAAGGTTTCCGGCCTGGGACACGGTCGCTTGCGGCATAGCGGTCATCGGACAATGCCATGTGCGAAGCGGTCGCTGTAGAAATAGGCGTAGTTCTGCCACTTGTAGAACTCGGCCGCCGCTCTCGCCTGCTCGCGCTCGTCGAAGGCTGGCTTGTAGCCGAATTCCTCCATGTCGTCGGCGAGGTGAAACTCGATGACCTGTGCATCCTCCGGAGAAATGCGTTCGCGCCAGCGACCAACATTGCGGGGGTTCACCTCGAAGGCCGCGACCCCATCGAATGCATTGCCCCCGGTCGCCTGGCCGAGCGTCGTCGGTGTGAGAAGCGACGGTGTGAACGCGATCTCGAGAAAGTCGGCGACGGTTCGCATCGCCGGCTCGGGCGCGGTCGCGAGATCTTCGAACCGCAGGACCAGGTAGCGCTCCCTTCCAAGCTGCGCCCGATTCATGCGTCCGAAGCGAAAGCCCGTGCGCACGCGATTGAGTAGACTTGCCAGCGTGCGATTGTGGTCCTCCCCCATTCGGCCGTAATGGCCCTCGACCCCGGCGGCGAGGGCTGCAAAATTATCGCGCGGATCGCGTACGAGATGGATGAAGCGCACATCGGGAAACCATCCGCAAAGCTCATCAGCATAGATTTCGATGCTGGTTTCCTTGAAAA
>JBIQKQ010000128.1:0-10077 GCA_044506365.1 Hyphomicrobiales bacterium
GTTTCCCCGCTCGCCCCGACCGACGTCCCTGACATGCCCGCAATCGCGGGCGTTCGACTGGCGACCGCCGCGGCCGGCATCCGCTACAAGGGCCGCACCGACGTGCTGCTGGCGGTGATGGACAAGGGCACCACGGCGGCCGGCGTGTTCACCAGATCGAAGTGCCCGTCGGCGCCGGTCGAATGGTGCCGCGCGCGGCTGAAAGACGCGAAATCCTCCAGGGCAGGACTGGCGCTGGTGGTGAATTCCGGCAACGCCAACGCCTTCACCGGAAAGACCGGACGCCAGTCGACCAGGCTGACCGCCGACATCGCGGCGAAGGCCGCGGGCTGCAAGGCAAGCGACATCTACCTGGCATCGACCGGCGTGATCGGCGAGCCGCTCGACGCGACGAAATTCAACGGCGTGCTGGAAACGCTGGCGCGCGACGCCGCGCCCGATCGCTGGATGGACGCGGCCCGCGCCATCATGACCACCGACACCTTTCCCAAGGTCGCAACCGCGCGCGTGAAACTCGGCAAGGCCCACGTCACCATCAACGGCATCGCCAAGGGCGCCGGCATGATCGCGCCCGACATGGCGACCATGCTGTCGTTCGTCTTCACCGATGCGCCGATCGCGGCTTCCGCCTTGCAGAAGCTGCTGAGCGAGGGCGTCAAGGACACCTTCAACGCCATCACCATCGACGGCGACACCTCGACATCCGACACGCTGCTCGCCTTTGCGACCGGAGCCGCTGCCGCCCGCGGCGCGCCGAGGATCGCGCGCGCCGGCGACCCGCGGCTGAACGCCTTCCGCAAGGCATTCCAGGCCGTGCTCGGAAATCTTGCCGAGCAGGTCGCGCGCGACGGCGAGGGCGCGCGCAAGCTGGTCGAGATCAGGGTCGAGGGCGCCACATCGGACAAGTCGGCGCGGCGGATCGCGATGTCGATTGCCAATTCGCCGCTGGTGAAGACCGCCATCGCCGGCGAGGACGCCAACTGGGGCCGCGTGGTGATGGCCGTCGGCAAGGCCGGCGAACCGGCCGATCGCGACAGGCTGTCGATCTGGTTTAACGGCATCCGCGTCGCCAGCAAGGGAGTGCGCGATCCGTCCTATGATGAAGCAATCGTTTCGCAGTCGATGAAGCAGCCGAAAATCGCGCTGAAGGTCGCGCTCGGACTCGGCAAGGGTCGCGACCGGGTGCTGACCTGCGATCTCACCAAAGAGTATGTCGCGATCAACGGCGACTACCGGTCTTGATCCGGTGCCGCAGACGTTAGCGCGCCGTTAACGCGGCCTTACCTAGAGTGGACGACCGGTCGTGAGCGAAAGTCTCCTCATTGTCGCCGCCTGCGCCCTCATCGATGTCGACGGCCGTGTGCTCATCGCCGAGCGTCCGGCCGGCAAGGCGATGGCGGGCCTTTGGGAATTTCCCGGCGGCAAGGTGGAGGCGGGCGAGACCCCGGAGCAAACGCTGATCCGCGAATTGCAGGAGGAACTGGGAATTGTCGTCCGGGAGGCCTGTCTCGCGCCCCTGACTTTTGCGAGCCACAGCTATCCCGACTTTCACCTTCTGATGCCGCTCTATGTGTGCCGGCGCTGGGAGGGCGAGGTCAGCGCTAGGCACCACGTGCGCCTTGCCTGGGTTCGTCCGAACAAGCTCAGGGACTATCCAATGCCGCCCGCGGATGAGCCGCTGATCCCGCACCTGACTGCCCTGCTGTGATGGCGATAGGAATGCCGATGCATACGCAGACGTTCTATAACAGGATCATCCGCCGCTTTCTCCGCAACGAACGCGGCGCAACCGCGATCGAATATGCGATGATCGCCGCGGGCATCGCCGTCGCGATCGTGGCTGCGGTCAATGCGCTCGGCGTTTCGGTGCTCGGCATGTACGAGGCGGTCAAGACCGCGCTCGGAGCCTAAGAGCCGTCGCGCGCTTTTTCACCGGCCGGCAATTCGATGGTCTTCAGCGCGTCGGCGAGACGCGCTTTCGCCGATCCCGGCCGCAGCGGTTGCTGCTGGCTTTCATGCGGGGCCCATCCGGACAGCCAGACAATATCGAAACTTGCACGCAGGCGGCCATCGAGATCGCTGAAGCGCTCGGCATAGATTTCCGCCATCCGCAGCAAGGTCGCCCGCTTCAATGGAACGCGGCGACGTTCGACCAGACTGTTTGTCATGGCCATCGCGCGCAGATCGCGCATCAGGTCGAAAGCAGTCGCATAACGAACGGTCAGCCGATCCGTGTCGACAACCGGAAGCGCGTAGCCTGCGCGTTGCAAGAGAGCGCCCACATCGCGCAGATCGGCAAAGGGGGCCACGCGCGGCGACACACCGCCCTCGACTTCGGCCTCCGCCGCCGCAAATGACTGACGCAGTTCGGCCAGCGTGTCTCCGCCAAGCAGCGCGCCCAGGAACAGCCCATCCGGCTTCAGCGCGCGCCGGATCTGCACCAGCGCTCCCGGCAGGTCGTTGACGGCCTGCAGGGCGAGTGCGGAGACCGCAAGGTCGAGCGAGCCATCGGCGAAGGGGAGTGCCTCCTCGTCGGCGGCGACCAGAAGCGACTCCCCGCCGCGGATGTCATGGGCAAGCGGGTCGATACCGATGACAACCGGCGCGATCGCTTGCGCCCGCATCATCGACCGCAGTGCAGGGCCGGGCGTGCCGATATCGGCGGCGAGCGTGAAGGAGCGCTTCACCACGAGCAAGCGCTGCACCAGTTCGTCGGCGACGCGCCTGAGCAGGAAATCCGCCGGCTCTGCGCGCAACGCCCGCCGGCGGCGCGAACGGAGCAACGCGCGATCGAAGATGCGGGGCGGTTCTGCCACTTTGACGGGTCTCCTGCGGGCGCTAGGCTGGGATCATGCCCGGCACGGCTATAGACCAACGGATATCGACGCGCCTGTCGCAAATTGCGGCCGCGCTGCGGCTGCCGTTCCGGCTCATCCTCGACGTGAGCTTGCCGCCGCTCTGCGCGTCATGCCGCGATCCGGTCGGCGATGGAAGCGGGCTATGCGCAACCTGCTGGTCGAACCTGTCGCCGATCGAGCGCCCCTTCTGCGAAAAGCTCGGAATTCCCTTCACCTACGATCCCGGCCCCGGCATCTACTCGATGCAGGCCATTGCCGACCCGCCGGCTTATGCGCGCGCCCGCGCCGCGGTCAGGTACGACGACATCGCTCGCACCATGGTGCACGCCCTGAAATATGGCGACCGCCTCGACCTCGCGCCGGTGATGGCGCGCTGGATGGCCCGTGCCGGCGCCGACCTGCTGGGCGAGGCGGATATCGTGGCCCCGGTTCCGCTGCACTGGCGGCGGATGTGGGCGCGCCGTTTCAACCAGTCGGCGACGCTCGCAAGGCTGCTCGCGGAGCCGCGGGGCCTGCCCGTGAGTTATGCGGCGCTGAAGCGGGTGAAAGCGACACCCCAGCAGGTCGGTCTGACCCGGACGGAGCGGGCCGCCAATGTGCAGGGTGCCTTCCGTGTGGATGCGGCCGGCAAGGCCGAGATCGCCGGCCGAACCGTGCTGCTGGTTGACGACGTGCTGACCTCCGGCGCCACCGTAGACGCATGCGCCCGCGCCCTGCTGCGCGCCGGGGCTCGTCAGGTCGACGTGCTGGTCTTTGCGCGGGTTGTCGACAGCGTGCGTACGCCCATATAGTGGATTCGTCGAAGCGAAATCCCATGCATCCGGTCGAAATCTATACAACCGCCTATTGTCCCTATTGCGCCTGGGCAAAGGACTTGCTGGTGAAAAAGGGCGTGACTTTCAAGGAAATCGATGTCGGCGGCGATTTTGCGCTGCGGTCCGAGATGACAGCACGGGCCGGCGGCCGGACCAGCGTCCCGCAGATCTTCATCGGCGCGACCCATGTCGGGGGCTGCGACGACCTCTATGCGCTGGAGGACGCCGGCAAGCTCGATCCACTGCTGTCGCAGCCCGGATCCGCAGCATGAAAAAATTGGATGGGACATTCCGCGCCGCCCTCGTCCAGATGCGGACCCGGCGGACGCCACAGGCCAATCTGGACGAAGCGGCCGATATGATTCGCGAAGCCGCGGGGGCGGGCGCGCAATATGTGCAGACGCCCGAGATGACCAACATCATGGAGCTGTCGCGCGAGAAGCTTTTCGCGGCCGTCACGCCGGAGGAGCAGGATATTTGCCTCGCAGCTTTCCGTGAGCTGGCGCGGGAACTGAAAATCCACCTGCATATCGGCTCGCTAGCGATCAAGGCGTCGCCGGACAAGGCTGCCAACCGCGCCTTCATCATCGATCCGCGCGGCGAGATCGTTGCGCGTTACGACAAGATCCACATGTTCGACGTCGACCTCGCGGGCGGCGAAAGCTATCGTGAATCGAACAATTTCCGCCCCGGCGAAAGCGCCGTTGCAGTCGATCTGCCCTGGGCGCGCTTCGGCCTCACGATCTGCTACGACTTGCGTTTCCCGGCGCTTTATCGCGCACTTGCCGAAGCAGGCGTCACCGTGCTGACGATACCCGCGGCATTCACGAAACAGACCGGCGAAGCGCACTGGCATACGCTGGTCCGCGCACGCGCGATCGAGAATGGCTGTTTCGTGCTGGCGGCCGCGCAAGGCGGCGCCCATGAAAACGGGCGTTCGACATTCGGCCATTCGCTTGCCGTCGATCCGTGGGGGCGCATCCTCGCGGAAGGGGGCACCGAGCCGGGCGTGATCATGGCGGAGATCGACCTCGCCGCAGTCGCCGCTGCGCGCTCCAAGGTGCCGTCTCTGCAGCACGGACGCCGCTTCGACATCATCGAGCCGATGGCCGAGCCCGCCCATCTGCACGTTGTCGGTGATCTGAAATGATGAAATACGCGCTCGTTTGCGAGCGGAAGCACAGTTTCGAAGTCTGGTTCAGCGACTCGGCGGACTACGACAAGCAGCGCAAACGCGGTCTCGTCACCTGTCCGGTCTGCGATTCCAGGAAGGTCGAGAAGGCGATCATGGCGCCGGCGATCGGTCGCGGCGCGAAGAAGCGCGGTGCCGGCGTTCCGGCGCCCGAGGCGTCCGCTCCCGAGGCGCCCGCGCCCGAAGCTGTCGCGATGATCTCTCCGCAGGAGCAGGAATTCCGAGCCAAACTGAAGGAATTGCGCGACCATCTCGTCAAGAATGCCGACAATGTCGGCAAGCGGTTTCCGGAAGAGGCTCGCAAGATGCATTACGGCGAGGCCCCGCATCGCTCGATCTATGGCGAGGCGTCGGCGCAGGAGGCCAAGGCACTGCACGAAGAGGGCATCGAATTTCATCCATTGCCGATCCTGCCGGATGAGCGAAACTGAGTACGGCGTGTAACAAGGCCAGCGCGGCCACGCGGATGGTGCGCCTGAGGTGACAAGATGCGGCCCGGATCGCTGTTTCGACTGGTGATGGTCGCACTCGGTTTCGCGATCCTCGCGGCGCTGATCCTGCCTTACGCGCGCTATCATTTGCTGGCGGAAACCACTCCGCGACCCGTTGCAGCGCGCGGCGACCTGTCAGATCTCGAGAAAAGCACCATCGCGTTATTCGAACGCGTCTCGCCTTCGGTGGTGCAGGTCATGGTGCTGCGTGACGGCGGAAATGCACTCCTCGGCGAGGACGATGCGCGAACCGGCTCGGGCACGGGCTTCCTGTGGGATGCGGCCGGCAACATCGTCACGAACGCCCATGTCGTGCAGAGCGCAAGGCGTGTGGCGATCAGGACGTCCACCGGTTCGATCTACAATGCGGAAATTGTCGGCACCGCCCCGAACTACGATCTGGCGGTGGTTCGCGTCTTGAGATTCGCCGGCCTGCCGCCGCCGGTGCCGCTCGGCAAGTCGTCCGACCTGCGGGTGGGTCAATCGGCCTTTGCCATCGGCAATCCATTCGGCCTTGACCAGACATTGACGACCGGAGTCATCAGCGCCCTGAAACGGCGGATGCCGACCGCCGCCGGACGCGAGATCGCGGACGTGATCCAGACCGATGCCGCGATCAACCCCGGCAATTCGGGAGGGCCTCTGCTCGATTCCGCGGGACGCCTGATCGGCGTCAACACCGCGATCATTTCGCCCTCGGGCTTCAGCGCAGGCGTCGGCTTTGCCATCCCGGTGGACATCGTCAATCGGGTCGTTCCCGAACTTATAAAGACCGGCAGGGTGCGCACGCCGGGAATTGGTATCGTGGCGGCCGGCGAGGCGCTTTCCTCGCGGCTTGGTGTCGAGGGCGTGGTCATCGTGCGGACCACGCCTGGCTTGCCTGCCGAAAAAGCCGGCCTGCGTGGCATCGATCCGCGCACCGGCACCCTCGGTGACGTGATCGTTGCCGTGGACGGCAAGCGGGTTCGCACGCTTTCCGATCTGACCGATGTGCTGGAACAGGTCGGCGTCGGGAAACAGATCCGGTTGACCATCCTGCGCGGCGGATCTGAACAGACACTGTCGGTCGAGGTTGCCGACATCGCGGCGCAATAACCTTGTCGGAAATCTCAAGTCGGCGCCGTGGTCACATTTTGTCTCCAAACCTAACGGGCTTGCGGCGAAAAATTTAATACAATCGAACATCGAGCGCGCGTCGCGCGCAATTTCTGCACATGAGCTGACGCCGCTTCGCGCTCCGCGCTGGAAATTGCAGCGCGGAGCATGCAGCGGATGCCTCTCCGTACGCTTTTGAGGGCGGGGTGGCTGCCATATCGCCGTCGCAATCGCCCGGCAAGCGCGCGGCCTTCTCCAAACAACGAGGGACTTATTGAATGCAGGCACGAGCCTACGCATTGGCGTTTGCAGTTTGTCTTACCTTCGCAGGGGGCGCTCAAGCTGAATCGGGGATCGCATCGGTCTATGGCAACGGCGACGGCTATGCGGGCCGCAAGACCGCCAGCGGCGAACGTATGAATCCGCGCGCGATGACCGCCGCGCACAAGTCGCTTCCGTTCGGGAGCCGCGTTCGCGTCACCAACAGGAAGAATGGCCGTTCCGTCACGGTCAGAATCAACGATCGCGGACCGTTCGTGCGCGGGCGGGTGATCGATCTGTCGCCGGCCGCAGCCAGTGCGCTGGGCTTCGCCGGACTGGCGCCGGTGACGCTGGCGCGCTGAGCTTTCGGCGATCGCCGCCATCCAGAAGCCCCCGTTCATCCGTGAGCGGGGGCTTCTGCATTTTCGACAACGCATGTCTCAGTGCATCCAGATCAGCAGCACGACGCCGATCACGATCAGCACAATGCCCATGGCTTCGCGCGCCGTCGTCCTGTGGCCGAAGACGAAATTCGAAATCGCCTGCGCGAACAGCACCTCGACCAGCGCCAGCGTGCGCACGCTGGCGGCCGTCGCCAGCGCGAAGGCGAGAAACCAGAATTGCGAGGCGATCGCGCCCATGAAACCGGCGAACAGCGACGGACGCCACGCTTTCACGATCGCGCGCATGACCTCTGGGCTGCGCAGCATCAGATAGCTCGTCAGCAGCACCGCCTGCATCAGCAGGCCGGCGGTCAGCGTGAAGGTCGCCGCCATCACATAATCGGACAGGCCGAGACTGAGGATGCCGCCGCGATAGCCGATCGCCGACAGCGCAAAGGCCGCGCCGGACGACAGGCCGATCAAGGTCGGTCGCCAGCTGTCATTCGTTGCACCACCCGGTTTCAGGGACATCACGACCACGCCCGCGGTCGCGATCAAGATCGCCGCCACCATGCCAGTCGTCAGCCTGTCGCCGAGGAAGATCAGGCCGAACAGGGCCACCTGAACCGGTTCGGTTTTGATATAGGCGATGGTGACGACGAACGAGCGCTCGCCCATCGCCATCAGCATCAGCGCGGTGGCGAGGACCTGCGCGCCCATGCCGAGCAGAACCCAGAGCCAGAATACGGCGGGGGGCTCCGGCAGCGACGCGCCGCTGACCAGCGTCAGCCCAAGCAGGAACAGGACCGCGAATGGAAACCCGAACAGAAACCGCACATGGGTCGCGCCGGCGGTTCCGAGCGTTGCGGTCAGTTCGCGCTGCATCGCGTTGCGGATCGTCTGGCCGAGCGCTGCAAGCAGCGTGAAAACGATCCACAGCCAGCCGGTGTCGGGCATGTGCGATCCGCAGCAACCGTCACATGTCACCGCCCGCGAAAGCGGGCGATCCATCGGCGACTGCGCTCCCAATGAGTACCGGATGCCCCGCTTTCGCGGGGCATGTCAGGGAACTCACTTCGCGCGACTCGAACACGGGCATCACGCCACGTCACACCGCTTCGCGCAGGCGCGTCTTGCCCTGCGCGTCCCATTCGGTAATGGCGCCGCGCTCGTTGTCGACCAGCGCCAGCAGGTCGAAATAGCGGATGGTGGGATAACCGCCGGTGCGCTTCTTCACCGCCTCACGCCATTCCTCGTTATGCGCGCGCCTGGCCGCTTCGACCGACGGCCAGATATAGAAGCCGGCGCCCGTGCCCGCGTCCTCGCCGATCCCCCAAAGGAAATGCTTGCGGACCAGTTCCTTGTTGGCGGCCCATTTTTCGACCACGCCGCGCACCGCTTCCAGTTCGCTCATGCGGTCCTGGCCAGCGGGCAAGGCGAAAGTCACAAGTTCAACGATCATGGCGGGCTCCCGATGCGATCTCTGCCGCATCATCGCATAACAACAGATGAGGAGGATAACTTTCTGCCGGCGGGACGGCGCGCCGTCATCCTCCGCGCGTGGCGGTGAGCATGTAGTTGACGTCCATGTCCGTCGACAACTCCCAACGGTCGGCGAGGACCCGATAGACCACGCCGCGCTCGTCCACCACGTTCAGTCCGGCCGCATGCATGGCGGCCTCCAGTTCGGCCGGGGTGACGAATTTGTCCCAGCGGTGGGTGCCGCGCGGCAGCCAGCGCAGCACATATTCCGCGCCGACGATGGCGAGGGCGAAGCTCTTCATGGTGCGATTGAGGGTGGCGGCGATCATCATCCCGTTCGGCCGCACCATTTCGGCACAGCGCCGCACGAACAGGGAAACGTCGGCGACATGCTCGACCACTTCCATGGCCAGCACGACGTCGAATTTCTCTCCCTTGTCGGCAAGGTCCTCCGCCGTGACGGCGCGATAGTCGATGACGAGATCGACCAGCGCGGCATGTTTGCGGGCGACCTCGATATTCCGTTCCGACGGATCGGCGCCGACCACCTGGGCGCCGAGCCGGGCGAGGGGCTCGGACAGGATGCCGCCGCCGCAACCGATGTCCAGAATGCGCAGCCCGGACAGGCAGCCGATCTGGCGCGGATTGCGGCCGAAATGCGCGGCCACCTGGTCGCGGATATAGGCGAGGCGGACGGGATTGAACTTGTGCAGCATGGCCATCGGGCCGCGCTCATCCCACCACTGCGCGCCGAGCCTGGAAAACTGCTCGACCTCGGCCTGGTCGATGGTGGTCCCGCCGCGTTTCGACATTCGCTCACTCGCATTTCAATCGCCGGAAATCCCGCAGGATACCGGGGTTCATCCTTGTAACGCGGCCGCCACCGGGACTTCATCACTTTTTCGCTGTGGCCTGCGCCTTGCGGGAGCCGCCGCCCGTCGCTATGACTGCGCCCCGCGCCGGTCGGACGCCCCACCGCCGCGCATCAAGGTTTTCCCCGGGGGCGCCGATTTCTTTCATGTCACGTCTTGTGATGAAATTCGGCGGAACGTCGGTCGCCGATATTGACCGAATCCGCAATGTCGCGCGTCACGTGGAGCGCGAATACAAGGCCGGTCACGATGTGGCGGTCATCGTCTCCGCCATGGCCGGCAAGACCAACGAACTGGTGGCCTGGTGCAAGGAGGCCTCGCCGATGCACGACGCGCGCGAATATGACGCGATCGTGTCGTCCGGCGAGAACGTTACCGCTGGCCTGCTCGCCATTGTCCTGCAGAATATGGGCATCAGCGCGCGCTCCTGGCAGGGCTGGCAATTGCCGATGTACACCACGAATGCGCATGGCTCGGCGCGCATTGCGCAGCTGGATGGCTCGGAGCTGATAAAGCGCTTCCGCGAGCGCAAGGAGGTCGCCGTGGTCGCCGGCTTCCAGGGCATCCACAAGGACACCGGCCGCATCACCACGCTCGGCCGCGGCGGGTCGGCCACTTCGGCGGTCGC
>JBIQKQ010000129.1:0-9910 GCA_044506365.1 Hyphomicrobiales bacterium
GGAGGGCCCGGCGCCTTCGTGATCGTGGCCGAAGATTTCGAGTCCTTCGGTCAGGCGCTGATCTCCAAGCTGGTTGCCGAAATCGCAACGACGGCCGCGCCATCGACGGTCGGACTCGGTCCGCGTCCGTGAGGCATTTGGCTGCAGTCGGCCAGCGCCTCTCCGGTCCGCGCTGACGCGCCGCGCCGAAACATCATGCATCTTCAAACGGCAAGCCCACAGTTTCGAGCAATTCCAGACTGAAGGAGATTAGAATAGTTCTAACGCTTTGATCTAACGTTAGAATTTGCCTTGACGCTCCGGGTTTCAGAGCCATTAGCTGGGCCGAATTCAACCGGGAGAGTACCGATGTTCAAAACCCGCATGTCGGCCGTCGCGGCTGCAGCCGTGATCGCTGTTGGCTTGCCGACACTGGCCGCGGCGCAGGGTGACGTCAATCTCTACACCTACCGCGAACAGAAGCTGATCCAGCCGTTGCTCGACGCCTTCACCAAGGAGACCGGCATCAAGGTCAATGTGGTGTCCGCCTCGTCGGGTCTCGAACAGCGCATCAAGACCGAAGGCGTCAACAGCCCGGCCGACGTGCTGCTTACCGTCGATATCGGCCGCCTTGAAGATGCGGTGCAGGCCGGCATCACCCAGCCGATCAAGTCCGACGTGATCGACAAGGCCGTGCCCGCGCAATATCGCGATCCGGAGGGCCACTGGGCTGGCGTGTCCATGCGCGCGCGGGTGGTTTATGCCTCGAAGGACCGGGTGAAGCAGGATGCGATCACCTATGAGGAACTGGCCGATCCGAAATGGAAGGGCAAGATCTGCATCCGCTCCGGCCAGCACATCTATAACAACGCGCTGTTCGCCGCGATGATCGCCAAGCACGGCGAGGCCAAGGCGGAAGAATGGCTCAAGGGCCTTAAGGCCAATCTGGCGCGCAAGCCGTCCGGCGGTGACCGCGAACAGGCCCGCGACGTGGCGGCCGGCACATGCGACATCGGCATCGGCAACACCTATTACTGGGCGCTGATGCTGAAGAATCCGAAGCAAAAGGAATGGGCGGAAGCCACCAAGGTGATCCTGCCGACCTTCGCGAGCGGCGGCACGCATGTGAACGTGTCCGGCGTCGTGCTCGCCAAGAACGCGCCGAACAAGGCCAATGCGATGAAGCTGATCGAATGGCTCGCCGGCGACACCGCGCAGCACATGTATGCCGACACCAACAACGAATATCCGGTGAAGGCGAACATCAAGCCGAACGAGATCGTCGCCGGCTACGGCAAGCTCAATCCCGATCCGATGCCGCTGTCGAAAATCGCCGAGAACAAAAAGGCCGCGGCCAATCTCGTCGACAAGGTTGGCTTCGACAATTGACCGCGATGGCCAAGCGTCTTCCCCGCGCTGGCGGGGACCCATATTCCGGATCGGTTGTGGGTCCCCGCTTTGGCGGGGACGCTTGCGATTGAAACGCCTGTGGATGCGACCCTAACCCTGCCGGCCAGACTGCGACGTTCGCACGTCGTCGCAAAGCTGTTCCTGATCCTCCTCGCAGCCGCCGTCCTTCTGCCGCTCGCAAGTCTCGCCGTTTTCGCTTTTCGTGGCGACGCGGAAATCTGGCCGCATCTCATCAACTATGTCCTGCCGCGCGCCTCGCGCGACACCGCGCTGCTGCTCGCGGGCGTCGCCGTCCTGACCGCGATCGCCGGCATCGGCACCGCCTGGATCGTGACGGCCTTCGACTTTTCCGGCCGCAATGCGCTGACCTGGCTGTTGCCGCTGCCGCTCGCCTTTCCGACCTACATCGTTGCCTATGTCTATGTGGACATTTTCGATGCCGTCGGCCCGATCCAGTCGGCCTATCGCGCGCTGTTCGGATATCGGACCGCCGCCGAATACTGGTTTCCCTCCGTACGATCGCTGCCGGGAGCGATCTTCGTATTCAGCCTCGTGCTTTATCCTTATGTCTATCTCGCCGCGCGCGCGATGTTCCTGACGCAAAGCGCCGCGCTGATCGAGGTCGCCCGCACGCTGGGCGCAACGCGCTTCATGCTGGCGCGTCACGTGGCTTTGCCGCTGGCCCGGCCGGCGCTCGCGGTCGGCCTTTCGCTGGCGTTGCTCGAAACCCTCAATGACATCGGCGCCAGTGAATATCTCGGCGTGCAGACGCTCACGCTGTCGATCTTCACCACCTGGATCAACCGGTCGAGCCTGCCGGGCGCGGCGCAGATCGCCTGCACCATGCTGGTGATCGTGATCGCGCTGATGGCGCTGGAGCGATATGGCCGGCGCCACCGCCGCTTCGTCACGGCGCCGCGGCGCCAGCGCGCGGCGCCGCGCATGACGCTCGGGGGCAGGGGCGCGCTGCTCGCCTTTGCCGCATGCGCACTCCCGGTCGGGCTCGGTTTCGTCCTGCCGTTTGTGTATCTGACCTATGAGGTCGTCCTGCGAGGGCTCATCACCGGCTTTGACCCCGACCTCCTGCGATATACCGCCGTCACCGTCGCGCTGGCCGCGACCGCGACCGCGATCGCGATCGTGCTTGGCCTGAGCGCCGCGATCGCGGTGCGGATGGTGCGCGGACCAATCGCCGCCTTCGGCCTGATGGTTGCGGGCCTCGGCTATGCCATTCCCGGCACCGTGCTGGCGCTCGGCCTGCTCTCGCCGCTTGTCGGCATCGACACGATCCTGAACGCGGTCTCGCAGGCGCTGGGCGGTCCGCATCTCGGCCTGGTCATCGCGGGTTCGAGCGCCGCTCTGGTCATCGCCTATGTGATCCGCTTTCTTGCGATCTCGACCGGCTCGGCGCAGGCCGGGCTCGCGCGCATATCGCCCCAGATCGACGATGTCGCGCGCACGCTCGGCACGACGCCTTCCGGCATCGCCTGGCTGATCCATGTGCCACTGTCCCGGCCGGCGCTGGGGGGCGCTGCGCTGCTGGTCTTCGTCGACTGTCTGAAGGAATTGCCGGCGACGCTGCTGTTGCGGCCGCTGAATGTCGAGACGCTGTCGACCTATATCTATCAGTTCGCGACGCGCGGAAGTTTCGAGGAAGGATCACTCGCCGCGCTGATCATTGTCGCGGTCGGGATCATTCCGGTGATCCACCTGACCCGGTTTTCAGAAATCGCGCCTGCGCCGGTGCCGCCGTCCTCGCGCTGACCGGCCGTCAGTTGCCGAACAGCCGCAAGCTGAAGACGTAGGTCAGTCCGAGCTTTGCGGTAAACTGGTTGGTGTCGCCGGCGACCTGCACGATCGGCGAATCCGCAGCATCGCCGATCAGCTTTTCATAGATGAACTCGCCGCGCACCGCCCAGTTCGGCGCAAATTCGTAGCGCGCATTAAGCTCGGCGCCGACGCCCTTGAAGCCGCCGCCGGGCGCATATGCCGCCAGCGTGCGGGAGATTGCGGCCTCGGCCGGCGTTACGCCGAAATAGGTCTCCATGTAATCGCGATTGGCAAAGCTCGCGCGCGGACCGACCGACCACAGGAATACGGGGGACGGCCGGAAGATGAAATCGAGGCCGGTCTCGCCGACGATCCCGTTATGGCCGGTGAAGCCGTAGCGCACGGCAACCCAAGGCCGGACCCAGTCAAAAGTGTAGCCGACCTTGGCGCCGAGTTCGAACGACGAATCGACATCGTTGAGCCCGAACAGCTCCGGATAGTCAGACGTCTTGCGCTTGGACTGCCAGTTGAACGACGGCCCGAAGGACCAACCGTAGATGTTGGCCTGCCTGCTATGAACCACGCCGAAGCCGGGCAACTGCAGATAATGCAGATCGAAGAACCCGGTCGGCCAGACCTCGTAATCCTTGGAGCCTGGATAAGCCGGTCGCACTTCGGCGCCGGCGCCCAGTTCGATGATCAGATCGTAGGGCTGCTGCACGGCAACCGGGGCCTTGGCCGGCATCGGCGGAATATCGGCGGCGAAGGCGCTGGAGGCGCCGAAGGCAAAGGCGGCGGCGAGCAGGGAGCGTTTCATGTTCCGAAATTCCATTCGTCGCCGATCGTCACGACGCACCTGCATAGCAGGGCAGGGCTGAAGAATTTGGTAAAATCCTACGTAAAACAAAATTTCGCGCGAGTGTGTCCGGTTGGCGTCACCTCCTGGCCCGCCGCCGCGATCGCAATCCGAAAGCCGGTCAGAACCACCGCTCGGGCGCGCGCTCGTGCGCCGGGCGCGGCTTGATCCGCAGGCCGCGCCAGAAGCCAAGCAACATGATGCCGATGAAGCCGAGGCTGAACACCAGCGGCAGATGAGTCCAGATCGCGGCAAGGCTCTCGGGCATGATGGAATCCTCCGGTCTTTGGTCGCGACCCGGGCCGCGGCAGTTCACCGCGCAATCCGCTCCGGATCGAAATGCCTGCTACGAGGTATAGGTGCGAACCAACCTGCGGATGGGTTAGGCTTGCCGCCTCAAGAGGTCTGACCAGGTACCGCCCCGGAGCCGAGATGTCCGACGAGAAGACCGTACGCCGCATCCTGCATTTCAAATTCACGCTGCCTTCGGCGGATTCGGCGCAGCTTCTCAGCATGCTGAAATCCACCAAGCCTTACTCCACGATTTTCGGCGAGGTGAATGTGCGCTTCCTGCAAAACGCCGACGACCGGGCGAAGATTTTGCAGATCGTGGAATACGATGCGCCGAAATCGATCGAGGCGAACCGGCAGTCGCTCGCCTCCGACCCCCGCGTGCAGGCCTATCTGCAGGTGTGGCGCTCGATGGTGCCGAGTGTGGAGATGGACGTCTACCAGGAACTGGAAGGCTAGGCCGTCCGGGAGAAAGCAGATGCCATACTGCGAAGTGTCGTCCGGCGTCCGGCTCTACTACGAGGATTTCGGAGAGGGGCACGCGGTTGTCCTGATCGGCGGCGGGCAGGCGACCCACAAGCTGTGGACTTCGCAGGTCGCCGCACTCGCCAGGGAATTTCGCGCCATCACGTTTGACTGGCGCGGCACCGGGGCGTCCGACAGGCCGCGCAACGGCTACACCATCGACACCGCCGCAGCGGATCTGAGCGCACTGATCGACGGGCTCGGTGTGGCCTCTGCTACGCTGGTCGGCCACGGGCTCGGCTCGCATCTCGCATTGCTGATGGCAGCCGCACGGCCACAGGCGGTCGATGGCCTGTTCCTCACTGCTGCCGCGCCGTGGATGTCGGGCGAGCGCGACGGCCAGGTCGGCGGCCTGCCGGAAGAGTTTTTGCTGTTTGTAACCTCGCAGCAGGGACGCAGCGTGCCTTATGCGGAAACCTGCTTCGAGCTCGGCGACAAGTGGCTGTTTCACCGGCCGCAAAGTCCCGGAGTCAATCAATGGGCGCTGGAGCAGGCTTTGGACTGGCCGCAATATGTCCTCGAAGCCTATGCCGGCAGCCTGCGCCGGATCGATCACCGCGAGCGGTTGCCGCGCATCTCATGCCCGGCGGTGATCGCGCAGGGCCGGCACGACCGCAAGCAACGCTATGAGGGCGCGATCTATCTCGCCAACGCTCTGCCGAATGCGCAGCTCGTCACCTTTGAGAACAGCGCGCACATGCCAATGGTCGAGGAGACGGGCGCATTCAACGCGCAGCTTCTGGACTTCGTGCGAAGCGTCAATGCGGCGAAGCAGGCGGCGTAAGACGGATACGGCGTCCGGCGCATTGCCGAACGCTCTGCATCCCTGGAAAAGGCCCCGCTGGAGATGCGGGGCCGGTACGCATTGAACGGTTCGTTCGCCCCTTCCACCGCTGCGATGGCCGATGGTTGTCTGAACCGCAAGGATCCGACGGGTCAGTAATAGCGATAGCCGCCGTAATATCCGCGTCCGTAATATCCGCGGCCATACCCGCCGTAATAGCCACGTCCGTAGCCCCCGTAATAGCCTCGCCCGTAGCCGCCGTAATATCCACCATAGCCGCGGTAGCCGTAATAGTGGACACGTTCGACGGGCAGCTGGCTGTCCGCCATCGCCGTTGCTGCGGCGCCGCCGAGCGGCGATGCCGATGCAGTCTGCGGGACCGCGGCGGCAAACAGGACGGCGGCAATCGTCACGAGTGTCTTGCCGAGTGTCTTGCCATGCATCGAACCCTCCTGAGGTTCAGGCACGACGCCGTATCGGCGCTCGTGCCGATAGCTTCCACCCGGGCAGATAATGAGCTTGCAAACGCGCCTTCCGGAAGGCGAGGCGAGGACGCGCGCGCATCACATTTTCGGCACCGCGAGCCCCGCAACGCGAGGCCTGTCCGGCATTGCAGGACGACATGCTCAAACGAGCGCGAGGGCTCTTCTTGCGATCCGTGGATCGACACTCACGTCTGCAATTCGGCAATCCCTTCATAGAGCTTGAGCGCCTCGGGATTGGCGAGTGCTTCGGTGTTCTTCACCGGACGGCCGTGCACGACGTCGCGCACCGCAAGCTCGGTGATCTTGCCGGACTTGGTGCGCGGGATGTCGGTGACCTGGATGATCTTCGCCGGCACATGGCGCGGCGAAGCGCCGGTCCGGATCTTCTTGCGGATGGTGTCGCGCAAGGCGTCGTCGAGGATGACGCCATCCTTGAGCCGCACGAACAGGATCACCCGCACATCGCCATCGAAATCCTGGCCGATGGCGATTGCCTCCAGCACGTCAGGGATCTGCTCGACCTGCGCATAGATTTCGGCGGTGCCGATGCGAACGCCGCCGGGATTGAGGGTCGCGTCCGAGCGGCCGTGAATGATCAGCCCGCCATGTTTCGTCCATTCGGCGAAATCGCCGTGGCACCAGACATTCGGGAAGCGCTCGAAATAGGCCGCGTGGTATTTCTTCCCCTCCGGGTCGTTCCAGAACATCACCGGCATTGAGGGGAAGGGCTTCACGCAGACCAGTTCGCCCTTTTCCTGTTCGATGTGCTTGCCGTCATCCGACCAGACATCGACGGCCATGCCGAGGCCGGCTGCCTGAATCTCGCCGCGGTAAACCGGTGCGGTGGGGTCGCCCAGCACGAAGCACGAGACGATGTCGGTGCCGCCCGAGATCGAGGCGAGATGCAGGTCCTTCTTGATGTCGGAATAGACGTAGTCGAAGCTTTCGGCTGCGAGCGGCGAACCGGTCGAGGTCATCACGCGCACCGACGACAGATCGTGCGTCTTTGCCGGGCTCAGGCCGGCTTTCTTGCAGGCGTCGATATATTTCGCGGATGTGCCGAACAGGGTGATCTTCTCGTCCTGTGCATAGTCGAACAGCGCGTCGGGCTTGGGCGCGAACGGCGAGCCGTCCCACAGGATGAGGGTGGCGCCGGCACCGATGGCGGACACCAGCCAGTTCCACATCATCCAGCCGAGCGTCGTGAAATAGAAGACGCGATCGCCCTCGCGTACGTCGCTCTGCAGGCGCAATTCCTTCAGGTGCTGCAGCAGCGTGCCGCCGCCGCCATGCACGATGCATTTGGGCACGCCGGTGGTGCCGGACGAATAGAGGATATAGACGGGGTGATTGAACGGGACGCGCGTGAACGTGACCGGCTCCGCGGCGAAGTCCTTCAGGAAGGCATCGAGGGTGGTTGCCCGCGGCACCGCGGCGGCGACCGCATCGGCGGTCTTGAGATAGGGAACGATGACCACTTTCTGCGCGGTCGGCAGCTGGTTCGCGACCGCCGTCAGCCGCTCGGTGAGATCGATGCGCTTGCCATTGTACCAATAGCCGTCCACCGCGATGAACAGCTTCGGTTCGATCTGGCCGAATCGGTCGAGCACGCCGCGCTCGCCGAAGTCCGGCGAACAGCTCGACCAGATCGCACCGAGCGACGTGACCGCCAGCATCAGCCCGACCGATTCGGGCAGGTTCGGTAGCATGGCCGCGACGCGATCGCCCTTGCCGACACCCGCGGCTGCGAGCGCCTGCTGCGCGCGCGAGACAAAGGCGTGCAGATCGTCCCATGACCAGCGGTAGGACGCCTTGTCCTCGCCGCGAAATACCATCGCCTCGCCCGGCCCGGTCCGGCGCAGGAGATTCTCGGCGAAGTTGAGCTGCGCATCCGGAAAAAACCGCGCGCCCGGCATCTTGTCGCCGTCGATCAGGAGCCGGGCACCAGAGGACGCGCCCTGGTCGCCGATCACACCGCAATAATCCCAGACCATCTGCCAGAACAGGGCCGGATCAGCGACAGACCAGGCATGCAATTCCTTGTAGGACTGCAATGAAAGGCCGTGGCGGGCGTTGACCTGCCCCATGAAATCCATGATCTGCGTCGCGGCCGCGCGCTCCGGGCTGGGCGCCCATAGCGGTGCATCGTTCATCAAATCCCCCTCCGGCCTACACGTTTACCCGGCTCCCCCATACACCACACACATAGCGCAGTGGAGCATCCGATGGCAGGCCACGAAAGCGTCACAGACGGATGCTTCTTGGATTGGCGCAAGGTTGCGCCGTCCGACCCATGGCCCGTATAGTTTGGCCGCCTCGAAACCGGAAAAATGACGTTGTCAGCGGTCACTGGCTTCAAACGCCTGGCTCTCGCGGTAGGCGCCCTGATTGTGGGCGTGTTCGGGGCGCTCGCCGTGGTCTCCTTCCTGATTCCGAAGGATCAGGTCCGGGAGGCCGTGAAGTCCGAGATTCGCGCCGCCACCGGCCTCGATCCGCAGCTGCGCGGCGATGTATCGGTGTCGCTCTTTCCGTATGGCCAGGTCACGCTGACCGATGTCGCGCTCGGCGAGGGAGAGGGCGAACCGCCCCTTCAGGCGGCGCGGCTGGTGGCCCGTCTCAGTTTCCTGCCGCTGCTGGCGGGACGAATCGATGTCGCCGACGTCACGCTCGCGGCGCCGCGCATTGTGGTGGCGGTGGACGAACGCGGCCGTTCCAACTGGAGAGGGCTGCTCCGTTCGCTCGGACGCACCGAGGAGCCTGAAGCACCGACCTTCTCCGAAATTCGGATCAGCAACGGCACCTTGGTCGTGCGCGACGAGTTCCGCAACATCTACGAGTATGTTTCGGACGCCGACCTGTCGCTCGCCTGGCCGGCCATCTCGCGCAGCTTCGCCGTGACGGGAAGCGTACGCTATCGTGGTGAGACTCTCGAAATCGGAGCCACGCTCGCCAATTTCGCCGCCGCCCTGCAGGGCGAGCGCTCCGCGTTGAAACTGCGGATGTCCGGTGCGCCGCTCAAATTCACCTTCGACGGCGCCATTGCCACCCGCCCGACCCTGAAAATCGAGGGCGCGACCTCCGCCGATTCCGCCTCGCTTCGCCGCGCGTTGGTCTGGCTCGGCAAGAAGCCGCTGCCGGGCGGCGGCTTCGAGCGGCTGTCGCTCAAAGCGCAGACCAACGTGGTCGGCGGCACGATCGCCTTATCGCAGGTCAATCTCGAACTGGACGGCAATGTCGCCGAGGGCGTCCTCACCTTCGCGGCCGATGGCCGGCAGACCTTGCAAGGCACCCTCGCGGTCGATCATCTCGACCTTACGCCATACGTATCGACGGTGCGGTTGCTGACTGCCGTCGAGCGCGAATGGAACCGCTCGCGGCTCGACGTTGACGGTCTCGCGACCGCCGATCTAGACATGCGGCTGTCCGCCGGCAAAGTCACGATCGGATCGACCACCCTCGGTCGAACGGCGATCGCCACCAATCTGCGCGCCGGCAAGTTGGGCGTCACGATCGGCGAAGCACGCGGCTTTGGCGGCGTGATCCGCGGCAGCGTCGGTCTGGCCAAATCCGAACACGGCATCACCTTCGCCTCGCAGCTTCAATTCGACGGCGTCAACCTCGAGCGCTGCATCGGCGAATTGTTCGGGGTCAGACGGATCGAAGGCAAAGGCGATCTGACGATATCGCTCGAGGGCACGGGCCAAAGCGTCTATGCACTCACCCGCACGCTGGACGGGGACGCCACATTGACCGGCTCCAAGGGTGCCTTGACCGGACTCAATGTCGAGCAATTGCTGCGCCGGCTGGAGC
>JBIQKQ010000130.1:0-9610 GCA_044506365.1 Hyphomicrobiales bacterium
GTTGCCGCAATGGCGACATGATCGCGCTTGCGCCCGGCGCTCCCGGCATCGTGGATGAGGTTCCGCATGGGCGCGTCTACAAGGACGGCGCGGTGCTGGTCCCCGCCGAAAGCCGCACCATTGCCGACCGACGGCGCCTGAGCTTTGTCGGAATGGTCACAGTGGCGCTGGCGCTGACCGAAAAGGGCGTACTCGCGGCCGATCCCGAAGTCGAATTGCTCGGCATCCCCGAACGCGGCAAGGATGGCCTGCCGCTGGCCGATGTCGCGCTTGACGCCGTGCACGATACCTTCGAGAGCCTGCCGAAGCCGCGACGGCGCGATCCCGACGGCGTTGCGGAGGCGGTGAGGCGAGGCGTGCGCGGGGCGTTGGCCCAGCAATGGGGCAAGAAGCCGATCTGTTACGTCCACGTTCTTACGGTATGATCGCATCATGATCGGTCGATTGAACCATGTGGCGATCGCCGTTCGCGACATCGCGAAGGCTTCGGAGGTCTATCGCACGACGCTGGGTGCGCAGGTGTCCGAGCAGGTGCCGCAGCACGAACACGGCGTCACGACGGTGTTCATCACCTTGCCGAATACGAAGATCGAACTGCTCGAACCGCTCGGGGCGGATTCGCCGATCGCGAAATTCCTGGAGCGCCATCCGGATGGCGGCATTCACCATATCTGCTACGAAGTGGACGACATCATCGCCGCGCGCGACGCGCTGAAGGCGCGCGGGGCGCGGGTGCTGGGAAGCGGCGAACCGAAAATCGGGGCGCATGGCAAGCCGGTGCTGTTCCTGCACCCGAAGGATTTTCTGGGAACGCTCGTCGAACTCGAACAGGCCTGAGCAGGGCGCTCGGCGCTTTCGGATTGACGAGGATCGGTCTTCTAACGCAGTTCTTCGAGCATGAAGTGGACCACGGGTATCGCGATCTATTTCCTGATCTGGTGGATCACGCTGTTCGCGGTCCTGCCGTTCGGGGTGAAATCGCAGCATGAAGCCGAGACCGAGCCCGGCACCGATCCGGGCGCCCCGGTGCTGCACCGGATGTTCCAAAAGGTAATCTGGACGACGCTCGTATCCGCTGCCATTTTTGCTGTGATTGCAATCGCTTACGCCTATCGCTTGATCGGCCTTGACGACATTCCGGGGCTGGGGCGACCGCCCGCGCGATTCTGATTCACGCGCCGGTAGGCTGGAACCTGAGCCTCGGAGGCTTGGTTATCTCCTCGCAATGACGGGGACAGCCATGCCAAATGCCCGCTATTTCATCATGCAGACCGCCGAGGGCTGGGCCATCCGATACGCCGACGCGGATTTCGGGCCGTATCAGACGCGGCAGGAAGCGTTGATGTTCGCGGTGGACGCAGCGCAGCGCCTTGGGGAGGCGAAGGGCGAGAATGCCGAGGTATGTTTGCTCGGCGAGAATGGCCACTTCTACCCGGAATGGACCTTCGGCCGGGACAGTTACCCGCCAAGGCTTTAACCGGACGGCGGAACATTTCGCGCGCCCGTTCGTTGGGCAAGTCAGCAGTCGCCCGTCGGCTGCGGGACGCGTCGGACGACCTGCACCCCCTCCCCGATAGAGGTCGTCCGGCGCACTTTTCTGCGCGTCGGCTGCAACGAAAAAAAGCAGGGCCACCGCCCTGCTCAAAATCGTTGCAACGCTTCCGGCGTGTGATTTTGGCTGTTTCGAAGCGTCGGCGGCGCGTTTGGCGCTCGCGATCCTCCCGAGACTTGGACCAGTTGGGCAGGCGCAGCCCAACGTGTAGGCACCAGCTATAGCATCTTTGGGGCACACGGCAAGGGCTCCCGCACCCCGCATCCGTGGCGGGGTTTTCGCACGAGCCTTGTTTTTTCGCGCACGATCCGGTTTCAGTCACCGCGGCGCCGAACCTGGCCGATTCCCGAAAGAAAACAATGCGACTGTCGCGGTATTTCCTTCCGATCCTGCGCGAAACACCGAAAGAGGCCGAAATCGTCTCGCACCGGCTGATGCTGCGGGCCGGCATGCTACGGCAGGAGGCTGCAGGCATCTATGCCTTCCTGCCGCTCGGGTTACGCGTCCTGGACAAGATTTGCGACATCGTGCGGGAAGAGCAGAACCGCGCCGGAGCGATCGAATTGCTGATGCCGACAATCCAGAGCGCGGAGCTGTGGCGCGAGAGCGGCCGGTACGACGCCTACGGGAAGGAGATGCTGCGGATCAAGGACCGGCACCAGCGCGAAATGCTGTACGGTCCGACCAACGAGGAGATGATCACCGACATCTTCCGTGCCTATGTGCGCTCTTACCGCGATCTTCCGCTCAACCTCTATCATATCCAGTGGAAATTCCGTGACGAGGTGCGGCCGCGCTTCGGGCTGATGCGTGGGCGCGAATTCCTGATGAAGGACGCTTACTCCTTCGACCTCGACCAGGCCGGGGCACGCCACTCCTACAACAAGATGTTCGTCGCCTATCTGCGCACCTTCGCGCGCATGGGGCTGAAAGCGATCCCGATGGTCGCGGAAACCGGACCGATCGGCGGAAATCTCAGCCACGAATTCATCATCCTGGCGTCGACCGGCGAAAGCGAAGTGTTCTGCCACCGCGACTATCTCGATTTCGAAGTGCCGGACGAGAACGTCGATTTTGACGACGTTGCCGGCCTGCAGGCGACGGTGGATCACTGGACGAGGCTATACGCAGCCACCTCGGAAAAGCACGATGCCGCAGCATTCGAAGCCTTGGCGGAAGCCTCGCGCGTCTCCGCTCGCGGTATCGAAGTGGGGCACATCTTCTACTTCGGCACCAAATATTCCGAGCCGATGAAGGCGCTGGTGACCGGGCCCGACGGCGCCGAGCATCCGGTGCATATGGGTTCCTACGGCATCGGCCCATCGCGCCTTGTCGCCGCCATTATCGAAGCGTCTCACGACGATGCGGGAATCATCTGGCCCGAAAGCGTCGCCCCATACAGGGTGACGATCCTCAATCTGAAGCAGGGAGATGCTGCGACGGACGCCGCTTGCGAGACGCTTTATGCCGGGCTGCGGGCGCGCGGCGTCGATACGCTCTATCACGATCTCGACGAACGTCCGGGTTCCAAATTCGCGACCGCGGACCTGATCGGGATTCCCTGGCAGGTGGTCGTTGGTCCCAAGGGTCTTGCCGCCGGACAGGTCGAACTTAAGCGGCGATCCGATGGCAGCCGTGAGATGCTGAGCCCGGATGAAATATTGAACCGGTTCGGATGAAGGCAATAGGCCTCGCGAGCGAGCCGACCACATCACCGGCGGGCAAACTGTCCCCACGAATTTGTGTATGCTGCCGCTGGCTCGGCAAATCGCGGTGGCTTGAATTGGTCAGAATCTGGTGAAATCCGCAGGTTCAGGAGTCTGAATGAGCGAACCCACCGCGACGCGTCCCTTTGCAGCCTTCGAGTGGATGCTTTCGCTGCGCTATCTGAGAGCGCGGCGGAAGGAGGGATTCATATCCGTCATCGCCAGTATTTCCTTTCTCGGGATCATGCTTGGCGTTGCGACGCTGATCATCGTGATGGCGGTGATGAACGGGTTCCGCAAGGAACTGCTCGAAAAGATCCTCGGCATGAACGGCCATCTGTTGGTGCAGCCGCTGGAATCGCCGCTGACCGATTGGAAGGAACTGGCCGCGCGGCTCAGCGGCGTGCCGGGGGTGCGGCTTGCCGCGCCGATGGTCGACGGTCAGGCCCTGATCTCGTCCCCGTTCCACTCGACCGGCGTCGGCGTACGGGGCATGCGCGCCGCCGATCTCGACAAGCAGGCCTCGATCTCCGCGAATCTGAAGCAGGGTACGCTGGACGGCTTCGATGAAGGGCAGGGGATCATCATCGGCAAGCGGCTGGCCGACGCTTTATCGGTGCGCGCGGGCGACAATGCCACCCTGGTCGCGCCGCGTGGCGCCGTCACGCCGATGGGCACGACGCCACGCATCAAGACCTACCGGATCGCGGGAGTCTACGAAATCGGCATGTCGGAATACGATTCGAATTTCGTATTCATGCCGCTCGCAGAATCGCAGGCCTATTTCAATCGCGCGGGCGACGTGACGGCCATCGAAGTCTATATCGACCGGCCGGACAGCTATCGTGAATTCCGCACGCTGCTGACCAAGGCAGCCGAGCGTCCGATTTTCATCACCGACTGGACCCAGCGCAACGCCACCTTCTTCAACGCGCTGCAGGTCGAGCGCAACGTCATGGCACTGATTCTGTCGCTGATCGTACTGGTGGCGGTGCTCAACATCATTTCCGGCCTGTTCATGCTGGTGAAGGACAAGGGGCGCGACATCGCCATTCTGCGCACCATGGGTGCGACGCAAGGCGCGATCATGCGCGTCTTCCTGATCACTGGAGCATCGATCGGGGTGGTCGGAACCACCCTTGGATTTCTTGTCGGCGTGATTGTCTGCGCGAACATCGAGTCGCTCCGGCAATTCGTATCCTGGCTGACCTCGCGCGAGGTATTCGCGCCCGAACTGTATTTCCTGTCGCGCCTGCCGGCCGAGATCGACGCCGGCGAGACCACGGCAGTGATCGTCATCGCGCTCGCTATGTCGCTTGCAGCGACGCTGTATCCGTCCTGGCGGGCGGCCCGCCTCGATCCGGTCGAGGCGCTCCGCTATGAATGAGCATGTGATGGCGGACGATAACGCAGCCGGCGCGCGGCCCGCCCAAGGCCCGGTGCTGTATCTGAACGCCGTGCAGCGCCGCTACCAGCAGGGCGAGGCCGAACTGACCATCCTGCGCGGCGCGGAGCTGGGCTGCTGGCTTGGACAGTCGATTGCCCTGATCGCGCCGTCCGGCGCCGGCAAGTCGACGCTTCTGCATATCGCCGGCCTGCTCGAACATCCCGATGGCGGCGAAGTCTTTGTCGATGGCCGCCCCACGTCTAATCTCTCGGATGCGGAACGTACCGCGATCCGCCGCGTCGAAATGGGCTTCGTCTATCAGGCGCACCATCTGCTGCCGGAATTTTCCGCGGTCGAGAATGTGATGCTGCCGCAGATGATCCGCGGCCTGACGCGCGCGGAAGCGCGCAAGCGGGCGGGCGAGTTGCTCTCCTATCTCGGACTCAAGGCGCGGCTGGAACACAGGCCGGCCGAGTTGTCCGGCGGCGAACAGCAGCGGGTGGCCATCGCACGCGCGGTCGCCAATGCACCGCGTATCCTGCTCGCCGACGAGCCGACGGGCAATCTCGATCCGCATACTGCGGACCACGTCTTCGAGACGCTGCGCCAGCTCGTGAGCGCATCGGGGCTCGCGGCGATCATTGCCACCCACAATCTCGACCTCGCGCGGCGCATGGACCGTCGCGTGACCATCCGCGAGGGCGTGGTGGTGGAGTTGGAGTGAAACTCCGATCCCGACCGAAGCTTACCGATTACATAAAGGCGGGTATTGAAACGGCGTCCGGCATTCCTAATTTGCCAACCCTTGCCCTGCAATCTCCGAACCTCCAACCATGACGAGTCATGACTGAATCATCGAAAGCCGTCGACGTTGCCGGCCGGGAGCTGCGGCCTTTGCCAACTCTCATCTTCGGATCACGCTGGCTGCAGCTGCCGCTCTATCTCGGCCTGATTGTCGCCCAGGGCGTCTATGTTGTCCTGTTCCTGAAGGAGCTGTGGCACCTGACGCAGCACGCGATGGATTTCACCGAGCAGCAGATCATGCTGATGGTCCTCGGTCTGATCGACGTGGTGATGATTTCGAACCTGCTGGTGATGGTGATCGTCGGCGGCTACGAGACCTTCGTGTCGCGGCTGCGACTGCAGGGCCATCCGGATCAGCCGGAATGGCTGAGCCACGTCAATGCCAGCGTGCTGAAGATCAAGCTGGCGATGGCGATCATTGGCATTTCCTCGATCCATCTCTTGCGCACGTTCATCGAGGCCGGAAATCTCGGCAGTGACAAGGCCAATTACACCGAGGCCGGTGTCATGTGGCAGACCATCATCCATATCGTGTTCATCCTATCCGCGATCGGGATCGCGGCCGTCGATCGGATGTCTCAGGGTCACGCAAACGGTCGGCGCGGGGAGCATTAGAACGTCTGACCGAGGTGGTTTCGCGTGGCCGGCATCGCGCGCGCCATGCCGTTCCCGGAACCGTTAGATTGTCGCATCTGCCGGATGGCCCGTCTTCGCCGTCGATGCCAGCGAGCCGTTGCCGATTCCGGGAGAACCGAATTCCCTCGACGCCCTCATTCTCCCGAACGCGACCCGCGGGCCCGGCTTGCGCTGTGAAAGATCCGCTTGACCTGGAACAAAAACAGAACTATGTTCTCTCTATGTTCTTTTTGGCCTGTGGGTCGGAGACAGGGGAGCAACCAATGTTTCGCGCTGTCGTGGAGGAGGCCGCCGCGCTGGCCTCGCTGTCGCTTTTTCTCGGAATGATCGCGATCTGGGCTCAGGTGCTCGGCGGGTTGTAAGCGCCAGAAAATCTGGCCTGTACCAGTGAGTGGCGTCATGCGTTTGTTGCGTCCGCGGGAGAAAAGGACGCGGTTTCGGCCGGGCACCCATTCGGGTAGCGTCGCGTAGGTGGGGCCCGGCTGCTTCCTGACGGTGAGCGCCGTTGACCCAGAGCAGCCTGGTGGCCTGATGGCCTCGGGAATACGCCACGGAGAATACACCCTTCGAGATGCGCCCACGGGTCATGAGCCTCAAAGGGCCTTGGGGAAAACGGGCGCGCAGGATGGGTCTGCCGCATTGACGGTGGACTTGCCGATCGGCGCTCCGCACCATAGCCCCGACCAGTCAGACAGATTCGTGAGGCTTCCGGTGTCGGATGCACCCTTCGTGCACCTGCATGTGCACTCGTCCTATTCGCTGCTCGAGGGTGCCCTCAAGATCGGCAAGCTGGCCGAACTCGCCAAGGCCGACCGGCAGCCCGCGCTGGCGCTGACCGACACCGGCAACATGTTCGGCGCGCTGGAATTCTCCGAAAAGCTCGCTTCCGCTGGAATCCAGCCGATCGTCGGCTGCTGCTTTTCCATCGATTTCGCCGACCAGCCCCGCGACCCTCGCAATCCGTCACACAACCGGGCGCTGCCGCGCATCGTACTGCTTGCCGCGCATGAGGAGGGTTACCGGCAGCTGATGACGCTGTCCTCTCGCGCCTTTCTCGAATCGCCCAGCAACGAGCCGCCGCATATTCCTGCCGCCTGGCTGGAAGCGGGAACCCGTGGCTTGATCGCTTTGACCGGCGGGCCGGGCGGGGCGCTCGATCAGGCGATCGCGGCCGGGCAGCTCGAGCTTGCGCAGGCGCGCGCCGCCCGGCTGTGCGACCTGTTCGGCGATCGGCTCTATGTGGAATTGCAGCGTCATGAGCTTGCTGCCGAGCGCGCCGTCGAACCGCATCTGATCGACATCGCCTATGCGCGATCGCTGCCGCTGGTGGCGACCAACGAGCCATTCTTCGCAACACCGGAAGACTACGAATCGCATGACGCGCTGATCTGTATTGCGGAAGGCCGGCTGATCGCCGAAACCGACCGGCGCCAGCTGACGCCGCAGCATTATTTCAAGAGCCGCAGGGAGATGGCGACGCTGTTCTCGGACATGCCGGAGGCGATCGCCAACTCCGTCGAAGTCGCGCAGCGCTGCGCGTATCGGCCGCGGACCTCGAAGCCGATCCTGCCGCGCTTCACAGCCGGCGACGCGGACGAGAGCGCGGAATTGCGCAAGCGCGCGCAGGCGGGGCTTGAGCGCAGGATCGCGCTCCATGGCCTTGCCCCGCATGCGACGCGCGAGGATTACGACGCGCGACTTTCGTTCGAGCTCGATGTCATCGAGCGCATGAAATATCCCGGCTACTTCCTGATCGTCGCCGACTTCATCCAGTGGGCGAAATCGCATGACATTCCGGTCGGGCCGGGCCGCGGCTCGGGCGCCGGCTCATTGGTGGCCTATTCGCTGACCATCACCGATCTCGATCCGATCCGCTTCGGGCTCCTGTTCGAGCGCTTCCTCAATCCGGAGCGCGTCTCGATGCCCGACTTCGACATCGACTTCTGCCAGGACCGGCGCGACGAGGTGATCCGATATGTGCAGGATCGCTACGGTCGCGATCAGGTCGCGCAGATCATCACCTTCGGCACCCTGCAGGCGCGCGGCGTCTTGCGTGACGTCGGCCGCGTGCTGGAAATGCCTTACGGGCAGGTCGACAAGCTGTGCAAGCTGGTGCCGCAGAACCCGGCCAATCCGGTGACGCTGGCGCGCGCCATCGAGGATGAGCCGAAGCTGCAGGCCGAGCGCGATGCCAACCCGACGGTGAGGCGCGCATTCGACATCGCCCGCAAGCTGGAAGGGCTGACGCGGCATGCGTCGACCCATGCCGCCGGCATTGTGATCGGCGACCGGCCATTGTCGGAGCTTGTGCCGCTCTACCGCGATCCGAAATCCGACATGCCGGTCACCCAGTTCAACATGAAATGGGTCGAGCCGGCCGGCCTCGTGAAATTTGACTTCCTCGGTCTGAAGACGCTGACCGTGCTCAAGACCGCGGTCGATCTCCTGAAGCGGCGCGGGATCGGGATCGATCTGTCGTCGATCCCGCTGGACGACAAGAAGACATACGAACTTCTCGGCCGGGCGGAAGCGGTCGGCATATTCCAGCTCGAAAGTGCGGGCATGCGGCGCGCCTTGCTCGACATGAAGCCGGACCGCTTCGAAGACATCATCGCGCTGGTCGCCTTGTACCGGCCCGGCCCGATGGCGAATATCCCGACCTATTGCGCGCGCAAGCATGGCGACGAGGAGCCGGACTATATCCATCCGAAGCTCGAGGAGGTTCTGAAGGAAACGTTCGGCGTCATCGTCTACCAGGAGCAGGTGATGCAGGCGGCGCAGCTTCTGGCCGGCTATTCGCTCGGCCAGGCGGATCTCCTGCGCCGCGCCATGGGCAAGAAGATCCGCAGCGAAATGCAGGCGCAGCGCAAGGACTTCGTTCGGGGCGCGACCGAGCGCGGGGTCGATCGATCGCAGGCGGATGCGATTTTCGACCTGCTGGAACGCTTTGCCGAATACGGCTTCAACAAGAGCCACGCCGCAGCCTACGCGCTGGTCGCTTATCAGACCGCCTATATGAAGGCGAATTATCCGGTCGAGTTCCTGGCGGCGTCGATGACGCTCGACATGGGCAATACCGACAAGCTCGCCGAATTTCGCGGCGAGGCCGAGCGGCTCGGCATCAAGCTGGAGCCGCCCTCGATCAATCGGTCGGGCCGCGCCTTCGAGGTCGAAGGCAACACGATCTTCTATTCGCTTGCAGCGCTCAAGGGCGTCGGCGCCCAGGCCGTCGATTCGATCGTGGCCGCGCGCGGCGAGCGGCCGTTCCGCGATCTCACCGACTTCGCCTCGCGGCTCAATCCGCGGGCGGTGAACAAGCGGGTGCTGGAAAGTCTGGCCGCAGCCGGCGCTTTCGATCAGCTCGACAAGGATCGCGCTCGTGTCCATGCCGCGGTCGAGACCATACTGTCCGCAGCCCAGCGCGCACACGAAGCCGCCGAAAGCGGCCAGAACGAGCTGTTCGGCGGGCCGGCGCATCGCGAGCCCTTGCGGCTGCCGAATGCCGATCCATGGCTCCCCTCCGAC
>JBIQKQ010000131.1:0-9502 GCA_044506365.1 Hyphomicrobiales bacterium
TGCCGACCATGCCGCGGCCCGGCTCGATGATCGTCTCCGGGATGCGGTTGCCGAAATGCTTGCGCAACGCCCTGAAGATCGCCGAGCCGTAGGAGCGGACCGTCGGCACGTTCTTCAGGTACTTGGTCGGGAAGCCGCCGCCGAGATTGACCATCGACAGGTTGATCCCGCGCTCGCCGCACTCCTTGAACACCGCCGCCGCCTGCGCCAGCGCGCGGTCCCAGGCATGCTGGTTGCGCTGCTGCGAACCGACATGGAACGAGACGCCATAGGCCTCAAGGCCCTGACGGTGCGCGTGCTCAAGCACGTCAGCGGCCATGGCCGGCTCGCAGCCGAACTTGCGCGACAGCGGCCATTCGGCGCCGGCTCCGTCGCACAGGATGCGGCAGAACACCTTCGCCCCGGCGGCCGCGCGGGCGACCTTCTCGACCTCGGCCTTGCAGTCGACCGCGAACAGGCGCACGCCGAGCGCAAAGGCGCGCGCGATGTCGCGCTCCTTCTTGATGGTGTTGCCATAGGAGATGCGATCGGCCGGCGCGCCGGCCGCGAGCACCATCTCGATCTCGGCGACCGATGCGGTGTCGAAGCAGGAGCCCAGCGAGGCCAGCAGCGACAGCACTTCCGGCGCCGGATTCGCCTTCACGGCATAGAACACGCGGCTGTCCGGCAGCGCCTTGGCGAAGCTGTTGTAATTGTCGCGCACCACGTCGAGATCGACGACCAGCACGGGCCCGTCTTCAACGCGGTTGCGAAGGAATTCGCGGATGCGGTCGGTCATGGTCTTCCCCAAAACGGCCGGTGGATGCGTGCAATTGCATCCTGGTGTGCGCCAGATGATGAAAGCCGCGCTGTCGTGGGATGGAGGTCACGACGAGCGGGAATTCAAAACCCGACTAAGTGCTGCCGTGGATTGGTGGGGAGACCCCGCCGCACACCTGGCAATGAAGGACAAGCCTCTTCGGTACCCAGACCAGCTTTTGGACAGCCGGCAGTAGCCAAAAAAGCCCGTTCCGTCGTTGCTTTAAGTCGCGTCCTCAGCGGAGAACTGAGTTCGCCGGTTTCGCCTCCGGCTGCCGGTCAGATTTCTTGGAGAGACTCTCCACAGAGAGCTTTGGTCTCCCCAGGCGGCTGGCGGGCCTCTTGTCCCGCTACCCACCGACCGACACGCGACCACAGGCACGTGCGAAATTGGGCAGGTGTCGAAATAGTAGATTCAGCCTGAGTGTCAAGCGGTATGCGTGCGCGTCGCGGGAAAAGTTTGGAGATTGCGAAGTCGTTAACATCCAAGGCGCTGCGGCATCCGGCACGGCATGCGAAGCGTGACGCAACCGCGGCGCTCCGGTGGCGCGACGCCTCACGCTTTGCCGTATTCGGTTGTTTGGGATCGATCTGGCGGATCGGCCGGCCTCGGATTGCGCGACCCGGAGCGTGCCTTCATTCGGGCCGGCGAGCAGGCGGCCGGGACAGCGTTCGTCGTCCGCTCAACGGGAGAACGGTTCGACCTTCTGCGCAAAGCGCAGGAATCTGAACATAATGTAGGCGCCGATCATGAGGAATATCGCGTCCAGGATCCTACGGATGAGATCGTCGAAGCCAAACAGATTGGCAATCGCCCAGCTTCCGGCAAAGGCCGCACCGAACACCTCGGCTCCGATCAGGATCGCCGCGCTGACCACGGTCATGACGTTGATCCACGCGATACGGCGGCCTCCGGCGGGGGGCGAGGACTTGGTGGTGGCTTCGGCGTTCATGGATCGGTCCGGTTTGAATGGCGGCGCAATGTCGGCCAAACGCGGCTCTCGATCAAGGCTGGAATTGGGGCGGGGAAGACCCCATGTCGAACCGAGTTCACCCGCCGGGTTCCTGAAAAAGCCGAGATATTTCTACGCATGACTGTTCCATCCGCAGCCGCTCGCGCGTCCGGCCAGCCCGAAAACCCGCTGCTCGCGCCCTGGATCGGCCGGTTCGAGGTTCCCCGCTTTGGCGAGATCGATCCGGCGCATTTCGTCCCGGCCTTCGAGCGGGCGATGGCTGAGCATAATGCCGAGATCGCCGGGATCATCGGAAATCCGCAGCCGCCGACCTTCGAAAACACCATCGCCGCGCTGGAAGATTCCGGCCGGGCGCTCGCGCGGGTCTCGGACGTGTTCTATGTGCTGGCCGGCGCTCACACCAACGATGCGATCGAGGCGGTCGAGCGCGAAATGTCGCCACGGCTGGCCGCCCATCACAACGCGATCGCACTGAACGGCGACCTTTACCGCCGGGTCGATCAGGTGATGCGTGAGGCCAAGAGCGCTAACCTCACCGACGAACAGGCGCGGGTGCTGGAGCGCTATCACACCGATTTCCGGCGCGGCGGCGCGCATCTCGACCCCGCGGCCAAGGAGCGCCTTGCCGCGATCGGCAAGCGGCTGGCCTCGCTCGGCACCGCTTTCAGCCAGAATGTGCTGGCGGACGAACGCGACACCTTCATCGAACTCGAGACCGAGGACGATCTCGCCGGCCTGCCGGATTACGTCCGTGCGGCCGCGCGCGAGGCGGCTGAGGAACGCGGACTTGCCGGACGGCATGTGATCACGCTGTCGCGGTCGAGCGTTGAGCCCTTCCTGCAATATTCATCGCGCCGCGACCTGCGCGAGAAGGCGTTCCGCGCCTGGATGGCTCGCGGCGACAAGAGCGGGCCGACCGACAACAAGGCGATCATCGCCGAGATGGTGGCGCTGCGGGCTGAGCGCGCCCGGCTGCTCGGTTACCCGACCTATGCCGATTACCGCCTGGACGATTCGATGGCGAAGACCCCGCGCGCGGTGCGCGATCTCCTTGGCGAGGTCTGGCCGCGCGCGCTGCAACGCGCGCTCGCCGACCGTGACGCCCTGCAGGCGCTGGCGCAGGCCGAGGGCGGTAATTTCAGGATCGCGCCCTGGGACTGGCGCTACTATGCCGAGAAGCTGCGCAAGCAGCGCCATGACGTCGATGAGGCGGCGATCAAGGAATATCTGCAGCTGGACCGGATCATCGAGGCGGCATTCGACACCGCTACCAGGCTGTTCGGGCTGCATTTCAAGGAAGTGAAGGGCATCACGGCCTGGCATCCCGATGTCCGCACCTGGGAGGTGACCGATTCGGCGGGCAGGGATGTCGCGCTGTTCTTCGGCGACTATTTCGCGCGGCCGTCCAAGCACAGCGGCGCCTGGATGACCTCGCTGCGCGATCAGGAGAGGCTCGCCGGCGACATCCGCCCGCTGATCGTCAATGTCATGAACTTCAACAAGGGCGCCGACGGCAGGCCGGCGCTTCTGAGCTACGACGATGCGCGCACGCTGTTCCACGAATTCGGCCACGCGCTGCACGGCATGCTGTCGGACGTGACCTATCCCTACATCTCCGGCACCAATGTCGACACCGACTTCGTGGAGTTGCCCTCGCAGCTCTACGAGCACTGGTTTGAGCGGCCGGAGGTGCTGCGGCGGTTCGCGGTGCATTACCGGACCGGCGAGCCGATCCCCGAGGAGCTGTTGCGCAAGGTTCTGGACGCGCGCACCTTCAACCAGGCCTGTACCACGCTGGAATATGTGTCGTCGGCGCTGGTCGATCTCGAGTTTCACTCGCTGCAATCGGCCGACGCCCTCGACGTTTCGGAATTCGAGCGCGACACGCTCGAGAGGATCGGAATGCCGCAGGAGATCGTGATGCGGCACCGCCCGCCGCATTTCCAGCACGTGTTTTCCGGATCGAGCTATTCGGCGGCCTATTACAGCTACATGTGGTCGGAGGTGCTGGATGCGGACGCTTTCCGCGCCTTCGAGGAAGCCGGCGACATCTTCGATCCCGCGACCGCCGCGAAATTGCGCGACAACATCTATGCGGCCGGCGGCCGCCGCGCGTCGGACGAGGCTTATATTGCGTTCCGCGGCAAGCTGCCGAGTGTGGACGCGCTGCTGGCGCGACGCGGGCTGGTGGACGCGGCCCCGGCAGGAGAGGCCTAGCCGCGCAATATCAGAAGGGAGCAACGACCATGCATGTAATACCCTACATTTTCTTCGACGGCCGTTGCGAAGAAGCACTCAATTTCTACAAGGAGGCAATCGGCGTCGCGCCGGGCATGATGATGCGGTTTGGCGAAAGTCCGGATCAGGAGGGCATGAAGGCCGCCAAGGATAAGATCATGCATGCCGAATTCAGACTTGGGGAAAGCACGGTCTTCTGCTCCGACGGATGGGCGCAGGGAAATCCAAAATTCGAAGGCTTTGCGCTCGCGATCGCAGCCGACAATAAGGCCGATTGCGAAAAGAAATTCAATGCGCTTGCCGCAGGCGGCGAGGTCACTCAGCCGCTGATCGAGACCTTCTTTGCGCAAAGCTTCGGCATGCTGAAGGACAAGTTCGGCGTTCAATGGATGCTCACGGTCGCCAAGCAGCCGGCCTGACGTTTCGGCTGATTTGATGGGCTTGATGACATGGCCGGGCTTGTCCCGGCCATCCGCGTCTTTTAGTGCTTGTCTCCCGCAAGACGAGATGCCGGCGACAGGCGCGGGCATGACGGATATCGAATGACAAGCACCCACACCTTCGGTCATCGCCGCGGCGTCGCCGCAGCTCCCCACCACGCTGCCGCCGAGGCCGGCCGGCTGATCCTCGCCGATGGCGGCAACGCGCTCGAGGCGATGGTCGCGATGGCGGCCTCGATCGCCGCTGTCTATCCGCATATGAACCATGTCGGCGGCGATGGATTCTGGCTGGTGCGCGAGCCGAATGGACGCGTGCGCGCTCTGATGGCGCCGGGGCCCGCCGGTGCGCGGGCCACCATCGGGCTCTATCGCGAACGCGGCTATGACGCGATCCCGGCGCGCGGGCCGCTTGCGGCGCTCACCGTGCCTGGCGCGATCGGCGGCTGGATGCTGGCGCTCGAGGCCGCCAAAGCGCTCGGCGGCAAAATGCCGCTCGACCTCCTGCTCGCATCCGCGATCAAACAGGCCCGCGAGGGATATGTCGTCAGCCGCAGCCAGCACGCGCTGACCCGTGACAAGCTGCCCGAGATGGACGAGGCGGTCGGCTTTGCGCAGACCTTCCTTGCCGATGGCAAGGTGCCGGCGGAAGGCGCGGTGATGAAACAGACCGCATTCGCCGCAACGCTCGACCATCTTGCCAATGCCGGGCTCGACGATTTCTATCGCGGCGATGTCGGGCGCGAGATCGCGGCCGACCTCGAACGGATCGGCGCGCCGGTGACCCGCGCCGATCTCGAAAAGTACCGCGCTTATGTCACCGAGCCGTTGTCGGTTCAGCTCAATAGCGGCACGCTCTACAACACCCCGCCACCCACACAGGGTCTCGCTTCGCTGATCATTCTCGCGCTGTTCGAGCGCCTGCGCGTATCGGAAGCGGAGAGCTTCGACTTTGTCCACGGCCTGGTGGAATCGACCAAGCGCGCGTTCCGCGTGCGCGACCGTGCGATCACCGATCCGAACCGGATGAAGCAACCGCTCGACCGCTATCTCTCCGCGGCTTTCCTCGATGCCGAAGCGGAAAAGATCGACCGCAGGAAGGCTGCACGCTGGCCCGCTCCCTATGGCGAGGGCGACACGATCTGGATGGGCGCAGCCGACGCGTCTGGTCTCGTCGTCTCCTACATCCAGTCGATCTATTGGGAGTTCGGCTCAGGCTGCGTACTGCCGCGCACCGGCGTGCTGATGCAGAACAGGGGCGCGAGCTTTTCGCTGGACAAGGACGCCCTGAACCCGCTCGAACCCGGACGGCTGCCGTTCCATACGCTCAATCCGGCGCTCGCCGTGCTCAAGGATGGGCGGGTAATGGCCTATGGCACCATGGGCGGCGACGGCCAGCCGCAGACGCAAGGGATGATTTTCGCGCGACATGTGCTGTTCCGCCGGCCGCTACCGGAGGCGCTTGAGGCGCCGCGCTGGCTGCTGGGTCGAACCTGGGGCTCGACGATTACCAATCTGCGGATGGAATCCCGGTTCGATGGCAACCTGATCGATCAGCTCCTGTCCGCCGGTCACGACGTTGCGGTTCTGGAAGAGCCGTTCTCCGACACCATGGGCCATGCCGGCGCCGTGGTCCTGCATGCGGACGGCACGATGGAAGGCGCGCACGATCCGAGGGCCGATCCGGGAGCGGAGGGGGTGTGAGGAGCGAAGCACTTTTCTTTTCCTCCCCCCGCGTAGCGGTGGGCGAGGGTCGGTTCGCGTCCCTTAGCGAGGCGAACCGGGGTGCGGGGTAACTTCGATCTCCGATTGTTTTCGCCCCCCTCCCCACCATTCGCTTCGCTCATGGGCGCAGGGGAGAAGAGCGGATGCGCTTCGCGGCCGAGGCAGCAATTACCGCAACGCCATAGCCCGCGCCTCCATTCCGCCGCCTTCCGTGATATTGTCCGGCGAACCGTCCAACGGCTGGAACCGCATGATTCCCCCGATTCTACGTTCGCTCGCGCTTGGCCTTTCGGCAGGCATCCTGGCGCTGGCTGTCGCGGTACCCGCCGCGCAGGCTCACCCTCACGTCTACGTCACGATGAAGAGCGAGATCGTCTATGACGCCGAAGGGCGGATGACCGGCATCCGGCATCACTGGACCTTTGACGACATGTTTTCAGCCTATGCCACGCAAGGCCTGGAATCGAAGGACAAGGGCAAGTTCACCCGCGAGGAACTGCAGCCGCTCGCGGAAGTGAACGTGACGTCGCTCAAGGAATTCGACTTTTTCACGCAGGGCAAGATGAACGGCCAGAAGGCCGAGTTCGAGCAGCCGGTTGATTATTTCCTCGAACAGGAGGACGACCTGCTCACGCTGCATTTCACGCTCCCGCTTAAAAAGCCGGAGGCGACCAAAGACGTCGATCTGGAAATCTACGATCCGGTCTATTTCGTTGCTTTCGAATTCGCCGAGAAGGAGCCGATCACGCTGAAAAATGCGCCGGCCTCTTGCAAGCTCTCGACCGTGAAGCTCGGCGACGAGACCCAGGCGAAATCGCTGAGCGAATCGATCTTCGCCCGGCCCGATCCGAACAATCCCTTCGGCGCGCAATTCGCCAACAAGATCGGCGTGAAATGCTGACAGGCCGCCGGCCGCGCCATGATACCTGGCTTGTCATCGGCGTCGTGGCTGCCGCCGCGCTGGCGGTGACGGCCGCGAACGATCCCGCTTTCGCGCAGGGCAACCCGTTTGGCGCGCCACGCACGGCGCCTCCTGCTGGGCCGGACGGCATCGTCGGCTGGCTGCTCGCGAAACAGTCCGAATTCTATCGCGGATTGTCCGGCGCGATCCGGGCCGCCAAGAAGGACGGCAGCGCGGTATGGGGTCTGCTGGCGCTGTCCTTCGCCTATGGCGTGTTTCATGCGGCGGGGCCCGGTCACGGCAAGGCGGTGATCTCGTCCTATGTCGTCGCCAATGGCGAGACGTGGTGGCGTGGCGTGGTGCTGTCCTTCGCCTCGGCACTGCTGCAGGCGCTGGTCGCGGTGGCGATTGTGGGCGTCGCGGCCGTGCTGCTCGGCGCCACCCGCCGCACCATGGACGGCACCGTGTGGTGGATCGAGGTGATCAGCTACAGCCTGATCGCGCTGCTTGGCGCGCGGCTTCTGTGGGTCAAGGGGCGCGTGCTCATTTCCGCGTGGAAGAAATACCGCGCCGGAGCGGAGGCGCACGGCCACGCGCGTCATGGCCATGACCATAAGCACGACCATGGTCACGTCTCTTGTCATGGCCATGCGCACAAGCACAGTCACGCTAACGCGCATCCGCACGTCCATGATCACAAGCATGGCGCTGCCTGCAGCGCGCATCATCATCACGATCACGACGACCATGCCTCGGCATGGGGACACGCCCATGCGCCGGAGCCGCAGACGCTTGCCGGCGCGGGCGGCTGGAAGCGCGGGCTCTCGGCGATTGTCGCAGTCGGCCTGCGGCCATGCTCGGGCGCGATCCTCGTGCTCGTCTTCGCCTTAGCGCAGGGGCTGTTCTGGGCTGGCGTCGCCTCCACTTTCATCATGGGGCTCGGGACCGCGATCACCGTTGCCGCGATCGCAAGCCTTGCGGTCGGCGCCCGCGGTCTGGCGCAGAAATTCGCGTCGAGCCGCCCAGGCCCTGGCATGCTGATGCTGCGCGGGCTTGAGGTCGCTGCGGCTCTGCTGGTCCTTGTGTTCGGGATCGCCCTGCTGACCGGATATATCGTGAGCGAGCGGATGTTCGCGTAGGGCGCCTGTCGCCGTTATAGTACGGGGATGTCTGCCGTGATGGCCGGGCTTATCCCGGCCATGACCGCCTTTCGTGCCGCGCAATTGCAAAACATGGATGCCCGCGACAAGGCTTGCACTGCGGCCGCGAGGAGCGCGGACCGGGGTGTGCGGGCATGACGATGTGGACCAGCGAACGGGAATGATTGCTCTCGCCGACGCCATCGATTGGCTGAATAGGACGATCGGGCGCGCTGCGGCCTGGCTGTGCCTCGTTGTGGTGGCGATCCAGTTCGCGGTTGTCGTGCTGCGGTACCTGTTCGGGATCGGCTCGATTTGGCTGCAGGAATCGATCATCTACAGTCATGCCGCGATGTTCCTGCTGGTCGCGGCCTGGACCCTGAAGAACGACGGTCATGTTCGCGTCGACATTTTCTACACGTCTGCGAGTCCGCGCACCAAGGCGATCGTCGATCTATGCGGCGCTCTCCTGCTGTTGATCCCTTTCGCGGTCGCGATCCTGTGGTTCTCGCTGCCCTATGTCGCGCGCTCATGGGCCACGATGGAAGGCTCGCGCGAGGCGAGCGGCCTGCCGCTGGTGTTTGTGCTCAAGACACTGATTCCGGTTTTCGCCGCGATGCTGATCCTTCAAGGGCTGGCGCAGGCCATGCGCGCGTGGTCCGTCCTCTCCGGTAGGGCTGTGGCCTGACGCGATGGCTGAAGTCTTCGCCATCCTCCTGGTCGTCGCGGTTTGCGTGGCGCTCTTCGCCGGCTATCCGGTTGCCTTCACCCTTGGCGGGATGTCGCTCGTCTTTGCGACGGCAGGCAGCGCGCTTGACCTCTTCAGATTCGGATTCCTCGGAGCGCTGCCGCAACGCATTTATGGCGTGATGACGAGCGAGGTGCTTCTCGCCATCCCGCTCTTCATCTTCATGGGCGTGATGCTCGAACGCTCGCGCATCGCAGAAGACCTTCTGGAGAACATCGGCCGATTGTTCGGCACGCTGCGCGGTGGCCTCGCTATCGCCGTCGTTCTTGTCGGAGCCTTGCTTGCCGCATCAACGGGGATCGTTGGGGCGACTGCTGCGACCATGGGGCTGATCGTGCTGCCGGCGATGCTCCGCCACGGTTACGATCCGCGGCTTGCTGCAGGCGTTGTCGCCGCCTCCGCGACGCTGGCGCAGATCATTCCGCCGTCCACGGTGCTGGTGATCCTGGGCGACACGCTCAACAACGCCTATCAGTCGGCGCAATTGACAAAAGGCATATTCGCGCCGGCCTCGCTCACGGTGAGCGACCTGTTCGCAGGCG